>NZ_QPIP01000049.1 GCF_003344345.1 Wolbachia endosymbiont of Cylisticus convexus | reverse complement strand
CATAATGTCATCCCAGTGCTTGACACTGGGATCCAGCCTTTCCTTAATCTCACTAAAAACGTTGTATTTTTATATAACTTCTATACTCACTAACTTGATATATGATCAGAAGCACTGGGATGACAAGAAAAGAAGCAATGGTTTCACATGCATCTGAACAGATACTATTATTATGGAGCAGTTATTAGATTGCTCCATAATATCTATTCATTTACATTCAAGTATAAAAGTTTTCACCACTAGTTATTTTCCATTCCTCTTTAAATTTTTTTAGATGCTCTTTTTTTTTCACACTCTAAAAGCAATTCTTCTATGCTCTTATTATAGCTTTCTGTAGTCATTCTTCCTTGATGATGCATGAACCTCAAGTAAATCAAATAAGTGTTAATCACATCTGTTTCGCAATAATCGCGAATCTCTTGTATTTTGCCACTATCGTATAAGTCCATAACTTGTGACCCATCAACTCCAATCTTACCAGGAAGATTAAACGCTGCACAAACTTCATTCATTTTCACTCTTGCAGAAGCTCCAAAATCAGAGAGGGTTTCAAGTAAGTCACAATGCCAATCACTACTGTATCTCTGATTGTAACTATTCCACTTATCGCCAGCTTTGTGAAAATATTCCGCTTGAATGCCATGAACCATAGCACGATACTTCAGTACCGGTATATCAAAAGTGCGTCCATTGAATGAAACTAGTCTTGGCTTTTTCTCTGATATGTAGTTAAAAAATCCTTTCACTAACTCTTTTTCATTAGAGTTTATCGTACCTCCAGATCTTATTTCTTGTAGTGTGAATACCTCGTAACCGCTCTGGTGCGTTATATCACAAAGCAAAAAACTAATAACTATAATTTGGTGAAAAGGCTGACGTAGAAAAGAGTTTTGCCCGCTTGTTATTTCAAGATGATATTTTGTTAACGCATCTCTTTTCTCTTCTACGCTACTATCATCACTAATATTAAGCAAATTCTTACAGGAATTTACATCTGGTATAGTTTCAATGTCAAATACCAACAAAGAATTAAGCATCGCTTATATACTCCTCAGGGCGATCAGTCCAAGGTCGCACTTTTACGAACAAAAAGAGATGAACTTTGCATTCAAATAATTTTTCCAGTTCTGCACGCGCCTCGATATTAATTTTTTTTATGTTACCACCTTCTTTCCCTAGCACTATTTTCTTATGACTATCTTTCAACACAAATATGATCTGTTTTATGACTAAACTCTTATCTTTTTTTTCCTCAAATTGTTCAGTTATAACAGCTGTAGAGTATGGCAATTCTTCACGCAGGTTCAAGAACAACTTCTCTCTCGTAATTTCCGCTGATAAAAAATCTGCTGAGGAATCGGTTACTTGATCTTCTTCATAGAACCAAGGGCTTACTGGTGCAATTTCAGATAGGTAATTCATCAAATCAGAAAGTCCATCATTCTTCAGTGCCGATATCGTAAAAATTTTTTCAAATTTATAAAGCAAATTTAGATGCTCATGTGCCATCTTGAGTTCTGATCTTTTCACTAAATCAGTTTTATTGATAACCAAAATGCATCTGCCTTTTGTGCGCTGAAGTCGTGCGAATATAGTTTTTATTCTTTCTATATTTTTTAAGTAATTGCTTACATCAACAATCAGCAAGGTGATGTCACTATCCTTAACTGCCAACCATGCAGATTTGACTAAAGCTTTCTCAAGTTTTGTTTCTGCTGAAAACACTCCTGGAGAATCAGTAAAGACAATCTGCGTATTGTTACATATTGCAACACCCCTTACCTGCGTCCTTGTTGTCTGCACCTTAGGGGTGACAATTGCAATCTTCTTGCCTACGATGCTGTTAATTAGCGTTGACTTTCCAGCATTTGGCAAACCAGCTATCGTTACAAATAAGCATTTTTGTTCTTTCACAAAGGAAATTATAAAGAAAACTAAATGCTAACGTCAATTGATTATTTTGCAGGTGTATCTGTTCAGGGGAGCGGCTAATATGCAAATATTGAAGCCAGTGCTCCCTTTCTTGCCATCCTAGCTTCCATCATGTCATCCCAGTGCTTGGCACTGGGATCCAGATTAGGCACTAAGTTGATAAACACCTTACAACGTTTTTTGCGTGAAAAGGCTGGATGCCAGTGTCACGCACTGGCATGACACTCATTTAGTTGTCTTTTTTGCCTACCTTATTTTGCCACTCTGCTAAGCACACACATGTTGAGGTAATTTGCTCTTTTCCTCTTTTGAAGAAAAACGCTCAACTATAGGTGATATAATATAATCGTTCACTTTTTCAATTGCAAATGCTGCTGCAATTAGTGCCATTGGTGCCATCACTCCTATCACTGCACCTGCTAAAGCTGCAGATCCCATTCCAAGCCCTGCACCGGGAAAAATAGCCATTGTAGCTGCAGCAATAACAACTCCACTTGCAGCACTTGCAAGTGTGGCAATACCTGCATTGAAAAAATCATCTTTATTCTCCTTTTTAATAGAGTCTTTTTTGCAAAATCCGTATAGCAGAATTCCCGCACACAGAGCTGTATACAATGCTGGAGTTATAGAACCAACAATTCCACCCATTACCAATGGTGATAAACCTGTAAAGCTGAGTCCTAAACCTGTAAGTGCTCCTATTGTTGCTACCATGACTAAAGTTGCTGAATATCCTATAACATCATCTTTTTTCATACTTATTTTCTAAAAAGCTTTTAACTACTTTTAGTATAGCTAAATTTATTAGGTAAGTAAATT
The DNA here is from genome assembly GCF_003344345.1 of Wolbachia endosymbiont of Cylisticus convexus. The sequence goes on along the minus strand of NZ_QPIP01000049.1, from coordinate 8,094 downwards.
AATTTTTTTATGATTTAAAAAAAGAGCGGGAGAAGGGGTTCGAACCCTCGACCTCAACCTTGGCAAGGTTGCGCTCTACCAACTGAGCTACTCCCGCAATTAAATTCTGCTTAGGTTCTTTTGATTATAGGTGCATATCACAATTTGTAAACCCCACGTATATGAAAAATGTGGGAGACAACCTTCTATGATCTTTTCGTATACTTAAGACACATTTTTTGTTATCATATGTGCCATACAATATATTAAATTTATGAGAATATTTGTATATAAAGACGACCTGCTAGCTAGTGCAATACCAGATGGTATAAGGTCTATAGCTGTTGATACAGAGGCAATGGGGCTATTGCATAGCAGAGATAGATTATGCCTTGTGCAGCTCTCTTTTGATGATGGCAACGCTCATTTGATTCAATTCAAAAACGATTATACAGCTCCAAATTTGAGAAAAATACTAGAGGATAAAAATATAACCAAAATCTTTCACTTTGCGCGGTTTGATGTAAGCATAATACATTATTACTTAAAAACTTGGGCACTGCCGTGCTATTGCACGAAAATAGCCTCACGTTTAGTTCGCACCTACACAGATAATCATAGCTTAAAAGAATTGTGTTTAGAGCTGCTTGATACCAAACTAAACAAGCAACAGCAATCTTCTGATTGGGGGAATGAAAATTTAACAGACAAGCAAAAAAGTTATGCTGCATCTGATGTTTTATATCTCCATAGAATAAAGGAAAAGTTAGATTTAATGCTGAAACGTGAAGACAGGAAAGAGTTGGCCCAAAAGTGCTTTGAATTTCTTCCTACTCGTATTGAGCTAGACTCAATGGGTTGGGGAAATGTAGATATCTTTAATCATCAAATGTAATCATTTTATGCAAAACACTTCAGTTCAAAAGAATTTAGTTGATTAGCTGCTAATTGATAGGCTATATTTTACAAAAATTTAGGTATTTTATGAGTGATGATATCAAAGCGGTAAATGATCAAAATTTCAAATCTGAAGTCACTGACTATAAAGGGTTAGTTCTGGTAGATTTTTGGGCAGAATGGTGCGGGCCATGCAAAAGTCTGATGCCACGTATTGAGCAATTAGCCAAGGATAGAAAAGGCAAGATCAAAATCTGCAAGTTTGACATAGATGGAGAAACAGAAGTACCAAGTAAGTATGGGGTTCAATCTATACCTACCTTGATTATATTTCAAGATGGCAAGGAAATTGCACGCAAAATTGGTGCAGTAAATGATTTACAAAGTTGGGTTGATAGTGAAATAAGCTAATAGACAAATTTGCTTTTGTGTGTATTATAAGTGTTGATAAAAGGGATTGTAGCTCAGTCGGTTAGAGCAGTTCGCTCATAACGAATTGGTCGTAGGTTCGAGTCCTACCAATCCCACCACTATTGATACAATTGCAAAACCTACTTTCTGACATAAATTTTTTGTGTTGTTACAGAAAGTTAATATAATTTTATGTAGTGTTGCAATTGTAAGACAATTAGTGTTTGTTATTTGTCTGTAAAACTCCATTATATTGTCAAAAAAAGTTACTTCCGCATATTCTAAATTTGATTATCATTATAGTTAGAGATATTTTGAGAGTTCAAATTTGTCTGCAGACTTTCAATTAATTTTTCAACAAACGTATCTTCTTCAACGTATACACACATCTGTCGTATGTATGCTGCATTTTTTTCTAATCTTTTTTACACAGGAAGATTTTATGTCCAGAATTCCAGCTATAGCCCTTCTAACAATAGTAGGAACAGGATAAAATAGGGACGGGGTAACGAAGGTAAAAGTGCCAGCAGCGTATAGCTATGACTTACTGCTTTCTTTATGAAAGGTTTGATGTTATGGTTTAATGAACTATCCTGAATTTATTGAATGAATACTAATATAAGAAATTTAGTTCATGCTTTTTCTAAATTGCCAAGTTTAGGGCCATCATCATCAAGAAGGTTAGTTATACATTTACTCCAAAACAAAGAGAAAGTCATGCTACCGCTTGCATCTTTGATTAGAGAATTAGCGGATCTTATAATAGAGTGCAAGATTTGTGGAAACCTAGATACTAAATCACCGTGTTCTATTTGTATTAACCCAAAGCGTGACACCAAGTTAATGTGTGTAGTAGAAGAGTTGGGTGATCTATGGGCATTTGAAAAAGGGAATATATATTCAGGTATGTATCATGTTTTGGGTGGCAGATTGTCAGCAATAAATGGCGTAGGTCCAAAAGAACTCAATCTTGATAACATTCCTAAAAGAGTTACAGAATTTAAAATTGAAGAGGTCATTATTGCAATCAATCCGACATTAGAAGGCCAAGTTACTGCGCAATATATAATTGAATTGTTAAAAAACTCGAATGTCAAAATATCGCGCCTTGCTTGCGGCATACCAATAGGTGGAGAAATTGACTACCTAGATGAAGGAACGTTAAAAGCAGCTCTCACTTCGAGACAAGAGTATGAGTTAAATACAAAGTAAGATATGTGCTTAAAAAAACTTATATCATTAGCAACGTTTAGAAAAAAGAAGAGGAGCAATTACCTAAGCTAACAACTTGGGAAAATGATTGCTTAGGTTATAAACAAGTTGCAAGTAAATTTAGTTCTATAATCAAGACAATTGGTAAGTCTTTTTCCATCGTATCCTTAGAAGGATATGATAAGTGGGGTAAGACGTTTTTTTTTGCAAGAATGGGTAAAGGATCTAGAGCAGCAAAATGAAATTGCAGCTTATTACAGCGCATGGGATATTAGTGCGCTAGATCAACCATTGCCTTCTTTTTTGCATTTCCTGTTTGAAGATCTATTCGCATCATACAAAGTAAAAAGAAGTGTTATACAGCAGTTCAAAAACATAAACCAAGAACTATTTTCTCTCAATACATTAGGAAAGCTAATCAGTAAATCTCCACTTGCTATGCTTTCAGTATTTCTTGATGCTGCAAAGGAGGCTGATAAGAAAGACATTGGTTTTGTTTTGGGTGAATTAAATCTTCTCCAAAGAAGAAAAGAGAACATTAGAGATTTTAAGACACAATTAGCAGATGTGGTTAATAAAATCAGGAAAGACAAAAATATTTATATAATGGTGGATGATCTTGATATATGTCGCCCTAAATTCATTGTCGATTTTTTAGAATCCATAAAGTACATGCTTGATGTAGAGGGGCTGGTTTTCATTATCTCTGTTAGTCAAGATAAAAGTAACGTGCAAAGAGCGATCAGCACAATACTTGGACCAAATTTTAGCTTAAAATCTTTTACTGATCTCTCTTTGCATTTGCCAAAACAGCCAACAGAGCAGTTTACAAGAAAGCTATTTCAAAATGTTGAATTGCCAAAGAAATCAAAAAGCTTAATTATAGATAGCTTTATATTTTATGCAAAAAGCTTCTCATTATCATTGCAGGCAATACAATACTGCGTAAAGAAAATAAAGCTATGTTTTTTGAACTATCCGAAAGAAGAATTACTTGATCCAAATTTATTTACATTTTTAGTAATACTACAATCAGTAAACACTGATTTGTATGAGGAATTATATTCATCACCTCAGAAAGCACTGGAGAAGATTGAGAGTCTAAATGATCAAAAAGAATGGGAAAAGCTTAAAACCTCTCTTGAGACTATTTTTAAAGAAAAAGAATCAAAGACTAACAAATCTTTGAAGCAAATAAGAGATATTATGTTTTAAGAATAAAGAAAGTGTCCATATTAAGGACAGAACTCTCTTCTTATCATTTCAGTTTGCATGACACAGTGGTTGTACTTACTTCACTTTAGCATTGGAACCATAAGTTAGCTCACATAAATTTTAGCATGCGTGACCTTGAAAGATCGCAGTGCGATACTTAAATTATTAGAGTAGTAGGCTAATAATGGAGCTCAAAATGCACAATGTACAAGAAACTGAAAATTTAAAATTTGATGCTGAAGTAGGGAAAGTACTGAATATAGTAATCCACTCACTTTATACTAATAAAGATATTTTTTTGCGTGAGTTAATATCAAATGCATCAGATGCATGTGATAAATTGCGCTATGAATCACAGCTAAATCCTAATTTACTAGATTCAAGTGATGAATTGAAGATTACCATTAGCTCCAATAAAGATAAGGATGAGCTGTATATAACCGATAATGGTATTGGGATGAGCAGGCAGGATTTAATAGATAATCTTGGCACGATTGCGAGTTCTGGTACGCAAAAATTCTTAGATGCGATCAAGAATAATAAAGATTCAAACCAAGCTGTAGAGCTGATTGGAAAATTTGGTGTTGGTTTTTATTCAAGCTTCATGGTTGCATCAGAAGTGATAGTGGAATCGAGAAAAGCTGGAGAAGAAGAGTCTTGGGTCTGGAAATCGAAAGGAGATGGAGAATATTCAATTAGCAAATTAGATGATCAAATCCCTCGTGGAACGAAAATTACCCTTATTATGCGTCCTGAAGAAAGCGAGTTTTTAGACAAATTCCGTATTGAAAACATTGTTACTACTTACTCTGACCACATAAATTTCCCCGTTGAGTTTGTAAATGAAGAAGGAAAAAGTGAAAAATTAAACAGCAAAGCCGCAATTTGGACTAAGCCGAAAAATGACGTCACTCAAGAAGAACACAACGACTTCTTCCGCAGTGTTGCGCATGTAGGTGGTGAGCCTTGGATGATACTGCATAATAAAAATGAAGGTGCAATAGAATATACGAACTTGCTTTATGTTCCTTCTATCAAGCCTTATGATTTATTCCATCCAGATAGACGCTGCTCTGTGAAGTTATATGTAAACAAGGTATTTATTACTGAGGATAATGTACAAATCATACCACAATATTTACGATTTCTAAAAGGCGTGGTTGACTCACCAGATTTGCCTCTCAACATCAGCAGGGAAACGCTGCAGAATAATCGTGTTGTTGAGCAAATTAGGAAATCTTTAACTAAGCGTGCTATATCAGAGCTCGGTAAAAAAGCAAAAGAGAATTTAGAGGAATACACAAAATTCTGGGCCAATTTTGGTGCGGTATTAAAAGAGGGGCTTTGCGAAGCTATGCCAACTGATGAGAGAGAAGCACTTCTTTCCATTTGCAGATTTAATAGCACTGGTGATGAGAAGTTAGTCAGTATTGATGACTATATAAGCAGAATGAAGCCTGAGCAGGAGCATATCTACTATCTCACAGGCAATAGCCTTGATTCAGTGAAAAACAGTCCACAACTTGAAGGATTTGTCAGTAAAGGATTGGAAGTTCTTCTATTTGTTGATCCAGTTGATGATTTCTGGACTAGTGTAATTCATGAATATAAAGATCAAAAATTCAAGTCTGTGACTCGCGCTGATGTTGATCTGGAAAAATTCTCTTCAGAAGAAGATAAAAAAGGTGAAGAAAGCAAGTCAAACGAAGAAAAAACTGAGGGAAATACGGATTCTATACTCGAATATTTCACCAAGGTTCTTGGTAATTTAGTGAAAAGCGTGAAAATCTCAAAAAAACTGACTGACAGCCCTGTATGTCTAGCAGTTGATGAAGGTGCTATGGATCTTCGCATGGAGCGTTTTTTGCGTGAACAAAAGCAGTTAAATTACCGCACGCCAAAAGTACTTGAAATTAACACTAAGCATCCTGTGATAAGAAGTATAATGGAATCTCACGCTGAAAGTGGTGAAAACCCAACACTCGAGGATATGATTCACTTATTGTTCTATCAAGCTTGTATAGTGGAAGGCGAAGAGATGGACGATGCAAGTCTGTTTGCTAAAAGACTTAATAATTTGCTTGGCAAAATTACTGTTTAATGCTATACTTAGCTTAGCTAATAATTAGGGGGTAAAACATGGGATGGAATTTATTTGGTGGGCTCGTGCCACCAACAGCAAGTGCTGCAGAAGAAAAGGAATGCCGCCATTCTGGAGATTTAGGCACTGAAGAGGAGTTTGAAATTTTAGAGCGAGAAGAAATTAAGGAGCGCTGCCATTCTGGAGATTCAGGTAATTGTTCAGAGGCTGAGGAAGGACAAAATACTAACAGGGCAATTGAATTGGAATTTCAGCTAACACAACCTCTGCTAAGTCAAGTAAAGGCAAATGAGAATAATGAAGATGTAAAATCTGGTAACACAGCTTATCAAGACTTATATAGGACGGATTTTTTTGTAATCAATGATCAAATTATAAATAATAATTTTATTAAAGGGTTGTATGATAAATACAATCAGGGAGATGATAAACGTCTGTTTGCAAAATATGTTTTCACAGAAATGTTCAAACATGCTAAAGTAGAAGTTCCGAACGACCATATACTGGAAGAATTAATTACTAGTTGCAATCAGGCTGGGTATGATGGCTCTTTGTTAATGCAGCTCTCTCCTATATTCCTTAAGTATAGACTAAGCTTACCTAATGCCAACGATAGAAAGATAAGTATTGTATATAATAGCCAAGATTCTCTCAATGTTCAGTATTGTCCAAGTATGCCTGTTAGGGAACTTGATACGAATAAGGAAATATGCAGGATTGATGCTATTTTAGAGTTCACACTTCAATTTCGGGATAGTAAGGTAGAGTATGAAGACGGTAAAGTAACACTTACTATTCCTAAGCAATTGGAGAATTACAAAGCTAATGGCAGAAGTTTGTTAGATGATATAAAGATGCGTTTTAAAGATGCTGATAACGTAATTGTTGAGTCTTTTTTTGAAAATATTGGTGAAGGTCCGAAGTCATTTGTTGTAGATTTGCCAGCAGAGGTGGATTCAGATTCATTTAATATTATTCCTGAGAATGCAGTTTTTGATCTGAGTCATATTGCAGAATCAGTAAAAAAGGCAGTGGATGATAAGGATGTTAATGTCTTGGCTACTTACATACGCATTGTTCAAGCTCGTGTTAATCGTGTATCACCTCAAGAAGGTTTATCAGTAGTAGAAAAAACATTAGAAATAGTAAGTGGTTTTATCAAGGAGCAAGGCAAGGCATGGAGCTGTTATCCTACTGTACCTATGGTGGATCTTGTATATTCTGCCAAGCAGTGTTATGATGGTTACATTTCTCAAGCAGATTATGGAAAAGTTGAAAATCTGAAGAAGAATTTGTACAAGATCAAGTCTGATCTGATAAAAAGAAGTAGCAATTCAGGATCTCCTGTTATAAACGCTCAAGACACTTCAGCTATGCTAAATGAGACTCCAACCTCGAGTCAAGCAGTGAGTAGAGAAGATAATAATCAATTAAATATTAAAAGAGATCCAGAATTCAAAAGTACTGACAATCAACAGGTCATCGATGAGTTACACAAAACAATAAACAAATATAATACTGAAGGATTTACTTCCTTACATGTTGCAGCACAAAAAGGTGATGTTGAGCTTGGCAGGCATTTACTACAATGTGGTGCAAATATCGAGATTACATCAAAAGCAAAAGTAGATGGTTGCACTGCACTTCATTTAGCTGCCAGGAATGGTCATAAAGATTTTGCGAAGCTTTTACTTGATAAAGGTGCAAATGTTGATTCATTGAGCAGTACAGGCAGTAGAGTAACTCCTTTACATGAAGCAGCGTACGATGGACATTTAGATGTTGCAGAATTGCTAATAGAGCGTGGTGCAACAGTTGATGCTAAAGATCGGCATAACTGTACTCCTTTGATGTATGCTTCTGCAGAAGGTCATTCAGCAATTGTGGAATTACTTCTACAAAAAAAGGCAGATCCTTATTTACAGGATAATAATGGTGAAACTGCATTGCACTTAGCTGCTTATAATGGTCATCCTGATGTAGTTGCCATTTTGATAGGTGCAGCAGAAGATAAAGAAAAGTATGTTAATATGCAAAGCAACAGTATTGGTACTGCGTTGCATGTTATAGCTTATAATCGAGAAATAAATGAAGGGCATAAAAAATCTGCAAAATTGCTCACATGCAACGGTACAAGTCCATATTTAGAGAATGATCCAATTATTAATACGCCACAAGATCCTTTACAGAAAGTAAGTTCTTTAGAAATGGCGAAAACGAAAAATAAGGAGTTTTGGGGTTTATGTCATCTTTAGGCTATTCGGTAACTGTAGACTGTA
>NZ_QPIP01000048.1 GCF_003344345.1 Wolbachia endosymbiont of Cylisticus convexus | reverse complement strand
TGGATTGTATATTAAATCAAAGTCGCAAGGCTATAATGAGCAAGGAGTGATACTGTCAATTGGATTGATTGATAGAAATCGTAGGAATCTCAGTACACTCCTTGCTTAAAAAATGTAGTACGAACGGTAGGGGGATCTAAAAGATCGAATCACAATCCTGTACATCATTTATATTGTTATTTGATTATAATTTATAGGTGCAAAAATGGCTAGAACAGTTTTTATGGGTATTGATGTTTCAAAAGAGACACTTGATATTTCAATCAACAATAAACATCAGCGTATAGAAAATGCAGAAAAAGCTATATCTGAGTTTATAAAGTCAAAAATAGTTAATGTATTTGTTGAATTATGTGTAGTAGAATCAACAGGCGGTTATGAAAAACTTGTCGTAAAATTGTTACAAGAACATAGTATAGTTGTGCATAGAGCTCACCCAAACCGGGTATATGCGTTTGCGAAAGCTTGTAACCATTTTGCAAAAACAGACAAATTAGATGCAAAATTGCTAGAAAAGTATGCTGAATTTATCACAAAAAACGATGAGGTAGTAGAATGTATAGTTTCACAAAAACAAGAAGAACTAAAAGAACTAAGAGCAATTGAGCGTAATCTAAGCGATGATGTTCACGCAAATATGTGTCGTTTACATAATGTGACAGGAAAAGCCAGAGAATATATAGTAAAGCAGATAGAATTTGCCAAAAAACAATTAGAGCAAGTTAGGCAAGACATAGAAGACATAATAGACTCTGACCCTGGTTTGAAGGAAAAAAGCAAACTTCTAACTAGCTATAAAGGTATTGGACGCAAAATTGCGAGTATCCTACTCATAGAAGTACCTGAGCTTGGTAGATTAGATAATAAAGAAATAGCCTGTCTAATTGGAGTTGCACCAAAAACTAATGAAAGCGGAAGAAAGGTAAGCAAAGCTCAAATCATAGGTGGCAGGTTTTATGCTCGAAAAGCATTATACATGTCTGCTGTGGTCGCAATGCGTCATAACAGGAAAATGAAAGCTCTTTATCAGCGCTTAGTTGCTTCTGGCAAAGCCGCTAAAGTTGCATTAGTTGCTGTCATGAGAAAAATCATTATTTGTTTAAATGCCATGGTAAAAAACAATAGTTTTTATCTTGACGCTTAAGACGGTAGATTCCAGCATCAAGTGCTGGAATGACATGGTGAAATGTCATTCCCCTCTCTTGTCATTCGAGTAGCTGACACTGGTTCCTTTATGATGGTGTCATTCCAGTACTTCCTCTCCTGTCATTCCAGTGCTTGACACTGGCATCCAGTCTTTTCGCGCCGTTCCATCAAAAACGTTGTAAAGTGTTTACCAACTTAGTGCCTAATCTTGATCTCAGCGTCAGCTACTCAAATGACAAGAAAGTGAGCACTAAAAAGAAATGGGTGTCATTCCAGCACTTGATGCTGGAATCCAGTTTTTCATTTCAAGCTCATAAGATTAGCTGCTCAGTTTGCTTGTAAATTTTTCTGGATCCCAGACTGGGATGACATTATGGAAGCTGGGGTAAATATGGAAGTTGGTATGACAAGAAAAGAAACACTGGTTTCGCATGCATCTGCAGTACTTTATTAGTCAACTACTTTCATTCCTACAACATTATACCCTGAATCAACATGCAAAATTTCTCCAGTTGTACCACTACTTAAATCGCTTAATAAATATAGTGCTGCTTTGCCAACATCCTCTATTGTAACATTGCGTCTAAGCGGAGAATTATTTCTATTCCACTCTGATATGGAGTGAAAATCACTTATTCCAGAAGATGCCAAAGTTCTGATTGGACCAGCGGAAATTGCATTCACTCTGATGTTCTGCGGCCCAAGATCACATGCTATATATTTTACACTTGCTTCAAGTGCTGCTTTACATAAACCCATAACATTATAATTTGGCATCACTTTTTCAGCACCATAGTAAGACAAAGTAAGTAAACTACCGCCATTTAACATCATTTTTTCGGCCCTTTGTGCTAAAGCAGTAAAAGAATAGCACGATATATGCATTGCCTTGGAAAAGTTGTTTAGTGAAGTATTGACATACTTACCATTTAACTCATTTTTATCGGAAAATGCTATTGCATGTGCCAAAAAGTCAAGAGTACCCCACTTTTCCTCTATTTCCTTAAAAACATTATCTATGGTTTCCTCATTTGAAACATCACAGTGCAATATTAGCTCCACATTTAATTCATTTGCTATTGGTAATAATTTTTCTTTTATTGTTTCATTTTGATAAGTGATTGCAAATTCTGCTCCGTGCTCTGAAAGAACTTTTGCTATACCATACGCTATCGACCTTTTATTTATTATTCCGGTTATTAACCCTTTTTTACCCTGCAATATCATGAAATTATTTGTCTTTTTTATAATTTGGAATATTAACTAGGCAAAGTCAATTATGTTTTAACTGTAGCTAACGTATATTAAAAAAAAATTGCTTCCGCATATTTTCAATCTAATTATAATTACAAATAGAGATATTTTAAGAGCTCAAATTTGTCTGCAGACTTTTTCATTAAATAATCAAACTCAGCAAAATGTAGCGTGTCTTCTTCAGTGTACGTAAGTGTGCTTAATTTCTGTCGTATGTACGCTGCACTTTTTTTTTATACAGGAGGATTTTATGTCCAGAATTCCAGATACTTGACTTTTACTTTAAAACCAACTGGCGCCTATGGTTTTTAATAAAGAAAGTATAGAAAATAGAAACTCTTTAAAGAATATGAAATAAGGATGCTAAGATATAGGCTGCCTACATTTGCAAGCAGCCCATACCGCCTTCTTACTTATCTTTGAGCAGAAGAGAAAGTTGTTTTGACACAACTACACTTTCCACACTTGCTGAAGGCTGATGTGAAGCCTCTACTATTTCAGAACCTTCTTGTCTTAAATGTGATAATGCTTCATATAGAGGCTTTGCTTCATATTGTCTTCCTACTTTTACCTCTTGGTATGCAGCTAACTGATCCCAAGTGACACCATTCCTTTCAATAAACTTTACAGAACCGTCATCACTAATGTTGATTTTCATTCGACACTCTTTTCCTTCAACATACCAATTCAAGGTCATATCATATGAACCGTTAGCTACTTCATAAATTCTTGCTCCATGCTCATCAATCTGACAACGTATTCCTCTTGTATGACTTTTATCAGGAAGGCACAGCGTAATTGTTTTTACTCCATACTTTTTACACACATCATTACTTATAAGATCCATCAAATTTACTTCCTTTGTGTTATCATCTAGCACAATTCTTAGAACAGGCTTAACACTATTATCTGCGTTTTTACTTTCCTTGAGTTTTATAACACTACTTTTTACATTTTTAGCTATCTCTTCTTTAATCTGCTCAGCAACTTTGCCTATAATCTCCTTGCCATTATACTTATTACCTTCAGCAGTGTACCTATACATACCCTCACTATTCTTATGAACATGAGGCTTTTGTATTACTTTATTAGTGGTATTAGTAGAAATATCATTCTGCGCTTTAAAGAACTTCTCCCACTCTTCCTGATTATCAATAACAATAAACTTCTCAAAAACTTCAATATCCTCATGCTTAGACGCATAAGCTTCCTTGCAAAAAGAAACTGGATTTACAACTTCAGAATTTTTTTGATTACCTAACATTATATACCTCTCTATAAATATCGTTAACATAAAATGTTTTTTATGAGAGGTCAACAAAAAAAAGCCCTACAAATTTCTGAAAGGGCTCTCAATTAAACTTTATATAGAAATGGTAAAATTACTAATCTTATGTTTAATGTTTTAGATAGCATTTTTCTGAATTTTTCAATAAAGAAAACATATTACTGCTCTGAAAAGTAATTATACTGATTTAAATATAAAATTAGTGTTTATATGTTAATATTATATTAAATTTTTAATTAAGGAGTATATTATGATACGATCTGCAAAACACTTTCCATCGGGAATGGATTTACAACAAAATAGGGATGGTCTTACGTCAAAATGCATGAAAAAATGTGCAGATATGGTTTTTGAATCAGGGAATACTTTAGAAGCAGCGGACAAGTGCCGTAAAGAATGTGAGTCTCCTAGTCCTATCTCATCTCATTTACAAAAACCAATGCTTAATGACCTAAGTGATAAATTAGCATATATTGCAAGCGATATCCAGGAGGCACAAAATTTGTTGTCTATGGCATTAGAGAATGATACAAACCAAGATTTAATGTATTTTTAATTACAATAGAAGACAGTGGTTTACCAATATCTTCTTTTTTTTAACACGATTACTTCTATACTTGAAATTAAGTTTTCGTATTCGCTCAGGCAAGGTAATTATGAGTAAAAATAGCAGATAGTGTTGTTCAAGTGTCACGCACACAACTGTACGAACATTCATTTTTGAAGGTAAATTGCATAGCAAATGGTGTCATTCCAGTGCGCGACGCTGGAATCCAGAAAAATTTGCAAGCAAACTGAGCAGCTAATCTTAAGCTAAATTTGATGAGATTAAATGAAAAGATGGATTCCAGTGTCACGCACTGGAATGACAAGAAAAGGTTACTCAGATGACATTATGGAAGCTGGGATCCCAGTGTCAGCTACTTGGATAACACCAAAGGGACTACTCGCATTTTTGAGGCATAAATCACAATGTTTGTACAGCTGTAACAACAATCTCCCCACCTTGAAAACTTCAGAAAAACTGGCCTATCGTTTTTAACCTGTTTAAATTTCCAAAACCAATCTATTTGGATCTTCTATGTAATTTTTTATTTTAACAAGGAAAGTAACTGCTCCTTTGCCATCAACTATTCTGTGGTCGTAAGAGAGAGCAATGTACATCATAGGTCTGATTTCAATTGAGCTGCCTACAGCAACTGGCCTGTTTTGTATACAGTGCATGCCAAGTATTCCAGATTGCGGAGGGTTTATTATCGGAGTGGAAAGGAGTGAACCGTATACACCACCGTTTGAGATAGTAAATGTTGCACCTTCCATGTCTGATACTTGCAGCTTACCTTCTCGTGCTTTTTTACCAAGGGCAACTAAAGTGAGTTCAATTTCGGCAAATGACATTTGGTCAGCATTCCTAATAACTGGCACAACAAGACCTTTATCAGTGCCAACAGCAACACCTATGTCATAGTAATTTTTATATATGATTTCATCACCTGAGATTTCAGCGTTAATTTCACGAATTTCTTTCAGCGCTTGCACTGCTGCCTTTATAAAAAACGACATGAAACCCAGTTTTATTCCATATTTCTTTTCAAAAGTTTCTTTATATTTTGCCCTGAGATCCATGACGTTTTTCATGTCAATTTCATTGAACGTGGTTAGTATTGCAGCAGTGTTTTGCGATGCTTTCAAACGAGCAGCAATTACTTGCCTTATTTTGCTCATTTTTACTCGTTCTTCTCTTCTCTCTCCACTTACTACACTTTTTGGTAGTTCGACCGCAGGTTGTTCAGCCTTATTCATATGATCTATCACATCTGCTTTTGTTATTCTGCCTCCCATGCCAGTTCCTTTTACACTTTCTGCACTGATTGCATTTTCTTCCATAATTTTACGAGCTGATGGGGCATCTTTTTTAGCAGGAGCTTCGCTTATATCTTCTTTTCTCACTTCTTCTTTTACTTCTCCTACAGCAAGTTTTGCCAATAATTGATCAGGGCTGATTACATCATCTTCTTTCACAAAAAATTCAGTTATTTGTCCTGAAGCTTCTGCAGTTAATTCCAGCGCCGTTTTGTCAGTTTCAATTTCAAAGATCAAGTCATCTACTTTTACTGCTTCGCCAATATTTTTCTTTATTTTGACTATACCTTCCGTGACCGATTCACCACCAAGAGTTTTTGGTGCTCTGACTTCTATAATTTTGCTCATAAAACAACTTCCGTATAAAACTTTCTATAAATTTATACATGAAAAGAAGTGTATAACAAACTAATAAATTCATTAGAAGTACCAAGTTTTTCTGTCACTTATCATCTAAGTAGCTGGTTCAGAAAACTTTATTCATAGAGTAGAGTATAGACTATCAATGATTTTTCAGTAATAATATAGTTTTAGGTTGATGTAGTGAACGCTTCATACAGAGATATAGACGTTAAGTTAATTGATATTGTTAGGATAGGTAAAACCGAATAACAGGTTGAATTGAAATGTTAAATCTAGAATCTCTGCCAAAACATCTAGCAATTATTATGGATGGTAATGGTAGGTGGGCAAACAATCAAGGAAGGATAAAAATTGATGGTTATAGAAAAGGCAGTGAGGTTGCATGTGATATTGCTAAGCATTGCACAATCTTGACCATACCTTACTTAACTTTGTATGCATTTTCCATGGAAAATTGGCTCAGACCTAAAAACGAAACTAACTGCCTATTTGACTTATTTTATTCCGTTTTAACTAATGAAGATAAAATCAATTTCATTTACAATTGTAACATTAAGTTGAATTTTATTGGCAATTTAAGTCTATTGCCCAGTAAAATATTCGATCAAATTAAAAAGGCAGAAGAAGTGACACATAAGAACGATGGCCTATTACTCACTGTTGCAATTAGTTATGGAGCAAAGCAAGAAATTATACATGCTATCAACAACATCATAAAAGGAAATATCGATTGCGTACTGGAAGACGAATTTGAAAAATTTCTGTATACTAAGGATTTGCCAAAATTGGATTTATTAATTCGCACTGGTGGCGAAAAAAGGTTAAGCAACTTTTTATTATGGCAAGCAGCCTATGCTGAATTGTATTTTTGTGATACTTTGTGGCCTGATTTTTCTTGTCAAGATTTGACCAAAGCACTAGAAGATTATACAAAAAGAGAGAAAAAATATGGTAGATAATAACTTTATGGTTAGAATATTGTCCTCAATAGTAATATTACTCATATTTTCTTTTGCTACATATTTCAGTGATTTATCATTTTATCTACTAGTTTTTTCAATCGCAGTTTTATCTTCTTTTGAATGGTATAACCTAACTCAGGGCAATAGAATCTTATACATTTTCGCATTACTATTAATTGCATTACCAAATGCCTCGTTAATATACCTCTATAGCTTACCACAGGGAAAATATGTACTAATATGGCTCATCTTAACTATCTGGAGTATCGACATTGCTGCCTATTTTTTCGGCAAAAATTTTGGTAAAACTAGAATTTGTCCAATCATTAGCCCAGGCAAAACTTGGTTAGGGCTTTTTGGTGCAGTTTTAGCTGGAGTAGTGTGTACAATTTTTGGCTCAATATTTTTGAGTTTATTTCCAATTCTTTATTCTCCAATAATTGGCTTTACAATTGCTATTCTAGCCCAACTTGGAGATTTTACTGAGTCACTCATCAAAAGAATTTACAATGTTAAAGATAGTGGAGGTATAATACCCGGTCATGGGGGAGTACTTGACCGTATGGATAGCTTCATTTTTACTGCCCCTCTCATTGCTATTTACATAAGCTAAAAAAATGAAGTACTATTAAATTTTGGTTCTTTTCTTTTCACTCACTGCTTTCACCTCAACAAATTGAAATTCTTCGAAGTTTACTATTTCATTCATTGGTTTATTACAATAAGGACAACACATTTCTCCTTCTTTATGTAAATATACTACTGGATGACCAGAACCATCATCATTCTCATCACCACGGCAGCAAACTATTACGTTATTATCCCTCACTTCTGACATGTCACTCCTTTAGTTTATAGTATTTTATACATTGAACATACCCGTTTGAAAATAAAAAAGATAACGAGTATTTATTCTCCATTTTTTACCTTATTTAGATTAATCAATTCGCTTTGGACACTTTTTGATACAAACTTTCCAACATCTCCTTCTAATCTCGCTATTTCCTTCACAAAACTTGATGAGATAAATTGAGTATCTTCAGAAGCAGGGAGAAATATAGTTTCAATTTCAGGAGAGAGTTTGTAGTTTACCCAACTCATTTGAAATTCATAATCAAAATCTGATACTGCTCTGAGCCCTCTGATAATAACAGAGGCATTCTGCTCTTTGGCAAACTTCATTAATAACCCATTGAAAGATATGACATTTGCATCAATCCCTAGTTCTTTTACTTCATTTTCAGCCATGTTTGTGCGCAGATTTATGTCAAAGGCAGTATGCTTATTAACATTTTCTGCAACACCGATTACTAACTTATCGACTAGCTTACATGCTCTTTTTATTATGTCAAGATGCCCAAAGGTTATAGGATCAAATGTACCAGGGTAGATTCCTATTTTGTTATCAGTGTTCATTTTTTGTTTCTATACTTCAAAAACTTTTGATGGACATGATAACGTTTTTTATCTAAAAATGAAAGTACGTAGTTGGCCTGATAGCTCAGTTGGTAGAGCAAAGGACTGAAAATCCTTGTGTCGCTGGTTCGATTCCTGCTCAGGCCACATTCTTTTTCTTATCAAATTTACCTTTTTATTGCAAAATATTCTATAATATGTTATGATATTGATATAAGTGTTAAGAAGTTAAACTATATGTATAAATGTTATAGCAAAGTGTTTAATATCCTATTAATTATAGTTCTATTATTAAGCAATATTACTTATGCTGGCGTTAGTGAAAAACCGGCATCTCAACATGTAACCAGAAAAGAAGAACCAGCATCAACTGCCTTGACGGCAGAAAATAGAGTAAATGATGACATAGTTGTTGGTTTGTTAAAAACGGAAGAAGAGACATACCCGCATGAGCTTGGGCTATCTCAAAGTGTCTACGAGATGTTTAATAATTTTAGAGTTAAAATTGTACTAATTGATTATAATAAAATAATTAGCCTTAAAAAAATTCAAGCAGAGTTCGCAAAACAAGATGAAACATTGGCAAAGAAGTTAACATTAGACCGAATAAAAGTTAAAGTTGCAAAGTTTATTAAAGAACACAAAATAAATAGAATATTCATTCCAGGAAATTACTACAATTTACACTCCGAACCTTTTCCTCCTACTCCTTGTCGCCAGCTTGTTACTGAAGCAATTGTAAAAATAATTGATGATAACCCTGCAATTCATTTACTTGGCATATGTGGTGGTTTGCAAGGCATAATGAATGCAAAGGGAATTGAAGTAGTGAGTGTGGCAAATCTTGTGAGTGATGAAGAGAAGCGAAGATCTCATTTAAAATCAGCACCTAATCCACAGAAAGAGGATGTACCTCTCCAGCAGATAAAGATCGTTCCCAACAGTCGTTTAGCCGAAGTGGTTGCTAGATTTTTATCACCTGACGAAAATGGTTGGTTTTCAACATGTTTTCCAGATGCCCATTCAGGAGCAGTGAGTAATACACCAGAAAACAGAAAAAAGTTGGAGTTACTTGGATATAAAGTTGTAGCATTTTCGAGTGATGGGGTAATAGAGGCTATTGAAGATAAGCATGGTAATATTTACTTTCAAAGTCATCCAGAAGCCCTTGTTGTGAAATCAGATAAAAACCTCTATTTATCAAATCACAAGGAACGTCAAGTGTCTACACTAGTTGCTATAGCAATTATAAATGATTTTCTTTATCGTGCTTAATGCTAAAATAAGGAAAATCATTTAATGTCATTCCAGCGCGTGACGCTGGAATCCAGTCTTTTCGCTCAGTTCCATCAAAAAAGCGCTTTCGTGTTTACCAATTTAGTTGGATCCCAGTGTCAAGCACTGGGATGACACCAAAGAGGCTACTTGAATGACACTACAAAGGCTACTTGAATGACAAGAGAGGAAGTACTGGAAAGAAATGGGTGTCATTCCAGCGCGTGACGCTGGAATCCAGATTTATTCAAAGTTAAGTTTTCTGGATCCCAGTGTCTGGGCACTGGGATGACAAGAAAAGGCTACTGGAATGACAGGAGAGGAAGTACCGGAATGACAGAAACAGGCACTGGTATGACACTTTTGATGGAACACACACAGCTGTACGAACATTGTGATACGATAGTGGTTCACATAAACCCCATAGCGTGCCGAATGAAACGTTTTTTAAGAAAATCTGAATTTTCAACTACCATTAAACCAAATGCTCTAGCGCAAAATATTCTATTGGAAAATATCCTATTTAGCCCATCAGTTGCAAGTGCCATGGTAAAATTATCAAAGTATCTGTCACGTGAAATTTTTTTCAATAGGTAATGACTGCCAACGTCAATACCAGAGGCTTTTGCAGTAGTTATTTGTCTTATAACACTCTCTACATCTCTCATTCCAAGATTAAGTCCTTGACCTGCAACTGGATGGATTGAATGTGCTGCATCGCCAATAAGCAAAATTCTGCTTTTATATAACTTTCTCGCAAAAGTAAAACTCAAAGGGTAAGATCTTCTTTCACTCTCTAACTCAATTTCTCCCAAATAAGAACCAAATCTTTTTTTGAGCTCTATGATAAATTCCTCTTCGGATAAGCTCATTAGCATTTTTGAAATTTCGTATTTTTCTGTCCAAACTATTGAAGAAGTATAGCCACCTTTCATTGGCAAAATTGCAAATGGACCACCAGGAAAAAACCGCTCTACAGCTAAGTTTTGGTGATGCAATTCATGCTTTACATTAAATACTATGCTATTTTGTTTATAATCAAATTTTATCATTGGTATAGAAAACAACTTTGGCAACTTAGAGTTTTTACCTTCAGCGCAGATAAATAGCGATGATATCAATTGCTGATCATTATCAAGAGTAACTTCCACGTATCCTTCGTCACAAGCAACTTTTTTATAGGAACGTGGAGAATATACATTGAGTTTATGCAAAAAATTATTATTAATTGCATTCCATATAATAGCGCTCTTGATTACATAACCCATTGGTTCTTCACCAACCATTTTATGGTCATAATGCACAGTAAATGGGCTATCTCCATCTAATATGCATATATCAAGTATTGGTTCAGTTTCACCCTCTAAGAACTGCCAGATCCCTAATTTTTCCAATATCTTTTTTGACCCTTGAGAAATGGCAAATGCTCGATTGTCATTAACTGTACGTGGTAGACTATTTTTTTCAATTACGGCTACAGATACAGAGTCATTACTAAGGCCAATAGCAGTAATAAGACCAATCAGCCCACCACCTGAAATGATTACATCGTAATTCATTTTATTTACCTAAAATTATATTTTATTCGTTTTGAAAACAGTTCAAACAAATTTCATCCAGAATTTAACCTGATTTACCTAATAAAATATTAATTATTTTAGGCTAAAATAGATTTAATTATATTTAAAGGAACCAGCTTATGACTATAGATTGCAAAAAAGAATTGTCAAATTGCATTAACAAATACAGAGAAGAACTTGGAGAAAACAAAGCAGCAATTAAACAAACTATAACTCGCGATAAAATCAATATAAGCGATTACTTTTATAAGGGTGATAAAACCTGCAACGAAGAAATATTTAATGCAGGAAGCGAGTGTTATGGCACAAAATATGGTGGGAAACAAAAATATACATATGATGAGTGGAAGCAAAAAATTGAAAAACCTCATGCTAAAGATTTGCTAAAAATGTTACAAAACGAAGTAAAAGATAAAATATTAAAGAGTTTTGAGGATTATAAAAAGTATCATGAAAATGCTACTGAAGCTATAAAAAAAGAATTAGACATAGATTCGAAATTAAAGGCAATACTCAGGGAAAAGCAACAACCAGAAACTGATGAAACTCGAGCATATTATGATGTTATACGAAGTTTATATGAAAATGGAGACATGCACTCTCAATTAAAGTGCAATGATCTTGATTGTTTTAACAGAACAATGGAGGATAATCTATCCCAAAAACAATCTGAATTAACTAATATAAAGAATAACTTTTTGGATAATACGCAAAATATTTTTCAACATATTCAAGTTGAAGATAGTATTTTATAGAGAAATAAGATTATACTGTTTTTCAAATAAAATTTTCTTAAGTTGTAGACTGTTTTTTACAGCTACAGCTAAGGTAGCTGCCACCACTTGAAATATTTTATTCACCTAAAACTACATTCTACCCATTTTGAAGGGAATGTTTAAAAAAAAGCATAGGCGTCAAGTTAAGAAAAAGTGGCATAAGAAAGAAGAGAAGCGGTAAAAATTATTTTAGATATTAAACGATAAAATTAGTAATTTATAGACTCTTTAAGAAAAATTATCTTATTTCAGATCAAGATTTCTTAAAAAATAAATATAACAAATAAACCTTAAATGGTTGCTATATTGGGCGTATTCTCTTAACTTGAGACGCCTATG
>NZ_QPIP01000047.1 GCF_003344345.1 Wolbachia endosymbiont of Cylisticus convexus | reverse complement strand
AAAGACTGAACAGTATCTTTGGAATTATATCCCGTATTACAAGGTTGGTCTAAACTCTCAATTCGTTATAGTCCTAGAGGAAATTTTATGCAAGTCAATGCTATTTTAGGTGTAGACATTTCTAAAAAGAAACTTGATGCTTGTTTATTGATAGACAACAAAGAACGACATAAAGTTTTTCACAATAACAAGGAAGGTTTTGAAAAGCTTGGTGTAATAATCACGGAGCAGTCCTTATTCATCTGTGCCTAGAAGCGACTGGTTGTTACAGTGAAGATATAGTTATTTTTATGTATGACCTTGGACATAATGTAAGTGTGGTAAACCCTGCTCAAATCAAGGCTTTTGGCAAAAGTGAGCTACTCAGAAACAAAACAGATAAGTCAGATGCTGCCATGATTGCTAGGTTTTGTATTGCTAATAAACCTAATCTTTGGAAACCTGCTCCTACTGAAGTCAAGCGTTTAAGAGATCTCTATCGTTGTTTGCAAGCATTTAAAGACGACAAGTTACAACAGATGAATCGCTTGAAATATGAATTCCCGTTGTAAGCAAGCCATACTTGAAGTAGTTGCTACAATAGAAACAGAAATTTCTGCTATAGAAAAAGAGATTTGTGAGCATGTTAATAACCATTCACACCTAAAAAATATGATAGAAAACATCAAGACTGTAAAAGGTATAGGACATCTTACTGCTGTTGCTATCGTTGCAGAAATGCCATCTGTTGATAATTTTGATAATGCTAGACAATTTACAGCCTTTGCCGGTCTAAATCCTGAATATTACCAATCAGGTTCATCTGTCAGTAAAAAAAGTAGAATATGTAAAATAGGGTCGGAACGTATTCGCAAAACTCTTTATATGCCAGCTATAGTAGTCAAGAATCATAATTCTCACTTTCAAAAGTTTTGCCAACGTTTAGCAAGTAAAGGAAAATGTCCAATGGTAATAATTGTCGCATTAATGAGAAAATTAATGCATGTGGTTTTTGGTATTTTAAAAAATAATCAACCATTTAATGGTGATTTAGTGAAATAATCAGTTGACGTGAGAGACAGTATCTTCAAAATTGTTACCAAGTGTTCATTTTTAATTTGAGCAATTGTTCTGTCTAATGCACGTATATATTGCTTGGATTGAAAATATGAGATGATTTTTTCTTTACATGTATTTTCATTACCTTCGTACAAATTGTTTCCTATGAAACTAATGTCATGTTCTTTGGCAATTTCTAACGCATGGACTAATACATTTTGAGCTTTTACACTACTTTCACAGTGATAGTTTTTAATTACATGTACATACGCTCTTGCACTGGCATCTTCAGATTTATCTATATTATACGCTTTAGCCAAAAAGACTAAATAGTCAAACCCTGCCCATAGATAATACATTACCTTTGTTATAGTACTTCCCACAGAAAACAAAGCTGAGCGTGTGCAAGATAATTTACCATTGTTTCTAATTCTATCTTCATATGAACAAAGGTATTTCTTTGTGCTCTTTAAAATCTTACGTAAGTCTTCTTCTGTCTTTTTGACATCAAAATCATTGATATCATGAACTTTTTCATATGCTCCCTTTATTAAATCATCTGAAAACTTTTTTAGAGCTGGATCATCGATGTTTCCTAATGCATCAATGTTTTTACTAATATAGATTTCTATTTTCCTTCCAAGTTCTTCTCCCATTCTATTTTTTAGCAACTTATTGTATTTATCAGTAGCTGGAAACAAAATTTTCTGACAAAAATTCCGTGGTTCGTTTTTAAAATTTGCTAAGATCTTATCCACAAATAGCTCAACTTTTTCACCTGCAGCAGCAAAAAACCATGCTTGCCTGCTCGCATTACGTTCCCTATTTCTTCCAAGATTTTGTAGGGCTTCAGATGGATTATTGAATTGACTGATTGAATCTGCAAATATTGATGCAACGTGATTATATTCACTATCAAACCCACGACCTTTCGATCCATCTACAATCGTTGTCAACGCACATTTAGCTAACGCATCAAAATCCCTTTTTTCATAATCACAATGGATAGTTCGATATCCACCTATTTGATTACGCATTATTGCTGAAAAGGGTCTGTTCTCTTCAATATCAAGATCATTTCTCCCAATCCCTGCAAAGATGCATTTATTTTCCTTGCAGAAATTACTGAGGCTATGCAGTACACCTTCTTCTCTTTCCATGAAACCATGTAGCTCTTTGCTTAAGTGCCAGTTATCAATTATTAACCTGCATTGCTCATTATCACTTTTACGCAATGCTTCAATTACTACCTTTATTTGCGGTAAAAGCTTGCCTCTAGCAAATTGTTCACTAAAGCCTTTTTCCTTTAGGTAGCTTATAATATTGTTATCATTAGTAGAGCTAATATTCTTTTTAACATCTTCTATCAATCCGCCTAAACCTTCTCTTCTTTTTTTATCTAAAGTAATATTATCACACTTCATTAAATATGAGAGAGTAAGATCGATCATTGAATGCATTACTCTATATTTTAAATATTTAGCGATATCACTAAAATCGACTTTCTCTTTTAATTCAGATATCTGCGCTTCTGTCAGACTAGGATGTTGCTTTTTAACACAGTTTATAAAATTCACTTCACGTAACTTGAGCCTGTAGTCTTGATATGACATCCCTTCAGGCTGGAATTTATTATATACTTCATAACGTGTACCACCTTCATATACTAAATTATTCTTACCCTGCAATGCAAAACTAAGATTAACTATGCTATTTACATCATCAACTAAAATCAGAGCACTTTCTCCAATTGGGCTTTGCACGTTCCATCTTACAGAAGTTAATAAATCATCGTTATCAACAAGTTTATTGTAATTAAAAACTTCTTCACTCTCTTCAACATATTCATGAACTGGACTGGATTTTTCTCTAGTAAATAAGCTACGCAGGTTAGCAAGAAATCTAGAAAGCAGTTCTCTTGATTCTATTCCAGTTGCTTTAGTTAGCACCCACCAAATTGGCAACATTACTATACCAAATATAAATAGAGAAATTGTATGGTATAGCTGCTCAATCAAAGCAGAATACAGCCAATAATTTGAAGTTATACCAATTATTGCAGCAACATTACTTTTTATAACAGGAAATAATATAATCATAGGTATTATAGTAACAGCAATATTCACTACAAATGCTAGAGTGAAATTTGCTCTTCTATTGTTTTTTGCAATAACACTCATTGTTTCGATGGTGTTTGCAATACAACGTCTACTCAATCTTGTAGGGCTGATAACTTTTCCGCATCTATTTAAAATCCTTCTCTTTGGTGTTGCAGTTAGATAAGTTGTAGGATACTCCTCATTAAGCTTGCACATGTTCTCAAAAGCCTGCTGCTTGCTGATACTGTCTGCTTCATCAACACTAATCCACAATTTGGTATTTTGGTCTTCAAATTTTTGATCATGTAAGAGCAGGTCATGCGTCACGATAATTGTTGTAGGTTCAGTTGCCTTCGATGCATTTTTAATTTCCTCAGCAGTTTTAGGTGTTCTAATGTTTACAATAAATGCACTACTCATCATTTTTTTAGCTTGGTTTACTAGATCACTGTTTGGTACTGCAACCAGATGATGAAACCCTACTTGGGCTAGTACATGACTCCACATTCCAATATCGTAAGTCTTGCCAAATCCAGTTTCTGCATCGATCATAACATTACAGTTAGTAGAGGAAGGGTTGCTTAGATGTTCTAATATCCCTTCAACAACAGGCTTACGACGTGCTACTATTATGGATTCCTTTGTGTCATCAAACTTTATAGATTCACCTTGTAGCTTGCAGTTAATTCCTTGTAAGCCACTTATAATACTTTGCTTTTCTTGATTACTGATAGAACTCACACGTTACCCACTATAATTATAACAATATTAATTGTATGTTAATTTAGTAAATTGTAAATGCTACTGACATCTTAGTCAGTATCTATAGACAAAAAGCTGATTTTAATTATCATATTAATATGTTAGTATGCCTCGGAATAATTACTTCCCCCCACGGAATCAAAGGAGCTGTCAAAATAAAAACCTTTACTGAAAAGCCCGAAGATATTTCCCTATATGGTGAACTAATAAGTGGTAGTGAAAATTACAAAATAAGCTCAGTGTCTGTTATCAGTGATAATTTAGTAATAGCAATAATCAGCGGTGTAAGTTCCCGTAATGAAGCAGAGCTTTTAAGAAATAAAAAGTTATACATAGAAAGAGGCAAGCTACCACAATTAAATGACGAGGATGAACTTTATCAAAGTGACCTTGTAGATATGGAAGTAAGGCTGGAAAGTAATGAATTATATGGCCATGTAAAATCTGTACATAATTTCGGCTCAGGGGATATATTGGAAATTTTGGTTATCAGCACAAAAAAAAACATCATGCTATCTTTCACTAAAGAAACATTTCCACATATAAATATAAAGAAAAGGTATATAGCAATTAATATGCCAGGATTTATTGATTAATAAAGACTTTGATATTTGTATAAAGTTATTTATAATCGTCAGACTAAATTAAAGGTGTAATTATGGCAGAGAGGGCTAATGATATCAGACCAGGTCAGGTTCTGGAACATAATGGTGGGTTGTTTTTGGTTGTGAGTATTATGCATACTCAACCTGGTAAAGGTGGTGCATACATACAAGTTGAAATGAAAAATATCAAAACTGGAGCAAAATACTATGAAAGGTTTCGTTCTGATGCAACAATCAGAAGGGCAATTTTAGATGAAGAGGAATATGTTTACCTTTTCACTGAGGGAAATATTGTAAATCTTATGCATCCAAGTAATTACGAGCAGATTATTATAAGTTTAGATTTATTAGGGAAAAAAAAGGCTTATTTACAAGATGATATAAAAATTAAAGTAGTAATTTATCAGGATAAAATAATTTCTGCGCATGTGCCTGATTATGTTACATTAACTGTAAAAGAAACAGAATCTGTTATCAAAGGGCAGACTGTTACTGCTTCTTATAAGCCTGCAATTTTGGAAAACGAAATACGCGTTAACGTGCCTCAATTTATAAAAGAAGGTGATAAAATTGTAGTACATACTCCTGATAACAGCTATTACGAAAGAGTAAAAGAGTAGATGGCCATTTCATCACCACGAATCAATGTGATGCTTGATTCTGTACGCAGTGCCTCCAAGCAGCTTATACGTGATTTTAATGAATTGCAAATTTCCAGTGTTAAGTCAGCGGACTTTATCAATAAAACTTATTCAAATTCCAAGCAACTTATATACGATTGCTTGAAAAATTACAAACAAGACTATGAGTTTATTTGTGAAGATCAAGATGCAAAAGACGAAGGTTATACTTGGTTTATTATGCCCATAGAGGGCAAGGAAAATTTTTTTAGCTGCATGGTTTATTTTGCAGTATCAGTTTGTCTCATTCATAAAAACAGAGTTGTAGCAGCTGTGATTGATGCCCCAGCCCTTAGAGAAACTTTTTGGGCAGAAGAAAAGAAAGGTGCTTTTCTTGAAGATTTTAAATCTCGCCATGTAAGAATGCGAATAAAAGCCCGTGAAGGGGGGATAATAGACATAAATGGTAATTTGTTAAATAAATTATTGCCTGGCAATAATAATGTACGCTCCCTCGGCTCAACAGTTCTGGGTTTCGCATACCTTGCTGCCGGAAGATACAATGGAATAATTTACTCTGGAATTAACAAATACAAAACTTTGCTCGGTAGACTTTTTCTGCAAGAAAGTGGTGGAAGGCTAAAGGAAGATAACGGGCTCATCATTGCTGGAGATATAAACTGAGATATATTCAGAAATAATAACGGTATCATTTGACACTGATATCCAGTTATAAAAATCACATAAAAGTGATTATACTAGTGTTGACATGATGACATACTTACAATATAACAAAAAAACTTATTTAATAGGTAGAGCTGAAGGCAGAGCAGATAAGTTCAAGGTGCAGCAATATCTCTATAATAAATAGGTCTATGTGTAATTGTGTTTTAGGGGGGGTAGGCTTTGTTGCATAGCTAGGTAGAAAAAGTGTAAGTTACTGACAGAATTCATTATAAAACAGATATTCAACCAATTAAGAAAAATATGCCAGTCAAAATGAGAGTCAGTAACCAAAGTGAATATAACAAATTTCTCGAAGAAAGAGGAAATATTTTTCACTTTATTGATAAAGCCATGGAGAGTTGGTACGAAAATAGCCCAAAAGTAGCTGGTGGTAACTATATCTATAGCGATAGAGTAGTAATTTTAATACATATATCTATTTAGGATAGGTTTAAGACGGTTTTATAAAAGGGTATCTGGAAAAGATAGCTTAGAGTTATTAGCTATTCCCAGGAGGTTAACAAGACTAAATATGAAAATTAATGACCATAGGGTTGATAAGAATGACATAGAAATTGCTATAGATAGTACTTCAGTTAATATTTACAATAACAGTGATCAACATAACTATAAGTATGCTAAGGAAATAATCAACTAGATCAGGTACATGTTGTTTTAAATATAAAAAATAAAGAAGTAATAGCTACGGAATACACTAATGCTATTTCACGTGATAGTACATTAGCATATAACATGCTAAAAAAAATAGAGAATAAGTACAATATCTTATCCCCCTACGCAGATGCATTTTATGATACAACGAATGTGTATAAAATATGTAAAGAATATAAAGCCTATAATACGGCCAAGAAAAGATGCAAAAGTCTACATGTCAGAAAGAAATGAAAATATTAGTATAATAAGGTTGAGTGAGAATTATAAAGATGGCATAGCAAATTGGAAGAAGAAATGGTGTGAGGTCCTACGTTGAAAGCTTTTTCTTTAGACTTAAAAAACATTTGGATTGAGTTTAAAAAATAAGTCTGAAATAAATCGTGTGTCAATCAAGTGCTATTTAATAAATGAATTTACTAAAATTGGTACTGCTAAATTTGAGATAGTTATGTAAAGTTTTATCATTCTTAATAAATTAAGGAGCTATGCAACAAAGCCGCGTGCCAATATACTTTTTTGGTTTTAAACGAAGATTACATAACAAAATTTAAGAACCTATGTAGAGAGTATAGGGACTTGAAGAGAGAAATAAAAGAGCCTGACTTGGAAAGGTTATCAGAACTTGCAAATAAGTTTGAGAAGCTAAGCAGAAGTTTTATTGAAAGCGAGAAGGAAGAAGAATCAATAGAGAATGTACCAGAATGTAGTGACCAGGATATTGATAGATTAAAGCTCGGTATAGTAACGAGAGTAGTACAAGCAAGGGATGTAGCAGAGAAGGAAAAGAGGAAAGTAGAAAAAGAAAAAACAGAGGTAGAAGAGATAGTAAAACAACTGCAAATGCGAGTACCAGATTCTACATTTAGTAATGTAAGTCATGAACCAGTTGCAGGAACATCTCAGCAAATATGAGAGCAGAGGAATTTCTCAACTTTTTAGAGAAAGAAAAGCTGAAGAACATTATATATAAAAGGCTAAAGTGGAGGGAGAATTAGGGAGTGTAAAATAAACCATAGGCGTCAAGTTAAGGAAAAGTAGCATAAGAAAGAAGAGAAGCGGTAAAAATTATTTTAGACATTAAACGATAAAATTAGTAATTTATAGACTCTTTAAAAAAAATTATCTTATTTTAGATCAAGATTTCTTAAAAAATAAATATAACAAATAAACCTTAAATGGTTGCTATATTGGGCGTATTCTCTTAACTTGACGCCTATGCTTCTTTGAACGTTCCCAATGAATATTAAACTCTGGTCTGGCCAGTAGTTTTTTTATTACACAATTCATAATAAACATAGGGGTAACATTGAGCATTTTTCCAACCACCGGCATAACTCTTCAGCTATGGTGGTTCTTCTCTTCTATCTTCGAGCATTGCACTTGGCATAATGCTGTCCTACAGTAGAAATCAAGCTAAAGTTTCTTGAACGTGTTGCTCTAAGGAAGTACACTGTAGACTAATGCTGTACCTTTTTCCTGAAACTAAAATCTATATACTTAACTTTAGAAACTTTAAAATAAGATGCGATCTAATATTAGAGAGTTATTTTACTACATAAAACCTAATCTATCTTATTTCATCGTAGCTTTTATTGCAGTTTTATTTTCAGCTTTAATGATTCTCCTCTTTGGCAGGGGTTTGAGCAGCATAATTGATTCTGGCGCAGAGCACAATTTTACTACCAAACTATTAGTTGCAATACTCATAGTTTTAGCCATTTCTCTCACTGCATTTACTCGGTTATATTTCATTGGCATTGGCAGCGAGAAAGTTATCGCAAGAATCAGATATGACTTATATAGCAGTATCACTGACTTGCAACCAAGTTTCTTTGAGAATACGGGCGTACAAGATGTTATCTCAGCACTCATTACTGATACCTCTGTGCTGCAATCAATAATAAACAGCAGCCTACTCACCATATTGCGAAATTTTGTAATATTAATTGGCAGTGTTGCCATGTTATTATATACAAATCTGCACCTAACTGCGTATGCAGCCGCAATAGTACCTATACTACTCATTATTATGACCTCATTTGGAAAAAAAGTGCGTAGCTATGCACGCTTTGCCCAGGATAAATTAAGTGAGCTTGCATCACTTAGTGAGGAAAATTTTCGATCTATAGTGACTATCAAATCGTTTGTACTCGAAGAAAATGAAAAAACCCGTTTTAAGGAGCATTTAAACTCAGTATCAAAATCATACGTAAAATTAGTACTCTTGCGTGCTATTCTAGTAACTCTAGTTATCACGTGTGTGATAGGTTCACTAGTTGTTTTGCTCTTTTTTGGTATTAAAGAAGTCTTAAGCAATAATATAACTATTGGAAAACTCTCCTCATTTGTGTTTTATTCAGCGCTCGCAGCAGGAGCTATAAATAATTTGAGCGATAATATCAGTGATTTACAACGAGGTCTTGGAATAGTAGAGCGTTTATTTGAATTTAAAAATATGAAAAGCTCTATAGCAGATCCCGACGATCCTATAAAAATTTGTAGTGTTCAAAAAGGAATTTCGTTTAATGGCGTAACATTTTTTTATGCTGATAAGCCAGCATTAGATAACGTATCATTTTCTATAGAGGCAGGTCAAGCAGTATCAATTGTTGGACCATCTGGCAGTGGTAAAAGTACCATTTTAAAGCTTCTGCTCCGTTTTCACGATCCAAGCAGAGGTAGCATTACTATCGATGGACATGACATCAAATCAATTGAACTGAAAAATCTCCGTTCATTGTTTGGTTTAGTGCCACAAGATCACGTTATATTTTCTTGCTCGATAATGGAAAATATACTATACGGCAAACCAGGTGCTGAATATGAGGAAGTAAGGCAAGCAGCTATCGGTGCTTATGCGATGGAATTTATTGATAAGCTGCCTGATAAATTTGATACATTTGTAGGAAAAAGAGGGTTAAAACTTTCTGAAGGACAAAAACAACGTATTGTAATAGCAAGAGCCATACTCAAAAACCCTCAGGTTTTAATACTGGATGAAGCAACCTCCGCACTTGATTATGAAAGTGAGAACCTCGTGCAAAAAGCATTGAGCAAGTTAATGCAAAACAGAACAACGATCGTAATTACACACAGACTATCAACCGCACTTAAAACTGACAAGATTATAGTAATTAATCATGGAAAAGTAGAAGAAGTCGGAACTCATGATTTTCTAATGAGTAAAGAGGGGCTATATGCAAAACTGGCGAAGATACAGTGGAATTGAAAGAAAATTTACATCATATCGTTAGTTGATATGCTGGATTTGTAATTAAAGTTATTAATTTTTTAATCATTTTAACTTATAATAATCTCATAGTATTTTTTAAGGATTATTATGTTTTCTCATTACAGTAATTTACCAAAACTACCATGTACAGCTTCTAACTTGCCAGGACCAACTTTACCAGCATTGTACTGTGCACAAGCTTGTGCACCTTGTGCTGTTAATCCATGTAATAACCATTTTGATACGTGTCATAATGACTATGATACATGCCACAATCCTTGTAATGGATTTGGGTTTTTTTGTTAGAGGATCGTTTTTTAAACAACTCATAAACGCGTGTCTAGCTATACGCGCTTCCAAGAGCACATGGGTTCCCATGTGCTTCACACTTTGCTTGAGAGGATAAGCAATTGTTATTCGCAGTGGCTATAGCAGTTCTATCACAATTTATTTCAGCAAGACAACTAATTTGACTACTGACAGCTCCTTCTTGGAATCTTATCATTATTCTGCCATAGTAAAACTTCCAACTCTAATACCTGCTACATTAAAGTCGTATTTTAAAATGTACTGTAAGTTTGTGTATGCTAATTTTAATCTTTAAATTATTATTTTTTTAACTATTATATACTATAATTATAATAATTTTTAATTACTAAGGAAATTATTATGAACTACAATCTTTTTTCACAATCATCCGCTTCTCCATACACGGCTTACACCTCTGAACCACGAAATTGTGCACATGTGCATCCGTGTATTCCTACACATACAACTTGCACTCCCAAACTATGGAACCACCATCCTTGCTTTGAACCATGCAACCCTACCACCATTAACATACGTATACCACCTTGTTCACAGCCTAAACCTAAAGAACCAATTGACTTTTCAAAGCTTGCAATAACAATCAACCCAATTACTGGCGATATTCTTGATGCCACTACTAAGGAATCTACTGGTAAAAATTTTAAAGAATGTCAAAAAATTATAGAAGGAACTAAAAACGATCTTGAAATTGGCCCAAACAATAAAATCACAGGAGGATGTGATAACGATGCTTCATGTAAAGCTTGTGTGGATGCAATAAATTCTTCTATATCAGATTCACGTAAAGTAACAGCATTTTTTTCTGAAGAAATGTCAGTACCAGAAGGCACTTTTGAAGTTATTTAGGAACACTACAGAGGTGGGGGCACCTCTACTTATAATTAATTTTTAATAATCATGACTTACCAATGGAGGTAACTATGTCAAAAAATAACCTTTTTATCCATGTCAACAGGGTAAAAGCTATATACATCACCGACCACTTGGAATATGTGATACTAATAATATGCCGCTGATAATCAATGTTTCCAAGGAAGAAGATGATGAAGGTAAAGGAAACAATAAGGATAAGACCGGTGGATGTGATAAGAATGTAATACAGAAGGAGATAGAAGGTAAAATAAAGGAAAATGTTAAGAATGAATTGAAGAAAGATCTTAAATGTGAAATTGATGATAAGACTAAGAATGAGTTGAAGAAAAATATTAAGAATGAACTGAAGAAAGATCTTAAATGTGAAATTGATGATAAGACTAAGAATGAGTTGAAGAAAAATATTAAGAGTGAACTAGAGAAAGATCTTAAATGTGAAATTGATGATAAGACTAAGAATGAGTTGAAGAAAAATATTAAGAGTGAACTAGAGAAAGATCTTAAATGTGAGATTGATGATAAGACTAAGAATGAATTGAAGAAAAATATTAAGAGTGAACTAGAGAAAGATCTTAAGTTTGAGATTGATGATAAGACTAAGAATGAACTGAAAGAAAAGATTAAAAATGAACTAGAGGAAGATCTTAAGTTTGAGATTGATGATAAGACTAAGGGTGAATTGATAAAGGAAGTAGAAGAAAAAATAGACAAAGAATTAAGGGTAAAGTTAAATTGTGACATATTAAAAACGTGTAACCTTGAAGAGAGAACTAAAGAAATAATTGATGATGATGGGTGTAACCAAAAAGGATGTGAAAACAGCAAAAAAGATGGTAACTATATTGACGTAAGTAACGATGGTAAGCTTTATATAAGAGAGACAATAAATAAATTATACCCTGACTTAAGTGTAGACATTATTGACAAGATTAAAACTAATGATTATTATGTAAAACAATTTGGTATAACGGCAACTGACTGCAATAAGAATGGCATGGAATACCCTTTTATCACTTGGAGAGGAACTATGAATTCATGGTGCGTTACTATTCCTTCGAATAGTACTTGCAAAGAATCTTATAATATACGCCAAGTTGGTAACAAAGATTATTGGCCTGATTGGTATGCATCTTGTAAGAATAGCATGTTTTCTGACAATAGTTATTTAGTTAACACAAAAGCATATTACTACCCTGACAGTATTGACAGAGGTAAGCCAGTGGTGGTGCTCTCTCAAAGTCAATCACTGATGATTGCTGACAAGAAAACAGATAAACTTGTAAGAAAAGATGGAACAATAAGTAATAAAACTTTTGATGAATGCAGAGCATTTTTTGATCAGAAGGAAAGAATAACTGATTGTACAGAAGGTAGCAGAGATTGTGAATTGTGCAAAGAAGTAATTTGGGATTCTTCGGAGGTAGTGCCAGTGTTTTTTATATAATTATCATTTTGAACAGGGAATGGTATAAGCTTATACGATTTTGATACGTGTGCCATTAAAGAAAAGACTGCAAGATTAGGCTTTTGCATAACCATATGAAAAACCAATAGCCATCAACTATGTTTTTTAAAATTTTTTGAATTTAGTCTTATTACAACTCTTATTTATAGTTTTGTATTCTTATTCAATTGAAAAACGTATTTTTGGCAATAAAAACCCTAGTTCATTACAGAAAGAAATTTATATCAAACAACTACCACTGCTTAGATCTTATGATTAATGAATATGTGCTTTAAATTTGTGTGGCGCGCATATTCATTAACCTATTTTCTTATGCAGATTTTAAAAATTTGCGTTAATTGCTTCTTTAAGCCTTGCATTAGCAATCACTATAATTTTGCGCATTAGAGCTGTTATGACTACCATCTTCTTTTTACCTCTACCAATGAGAGCAGAATAAAAAGCACCAAGTGCAGATTTAGTCCTTGAAGCAGCCATCGCAGATGTAAAAAGCTTTTCACGAACGTTCCTTCTGCCACCACTTATTCTGCGATAACCAATAGCTTTACCACTTTCTTTTGGATGCGGGGCAACTCCAGCAAGACTAGCAACTTCTTGCCTGCTTAAGTAGCCAAGTTCTGGCATCAAGCATACAAAATCTTGTGATAACTTTTTACCTATTCCTGGTACTGTTCTTATGATTTTTTGGCGCTTTTTTAACTCTGGATTCTCATCGATAATTTTTTGTATGGCATCATTGAGCTCATCTATTTGACTGTTAAAAAAGTCAATAGTTTTTTGGCAACTTTCTTTTATATAGTCGTTTTCAGGTGCTTTCAGTCTACATTTCTCTTGAGCTCTTATTTGTGTAAGGTCATCACGACGTTGACAAAGTGCAGCTAAGGCTGTTTGTTCTTTTGACATAGGCACAAATAGAGATAGAGTACTATAACGCTCAAATCCATATTGAGCAAGGGCTCTTGCATCTGATTGATCAGACTTTGCTAAAATTCCATGAGATAAGGTAAAGCTTTTTACTTTGCGAGTATTAGCTCGATGTACAGCAACATTCTTATCAACCAGAAAGTGTGCTAAGCCAAGCTCATATTTTCCTGTATTTTCCAAAGTTACAAAAGAATTAGGTAGAATATTTGAAAAATTTTGAAACAATTGTTGCCAACCAGCAGCATTATTATCAAACTTGATAGTGTTCTTTTGGTTGTGAACTGCAGCAACATTTTTAAATTTTCCGATATCAATGCCAATAAAATTTTGATAAGATGTAATCATAATAACCTCGATTAGTTTTAGTTAATTTAAGATTGTAAACGGGTGCATATGTATGTCCCACACAACTATTCAAACGTATCGAGAGATAGGGCTAGTGTACCTTGAT
>NZ_QPIP01000046.1 GCF_003344345.1 Wolbachia endosymbiont of Cylisticus convexus | reverse complement strand
ACTTTTTTTTCGGTTTGACACACTTTTTTGAACATTCCCACAAATTTACTGATATAGGTATGGCTAAATTTAAATTAGCTGCGTAAATTCACTGTGATTTACATGCCTATCAGTGCTATGCAACAAAGCCATCCGGGATAGAATAGTGCAAAGTGCACTAAAGCTAATAATTGAATCAATATTCGAATCTGACTTTCAGGACGGATCATATGGATATAGACCAAAGAGAAAAGCGCATGAAGCAGTAAACAGAGTAGCAAAAGCAGCAATCAAAGGCAACACAAAATGTATTGACGTAGATCTGAAATCCTACTTTGACAACGTAAGACATCATATCCTTATGGAGAAAATTGCCAGAAGGATAAACGATAAAGAAATCATGCACTTAATCAAGCTAATCCTCAAGGTAGGAGGAAAACGAGGAATAGCTCAAGGATCACCAATTTCGCCGTTACTAAGCAATATATACCTAAATGAGGTAGACAAAATGCTAGAGAAAGCAAAAGAAGTGACCAAAGAGGGAAAATATCAACGTATAGAATACGCCAGATGGGCAGGTTTTTGCAAGTGTATATCCATTTTACAGGATATTGAAACCCTGGTCCTGTTCTCATATTGACTTTATTTGATTTTATTGAAATAAAGTCGCTAGCAAGCAAACTAGAACTAAATAATAAAAACATCAGTATGACTAAACTTATTCACTACAAATTACGATTAGATTGACATAGGATAAAGAGTAAATTAAAAATTGAATAGATCTTTTAATATATAATAAATGCCTATAGAAATATTGATGCCTGCTCTTTCCCCTACAATGAGTAAAACCGGAGGAAAAATTGTAAAGTGGTGTAAAAAAGAACAAGATAAAGTTGAAGTAGGTGATGTTATTGCCGAAATCGAGACTGATAAAGCCATAATGGAGTTTGAATCTATCGATGAAGGAATTTTAGCAAAAATTTTAGTGTCAGAAGGAGCAAGTGGCGTGCCTGTAAATCAACCGATAGCCCTAATGCTGGAAGAAGGAGAAGATGAAAGTGCACTTAACAACTATACCTCAACTTCCACCAATAATGTGGTTGAAAAGGAAATAAAAAAAGTGATAGAAAGTGCTGTTGATAATCAAAAATCAAAACACCAAGATTTAAACGAAAAGCCAATGGGGCACTCCTCGGTGTCATTCCAGCACGTGACGCTGGAATCTAGAAAAAAAGAGCCAGTGTCAGCTACTCAGATGACAGAAGGTTATGCCGAAGGTAGAACAAAAATAAGCCCATTAGCTCGGAAAATAGCTCAAAATGAAAATGTTGATATAAAGCGATTAAAGGGTACAGGTCCATATGGTCGTATTATCAAGGCTGATATATTAGAATATCTAGATCAAACTAAAAATTATGAGAGATATGAGGAAAATACAATAATTGAAGTAAGCAGCATGCGCCAGGTGATAGCGCAGCGCCTAGTTGAATCTAAGCAAAATATTCCACACTTTTATTTAACTATAGACTGCTACGTCGATAAGCTAATATCGTTCAAAAATGAAGTTAACTCAGCAGATGAAAACAATAAAGTAACAATTAATGACCTAATTATAAAAGCTGTGGCTTTCAGCATGAAAAAAATTCCTGATATAAACTCGTCATGGATAGATAATAAGATAGTAAAATACTCAAATATAGATGTTTCAATTGCTGTAGCGCTTGAGGGTGGATTGATTACTCCTATAGTGAAAAATGCTGATGAAAAAGGTATTTTATCTATATCAAAAGAAGTGAAAGATTTAGTAAGTAGGGCAAGATCTGGAAAATTAAGGCCTGAAGAATTTCAAGGAGGAGGGTTTACTATCTCCAACTTAGGCATGTTTGGTATAAAAACTTTCAGCGCTATAATCAATCCACCACAGTCTTGCATTATGGCTGTCGGCGCATCTAAAAAACAGCCGGTCGTCATAGGTGAAAAAATAGAGATAGCAGAGATAATGACAGTTACTCTCTCTGTTGACCACAGAACAGTTGATGGAGCGCTTGGAGCAAAATTTTTAAACGCCTTTAAACACTATATAGAAAACCCTACGGTAATGCTTCTTTAGCCTTGTTAGCATTATTATTATAATAAAATTAATATCTCTTGATTTATACTTTTATTAGCTAATAGGTTTAGAGGTAAAAATATGACTGATGCAAAAATAAAAAAACGCAGTATATCTTTTGATGCTGCAAAATCAAAATTTTCAAACGACAGGCTTCAAATAGATTCTTTGTCTAATGAGTCAATAGACACCATTGGTAAGAAATTTAAGTATGAAGTGAAACTTCCAGGTATTATTCACACCACAACAAGAAAAAATAACGTTGGGGACGGACTTAATGAGTTAAATGCAAGAAAGCAAGATAATTTTGTTGCTCCAGAGCTTAGCATTGCGAAGAAGAAAGTTACTTCAGAGTACCATATTACTCCAACTGAACATCGGCCTACTCTTTCTGAATACATGATGCAAAAGGAAAGAGAAGCAAAAAAGTCAAACCCTTTTAAGACACTGAAGGAAACTATGCCAGTGTACTACGAGCCAGTGTACAAAAATGTTGATGACACATTCGAGCAGGATAAGAAAAGTCCTCCAGTACAAGCAACTGTTGACGATATGTTCTTTGGAGGAATAAATGACTCTACTTCATGTCTAACACCAGAAAAAAGCCAAGCAACAACTACAGATGAACTAAAAACTGTAAAATTCCTTAAAACATTAAGCAAAGTAGAAAGAGAAAATCTTGGTTTTTCTCCTAAACAGCAAGACAACCAAAAGGTTAAAGCTAGCACAAAAGCTTACAATCCTCTTGATTGGAATCCAATTTATCAAGGTAAAAAGCGTTTTAGTCCATTGTTGCGCAATAACGCTGAAACGTATGGCAATATAACTTCTGGTACCAAGCCTTACTCAATTACAGAAAAGTGCATGGTAACACACGATGGCAATGAGCTTGAAGCAAAGATGGAAAGAAAGCATGGATTTCAACAAGATCTAAATGTTAAGCATACGAGGGCTGATACTGTAGCGTGTTCTATTACCAAAGGTAATGATAAAAAAGATATCAGACCTGATAAACAAGAGCCTTTATCAGAGGTATCTAAAGTTAACGTGAAGGAATTAGTAAGCAGATTCCGCGGTTAATAATTATTAGATTTTTCGTATAACAATTGCTTAAGAAAATCGAATATAGTATCAGTACACTGGGACAACACTGTCATAAACTGTACATATAGTACATTATAAGGTAAAGGGAAGTATCAAATACTTCCCTCTTTTTAACCACTAGCTGAAGAACGTTTATCTTCTGTGGTATCTGGTGGTGGAGTAGCTAATCTACTACAAATCTCATCTCTTGGTCCCATAGCGCAAATTACACCATCTGACATAATAATCACTTTATCAACCACAGATAATAGCAAAGGTAGCTTATGAGTGATGATGACAGTGGTAGTATTTTGCTTTCTTGCAACATTGATTGCATTAACCAAACGTGCCTCTCCATTACTATCTAAGTTAGCGTTCGGCTCATCAAGCACTAAAAGCTTAGTATTACCATAAAAAGCTCTGGCAAGTCCAAGAAGCTGTTTTTGGCCACCAGAGAGCGTTACTCCTCCAGGTCCTCCTATTGTTGTATCATATCCATTTGGCAGGCTTAGTATTAATTCATGTATTCCTGCAGTTTTTGCTGCTTTGATTATTTCTTCAGGATTTGGATCTGGTCTCATGCGAGCAATATTAGCTTTAACGCTCGTGTTAAATAACTCAATATCTTGAGGTAAGTAACCAACATAATTACCAAAGTTCTCTCGATTCCAAGTATATACATCAGCGCCATCTAGTCTGACTACACCTGATATGGGTTTCCACACACCAACGATTAGTTTTGCAATGGTCGACTTACCAGAAGCACTCGCACCAATAACACCAACTACATCCCCTGGTTCTATTACAAATGATATTCCTTTTACTGTTGGCTTATTACTCCCATAAGGAGTAAAAAATACCCTATCAAATTCCAACTTCCCTTCAGGCTCTGGTAGAGCCATAGTTTGTTCTCTTTTTGGTGATGTTAGTATAAGTCTTTGTAGCCTCTCATATGACATTCTGGCTTGATTTAAAAATTTCCAAGTATGAACTGCTGCATCAAATGGAGCCAATACTCTACCCATTAAAATCGAGGCAGCAATAATGCTACCGGCAGTTTTGTGAGCTGTGATTGCAAGTAATGCACCTGTTCCAATTACTGAAATTTGGAGAGTTGAGCGTAAAAACTTAGTAATCCCAGTAATTACATTAGAACGATTCTGTGCTGTAATTTGCATTGCACGATTTTGATCATTTCGTTTACACCAATCAAAAACTATAAATTCTGACATACCCATAGCCTCAACCACCTCTGCATTTCTTGTTGCAACATCTATAGCATTAATATTGCGTATAGTTTCTTCATTGGTTTCTCTCAATATACGCTTAGTAGCAAGTTCATTCCATACTGCCATTGAAACTAGTATAATGATTCCTGCAATAGCTATAAACCCTGTAGAGGTATGTATCATAAAGATGACAACAAGGTAAATTAACGACCATGGAGTATCAAACAGTGAAAATATACCATTTCCTGTAATGAAATTTTTTATTACCCCAAGGTCACGTATTGCTTCACCACTTGAAGTTGAGCTTTGCACTGATGTTAGCCTGATAGACCTTACTATCAGATCTGGCGTTGCAGTTTTATCAATCCAGTCGCCAATTTTTGCCATGGCTAAATATCGACAAGTTTCAAGCATTGCAGAGCATGCAAACGCAGATAAAGTAATAATCGTTAGCATAACTAGTGTTGATACACTCTCGCTCGATATCACTCGATCAAGTACCTGAGAGGTGTAAAGTGGCAAAAATAACATTAACGCATTAATCCCTGAGCTAAACCAGAAAATGAACCAAAACGCACTCTTGCACTTCTCTAGACAAGTATATAGTATACTTTGCTTTAATTCTTTTTTTATTGATGGAGTGATTTCCACAATCTTCCTTTTAATTTTATTATATGCACCATATATAATTTTTGTTTCAAAAGTATTAACAGCTATTGCCTTACCCTATCGTTAATATAATAAAATATTAACATATGCGAATATAAACTTTCTTATGGAAGTTTAGCAAGACTATCAAATTCATTTTTACTATACGATGATAGCCTTGCCAATTATTTCTTTATCTACTACCTAGCAATGATTCACTAGAATGTCTGCTATTCCTCCGATCTTGGTCAAAGTCTACAATTAGAGGATATTCTAGATTTCAATACTCTACGTGCAGTTTCTCTTCCGCTCATAGAAACTGGACTTGAATACGTTCTTGATCTACCATATTCCTCTTGAAAACGGTCTGCTTCCTTAATAGCAACCTCCGCTACAGAACTAGAAAGCGTTTCCTCGCTCACAGAAAATAGCTTATTTGCACTACCATAACTCATACGATGAACTGTTCTATTACCTGTACCAGCAGTACCAAACTCTTCTCTTATAGAGGTTGAGCAATTTGAATTAGAAAAAGTTGAAAATACTGAGTCCTTTACCTTTCCTATACGATCAAAAGATGTCCTAGATTTCGGTAATTTACCTACGACCTTTTTTTTCGTCATATAAGACGGATTTGATTGTACCCTTGGTCTATATCCCACTCCAAGAAAGTCTGCTTCTTTAATGGCATCCTCCACCTCAGGGTTAGAAAGTGTTGCAGACGGGAATTTACTAGCTCCATTCTCGCTCACAGGAGGTAGCTTATTTACACTACCATAACTCACACGACGCGCTGCTCTATTAGTGGTACCAAACTCTTCTCCTGAGGTTGAGCAATTTGGAGGAATCGAAAATATTGAGTACTCATGGGTATCAGCAGACCGCTTTATTAACCCATACTCTTCTTCATCCCTTTTTGCAGCACTTTCTGATAAGCTTGATGTATCAACCACATTTTCCTTCTTCCTAAAAGTATTAGCTGCTCTTAGCTTGTTTATCACAACCTTTAATTTGCTTTGCGGAGCTTCTTGTTTACTTTTTGAATGTTCTTCTATAGTAATTAAACATGACGCACTATCACATCTGTCCATTGTATCTTGTACTCTACTGTTGCGTCTTACATACTGACCAAATTTTTTTGTTACATCATTCAGAAAAGATGAATTTCTTCTGCTCGTTAAAGACTTATCCGAACATTGTGCTACGCTATTATGCCTGCTCATATTTTGAGAAGGCATATTGGGTTTGTCTCTATTCTTTAAGTCAACTGCATTCATAAAATTATTAAGCGTACTTTTCAATTCTGAAATGTCTTCTGCATTCCTTATTGTACTGTATCCTTCAAAATCATGGACTTCTACTTTTGTCTCGGCTGATTTTCCTGTTATCTCTTCAATTCTGTCTATTTTTTCAGTATAGTTTTTTATGTCATTCTTAAGTGGTTCTTTTCGACGACTAACCACTAAATTAGACAAGAAAAATGCAAGTGATATTAAAGAACAGGTAATAGAAATATAAGTAAAAAATTTTTTCACTTCAGATTCTGACTGATCGGATAGAACGCAAGACGAAATAGTAATACTTGCTATTGGTGTAAGCACGTTAGTGATGCGTGAAACCATTTCCTGTTTCTCTTGATAATCTATCTCAAATTTATCATATTTTCTTTTTCTGTCTTTCTTTATTTCATAAAAAACATCTAAAAATAACCTCAAGATACTTACATCGCTATATTCAAGAGAATAATCTAGGGCTGTTTTTCCTGCATTATCTTTTATATCAAAATCTATTTTCTCACTTATAACTTTCTTTGTGCCACTCATTGTTAAGCAGAATAAGGCATTGATAGCTTTCTCTCTGAAATGCTCATTCTGCTTACGCTTTTCTAAAACTACGCTTTTCAAGAAGCAATCTTGCTTAAAATCCTCATCTACAATTCTTTCAAAATCATTACCATTCATTACAAGATAGTGTAATGATGTTCTTCCAGATTTAGATAAAATATTCAACGTTTTCTCAGCATAGGGATAATTA
Source organism: Wolbachia endosymbiont of Cylisticus convexus (assembly GCF_003344345.1). The sequence continues at coordinate 6,578 of NZ_QPIP01000046.1, read as the reverse complement.
TCTGTCATAAAATATTTTATTACCTCAGCATTAAGGCTCATAGCAGCTAAGTGTAGAGGTGTAAGCCCATGAATGTTTGTGTTAAAGAGTAGGTGAATTTTTGTCGTGCTACTAATATCCAGTCTAGTCAACTTAGAAACACCTTCAATAATATACTGAGAACATCCTATGCCGTCGGCAAGAGCAGCCATGTGTAACGGTGTATTGCCATTTTCATCATTATGAGAAAATAACATTCCAATGCTATCAGTCATGTTTCCATCTACAGAGCTTTTTACTAGAAATTTAAGACATTCCTTATTACCGCTTAAAGCAGCTGCAAATAGCAACTTTTTTTGCGTATTTTGCTCCGAAAAAATATCAATATCAAATTTTTGGCTCTCTTGCGCCAAATACTCAACGCATTCCATGCTTCCATTTAACATAGATAAGTGTAGTAAAGTTTGTCCATCGTTATTTTCCTTTCTTAATATCTCTTCTATTTTCTCTTTTTTCATAAGAGAAAAAAGGTGCTCAAGGCATGATTTATTGCCAACACGCGCTGCCATATGAAAAGCTGTGTTACCGCTTTGGTTCTTACGCAAAATCTCCTGGTGAACGTCGATTTTCTGTTTTTTTAACTCTCCTTCTATCACGCTCAAAAACTCTAGACCAACGAGTTGAGCAGCAAAATGTAAAGGGGTGCTTCCTTCATTATTACTCTCATTTACTTGCATACCTCTATCTATTAACAGACTTACACATTGTTTTCTTGACTCTAGCTCTGTACTTTTCAACAGAGCTAAGTGTAGTGCTGTATTTCCTTTGCTTGTCTTTGTGTTTAAATTATGATTAGGGAATTCATTGAGTAAAAAATGTAGACAATCAAACTGCCCGTACATTGCAGCCAAATGTACAAGATTTCTTCCATGCTCACCTTTAGATTCAAGAATATCTTCTCTATTTTCATGAAATAGCTCTATACAATCTGCATTACCATGCATAATAGCAATATGTAAGGGGGTGTTATCTTGCTTATTCTTAACAATTTTTGCACCTAATCTACTAAACAGTTCTATTAATTGTTTATTTCCATGCTGTGCAGCTATATGCAATGGGGTGTTACCATCTACATCTTTTTGATTAATATCACTTTTTAGTTGACCTAACAATTTTGAGTGCTCTATAAGAAAATTTATAGCATTATCTTGGGTTTCTGAATCTTGGGTTTCTGAGTTACCTGCAATTTTATGCAAAGGATTCTCATGATATTGATTGTTTAAAAATTTTACTCGATTATCAATGAAGAACTTTATGCACTCAGCATTCTCAGATTGTGCAGCAAAGTGTAATGCGTTATTTCCATATCTATCTTTTTTAATTTTCTCCCTATCAAAAATTCCTCTTGCTGTAAGTACTTTTTCTAAATACCCTAGGAGGCTAAAATTTCCGCTTCTAGCAGCATAGTGCAATTCACTCTTATGATTGATAGTACTAGTAAAATGTGCCTCATTTTCCATGAGAGTTTTAAAGCATTCTTCATTGCCAAATTTAGCCGCATAATGTAGTGGTGTTTTACCACCTCTATCTTCACTCCTTACTGCTTCTTTAATGTCAAAATTAGAACTTTCTATCACAAGACGTAAAACATCTTCTTTACCCGACTCAGCTAAGTAATGTAGAAGCGTTTTACCGTTACTGTCTGCAAAATTCTCTAGTCCTATAATCAACTCTCTCTTCATATTAAGAATTAGAGATACAGCTATTTGAACATGAATATCACAATCCCTGTTTTTATTTCGTCTTTCTCTAATTCTTTCAATAGCCACTGTTAATAGCGAAGAACCATCATTACTTGTTATATTCCATCCATCTTGACGAAATTTTTCAGCTAATAAACCTCTTATATTTTCTGCTGAAATCCTGCTTTTTATATGATCAAGATTATTAGTATATATATGATAGTTTTCTTCTTGAGCTATTTTACTATACAGGCTTATTAGGTCTTGCTTACTTACCCCATCTTCTGAACTGCCTTGTAATATAGAGATATCAATCTTGCTAACTGCTCTGACCATACCAGGGGCTACCGTAGTAAACAAACCTGCACTGAGTGTCTTTGCACTTGTGCTAGGTTTAGCTTTAAAATGATTAATAACTTTGCTAAATTTATTTTCTAACATACTGTACCTCATAAATAATAATGTCGGCAGTGGTGAACTATTATAATTAATATTGTATTAAGACAGGTACACTTTAGACTGCAGTTTTTAAGTATACCAAAGGCTTACTACTCGCTAAGAAAATCCACCTGCGGCTGCAGTATATAGTGGATAATTTTTTGTGCTAGTAATATTTTTCTAATTCCCACTTTGGCCTTGGCGCACAATCAAGAGAGTCTACATAATTTTTCTGTAACCTTTCAATTCCTGCCCACCCAACCATTACTGCATTGTCTGTACATAGGTTGCTTGGGGGAAAAAATATGTTTAAGTCTATGTGCCCTTTCAATCTTTCTTTCAGGAAATTATTTGCTGCAACTCCACCAGTAATTACAAAATCATTGATTCTAATATTTAAAGATGCAGTAATAATAATCGCATTTTTGACCCTATCGATTAATATGTCGCTAATACACTCTTGAAACGAGGCGCACACATCACAAACATCTTGCTTGCTCATTGCAAGCTCTTTCACTAAGTTTTTTACTGCTGTTTTAATTCCAGAAAATGAGAAGTCACATCCAGAGCGTTTTATCATTGCTCTTGGCAATTTAAATCTCATACCATCACCTTTTTTAGCTAACTTTTCAATCAATGGACCTCCTGGATAGCTTAGACCCAGCATCTTAGCAACTTTATCAAACGCTTCACCTAGCGAGTCATCGAGCGTTTCCCCAAGTTTAATATATTTACCTACATCCTGTGCAATTAAAAATTGGCAATGGCCACCCGATATCAGTAGGACTAAAAACGGAAATTCAACCTTATACAGTAGCCTAACAACTAATGCGTGCGCTTCTAAGTGATTAACTGCAATGAACGGTTTTTGTGCTACATGTGCAATTGCTTTAGCCATCATTGTACCAATTATTAGTCCACCTATAAGCCCTGGTCCTGATGTTGCCGCAATTGCATCTAGATCACAAAAGTTAAGGTTAGATTTTTCCATAGCACTTTTTATTAGATCACTTAAATGCTTCATATGAGCACGTGATGCTATTTCAGGAATCACCCCACCGCGTTTTTTATGCTCTGCCTGAGAAAGAATTTCGTGAGCAAGCACTTGCTTATCACTATTTACAATTGCTGCTGCAGTTTCATCGCAACTTGTTTCAATCGCTAAAATGGTTTTCATAGACACTTTAATTGTGAAAACTATACCTTGAAATGCTGTAACTACAAAACATACATAACTTAAGCTAAAAACAATCTGCTCTATTATACACAGTGAGTAAAAATACCTAACTTTACTATTGTGCCTACTCTGCTGACTTGTAGCTACAGTAACATCTCCCAGATCAGGTAGCGGCCTTGCCTAAATCCTTCCATTAACCAATCAGCAGCCCATTCTATAATACTCCCCCGGCCAAATCTCTTAATTTCTTCCTTCAGCGCTGTGACAAACCCTTGGGACTTTATCTCCTTCTCTCCTCCTAACAAACTCCTTCAATTAACTCATCGTTCTTAACCAGGATATAACCAAACTCACGAGCTTTTTTGCTCAAATTCTTCATCATTCTATCTTGATAAAGTTTTTCATAATAGTCTATTCCTTTTTCTACATATTCTTGTCCATATTTTAGCATATTGTAAAAAATACATGCTAATTTCCTTGCTGTAGCAGTGATAGCTTTTGGTATCCCTAGTCGCTTCTTTAACCTCCTGCAGTATGCACCAAGTGCAGTGTTGCTTCTTGACACACAATGAGCAGCAAGTCGCAAGGCAGTTGCAGTACGATTAACAACTTTACGAGTTCTTGTTCCAATAATTTTCTCTCCTGTAATTTTATTAGCAGGACTTAATCCGAGCCAGGAAGAAAAATGTTTCTCTGTTGGCCATTTATTGTGATTTATACCCGTTTCTGAAATGATAGTCTGTATACTTAATACGTCAAATCCTGGAACTTTAGTAAAATCCATTCCCGTTATTCGATATAAATCTTCGTCTATGGCAAAATCTGGACTATTCTTCCGCTTCTTTCGTGTTTTATTCAATTTCCCGTTCTCATTCGACTTTGTTTCAAATGTTTTATAGTAAATTTCTATACTTTTATCACATTCCGTTATTTGCTCTTGAAAAAAAGTATATGCTGCATATTCTTGTTTCAGTGCAAACAAGTGTTCTTCTCTATAGTCTCCTGTTAATGCTTTTGCTATAGTAGGCTTATCGTTCTTCATATTCGCACTTCTAAATTCAGCTAGTTTTTCAGGGTCTCTCTCTCCTTCAATTATTGCTTTAATAATTTTCATACCTGTTACACCGTTGATATCACTAATAACCTTATGCAATTGAATATTCATTTGAATCAACGCTTTTTGCATACGTTGAGTATGTTTAGCCGCATTTTCAATTAGATTAGCACGTTGTCTAACATAACTACGCAGTACACACATTTGATTATCTGGCCTAAATGATCCTTAAAGCAATCGATAATTGATATACTGACTACTACGACAATGTTGTAAATTTTGACCTTTTTCATTGTTATGTTCTGTAGAATGAGATATATCTTTTACTCGAAACACTATATTTACTTCTTCAATATCAACTTCAATTCGCTTAACTAATATTCTGATAACATTACGTTTAGTTAGCCAATCTAAATCATCAAGCTTTGATTTAATATTGGAAAAAAACTCTTCTAAATTGGTTACAACGAGAGTTAATTCTTGTTGTAGATTTTTTCGATTGAATATTTTTTTCTTTTCCTCTTCAACTATTTTTAAGCTCTGTTTTGCTGCTTTAATTCGTGGTTCAAATTCTTCTTTGCTAATATACCCTTGAGTATAGCTATCAATAAGTCTTGAAATGCCTTGTTTCAGCTTATCATCTTGTTTTTTAAGTGAATCAGTTATTTGATCACATGGTGATTTTTGAAGTTCTGAAAGCCTACGCTGATATTCCTTTAAAATTCTGTTTGGATTTTTTAATAGGCTTTTAACTTCTTCCCACACAGCTGTCTCTAATGTAGAAGCACGAATTGTTTTACTATTACAAATCTTATTACCAGCAAAACGGTAAGCATCTGCGCCAATACAACGATAACATTTTTTTTGAGACTTGCCATATCTTTTAGCATAATAAGAATACTGGCAACGCTTGCATACCAATAAGCCTTGCAATAGATTAGTTGTTCCTATTTGTCTTGCTCTTTGCCTTTTTGCGTTCTCAGCTAATTGCTTTTGAACTATATCAAACAAATCTTCATCAACTATTTTAGGTACTGGAATGTAAATCCAATGTTCCCTTTCAACACGATAGGTAGAACTATTCTTTTTAGGTTGTTCACAGGAATGTTTGTATGGTCTTATTTGCGGCAGCTTTGCACCTACCTTTGTTTTACCAAAAGCTGCTTGTCCTTTATAGACAGGATTTTTTAGTGTACCACAAAGCGTGCCTTTATTCCAGCATTTTCCCTTCGCTGACATGATAGACATGGTATTTAGCTGGCGACATACTTCTCCAGCACTCATTCTTTCTCTGCCTATCCAAGAAAATAGCTTACGAACCACTTCCGCTTCTTCTTCATGAACTTCAAACCGAGCTTGCCCTCCTTCCATCTGTTTATTTATATAACGGTAGCCGTAAGGAGCTCTACACATTACATTTACACTACCTTTTTTAGCTGCATAAATTTTTCCTCGACGACATCTTTCAGTAATCTTTGTGTGTTCATATTCTGCTATCATACCTTGCATTTGTAACAATAAATGAGCTTCTGGACTATCATTAATCTGATTATTTAAAAAAATTACTTCTACTTTTGCTTTCTGTAATTCTTCAAGTAAAACCATCTGATATGCATATTTACGCGATAAACGATCAGGAGAATGAATATAGATTATGTCAATTTTACCTTCTGCTACTTTATTACGTAATTTTTCTAAGGCAGGACGAACTAAATTAGATCCACTATAGCCATTATCAACGAATTTATGTTCATCTAGCAATTCATGCCCATCTGCTTTAATTTTATTTTCTAAAGCTGAAAGTTGACTTGCAATCGTATTCTCTTGTACTTGTTTTTCTGAAGAAACTCTTGCATATAAGCTTACTGTTAACATTTGATCCTCCTTGAAGTTCTTTTTTATTTGCATTTACTGAATACTTTAGCACTGGCATTAATTTTGTGTAGGCGTCTAATAAATATACCTCTGCCAACCTATCAGGTTCATAACTAACTCGTATGGCAAATCTTTCTTTACTGTTCATAACATTCCATTTAAATAATATGCTCATTATTAATCCACTACATTAAAGCTGATAATTAGTTCGTCATTAGCGTCATAAATAAATGGAGCTCTTACTTTTGGACATAAAAGTTTTCTGGAAATACTTTTTTCAAGTTTTAAATTGTTGGCAACATTGTCGTAGGTG
>NZ_QPIP01000045.1 GCF_003344345.1 Wolbachia endosymbiont of Cylisticus convexus | reverse complement strand
GTTCAAAAAAGTGTGTCAAACCGAAAAAAAGTAATAAATTGATATAAAAAAATGGAGGTTTGACAATGAGTCAAAAAGTAGTAAACAGAACTAACGGATTGGTAGATTATAAAGAGTTGGAAACAAATATCCTGTCGTCTATACGAGAAGGAAGACCGTTGACAGGAAAGGAGGGAGCATTAACACCATTTATAAAAAAGCTGCTGGAGGCGAGTCTAGAAGGTGAAATAGAAAACCATTTATTAGCTGAAAGTGAAGAAAATAATCGCAGAAATGGGAGGAATGGAAAGACTTTACGTACAAGTGCAGGTTCATTTGAGCTGTTAACGCCAAGAGATAGAGAAGGAAGTTTTGAGCCGCAAATAGTCAAAAAAAGGCAAACAAGCTTACATCCAGAGCTTGAAACGAAGATTTTGAGCACATTTGCCAGTGGTATGAGCTATAGAGATATAGCGTCACACGTTGAGGAAATTTATGATCACAAAATATCGGTAGCAGAGATATCAAGTATTACCGACAAATTACTGCCTATAATCAATGAATGGCGTAGTCGTCCACTGCAATCAGTATACCCGATAGTATTTATGGATGGGATGTTCTTTAAGGTCAAGGAGGATGGACATTGCGTAAGTAAATGTATGTACAATATATTGGGCATAGACCAAAATGGCAGAAAAGAAGTCCTGGGCTTTTATTTGGCTGAAAGTGAAGGAGCTAACTTTTGGTTGGAAGTGCTAAATAACCTCAAAGAAAGAGGAGTAGAAGATATTCTGATTGCATGTGTAGATGGGCTAAAAAGCTTTCCTGCAGCCATCAACAGTGTATTTCCCAGTGCAGAAGTGCAGCTATGTATAGTACACCAAATAAGAAATTCTCTGAAATATGTATCCAGTAAAGATGTGAAAGTTTTCATGAATGATCTGAAAAAAATATATCGTGCTTCAAGTAAAGAAATTGCTGAGAATTATCTGCTTGAGCTGGAAGGAAAATGGGGAGAAAAGTATCCTTTAGTTATAAAATCCTGGCAGAACAATTGGGAAAACTTATCCAGTTATTTTAAGTATTCTGGGCCAGTTAGGAAGCTGATTTACACCACTAATCCAATTGAGGGGTTGCATAGACAAATCAGGAAATTTACTAAAACTAAGGGTTCATTTACTAGTACAAATGCCTTGTACAAACAGGTATATTGTGCTATAAAAAAGGTAGAGCAAAAGTGGATTATGGCTCTCCCTAATTGGGCTTTAACTATGTCTCAACTTGATATTTTCTTTCCAGATAGGTTGAAAATTGAGTTGAACTAAAAATGCGGCTTGACACACTTTTTTGAACATTCCCCTGCTAAGCTCTTTGTTACTTCTTGATCTTCTTCTGAAGGTTCTAAACTTCCTCCAGGATGGTTATGTGACATTATTATTGATGTTGTATTTTTTATTAATGCCTTTCTTGTAATCTCCTTTATGTACACCGGTGCTTTTTCCATTTCACCAATATAGGATTCTTCTCCGATTAATTGGCGCCTTTTATTCAAATACAATATTTTTACACATTCCCTCTCTGCGTGACCTATACTTACGTTTAAGTACTCTACTAGCCCTTGTAAGTCCATTATTGGCTCACTTTTGAGCTTTTCTCTCAGTACCCTTTCTAGTGTTTCCTTAACACACATAATCATTGCCACTGCAGAATCAGTTACTCCTTCTATGACTTTCAGGTCATCCATTTCTCGACCTAAAATCCTTCCTACTCCCGTATAGCTATTCACCAGATTTTTAGCAATTTCTTGAGCCTGTGGTCTTTCATGTACTGCACTTAGAAACGTTTCCATTATTTCACGATCAAGTAGTGCTTTGCCTTTGCTTTCTAATATTCTGAATTCGATTTCTTCTTTACTTTTATTCATATAATTTACCCTTCACTAACAACAAACTTTTTTTAAATATTTACTGCTGTTTTTTTATCAGCATTGGCATAGAGCCATAGCTTTCGAGTGAAGTCAAATCAATTTTTAAATCTTTTTTACTTATTTTTTCATCAAGAAGTGAAAATATTAATACATAATGATTTGTTATTTTAAATTTGTTGAATTTCGCCTAAAAAGAGGCCTGTTATTTGCAAAATAATATCGGTAGAAATTCCTTTTTTAACTAAGTTCTTTGCAATTTTCTGCTCTTTTCACTTTTTCTTCGCAAATCCGTATGCCTTCAAATAGAGATCTTATTAATGCATTACGTAGTTCTTGACTTTCAATCTTTTTGTATTCTTTTATTAAATCAGGTAGTTCATTTTCTACTATCTCATCTTCTTCTATGAGCAGATCTGTAATGCTAATTGATAATGTTTCTGCTATTGCATATAATTTTTCCAGTGGAATGGCCACACGTCCTTGCTCATAGTTGCTTATTTCATCACCTCATTTTTTCTGCTAAATCCTTCTGAGTATATTCCCGTCCATTCTTTTATCTTTTTTCCTATTTGGTAGTAGATAGAACCCGTTTTTTCTTCAACACATTCATGAGCAGAGAGACCAACTGTTTTTGCAACAATATCAACAGAAACTCCTGCTTTCTTTGCAATTTTTATTTTCTCTGCTTTCCTGCTACTTTTTTCACTGACTTGAACAAATTTGGTTAGTAAACAAAACATTCTACGTAACTCCTGATCGTTAATCTTCTTATATTCTCTCACTAAATCTAATATTTCCTCTCCCTCATCTTCAAGACAGCTTTTTTCATTTGATACAGGAATGAGATCAGTAATACTTACCGACAATGCTTCTACTATAGCGTATATCTTCTCAATCGAAATTTTACGTGTTCCTTTTTCATATTGTAGTACTATTTGATATGTTACACCGATTTTCTCTGCTAAATCCTTTTGAGTATAACCTCGCTTTAACCTCCAACTTCTTACTTTCTCTCCCACTTCGTGATCTAAAGAATTAGTATAGCTAACGGTCATTCTTTTTCATAACCTGCAATTTTAAAAGTTTTAGATAGAAATTTTCTAGCATATGTTACCTTTGTTGAGAACTAGTATATTAAATGCCTATGCTATGACAAGCGAAGAAGTTCACACTTTAAATAGGTATCTTTGAGGCTGCTAAATCATGAATCCATTTGTTGGCATTTTAATATACCTTATAGAAGAGTTGATAAAAAGATCTACAAAAGGGCGTCTAAGGTGCATACTAGGGTTATCTATGAAGGTAATTTTTCCCAACTCTTGAAATTTTGCTAACTTTAATAGACTTTAGCATAAAAACGTTGAATATTTCTTCACAATTGTGTATAATTATTAATGCTTTTTAAGTGGATTTCCTATGGCTCTTTCGAAGTTTCTCGATCCAAAAAATGATATATCGTTCAAGCGCATCTTTGGCACTGAAAAAAATAAGGACATTCTTATTCACTTCCTTAATGATATCCTTGGCTTCACTGGCAAAAGTACAATAAAGGATATAGAGTTCTTAAGTACTATTCAAGACCCTGATATTGCTTCTAAAAAACAAAGCATTGTTGATGTTCTTTGTAGAGATGAAAATGGGCTGCAAGTGATAGTCGAAATGCAGGTTGCTAAAACTAAAGGCTTTGAAAAACGTGCACAATACTATGCTGCTAAAGCTTACTCAAGACAAGCTGATAAAGGTGATCAATATCATGACCTTAAGGAAATTATCTTTATTGCTATAGCAGATTGTATTTTATTTCCTGATAAGTATGAGTACAAATCAAAGCACACTATTCGCGATGAAGATACTAATGAACATGATCTAAAAGATTTTTACTTTATATTTATTGAGTTGCCTAAATTTCCAAAAACCAAAGAAGATCAGCTTTCAAGTATAGTTGAAAAATGGGTCTACTTCTTTAGATATGCAGACGAAACTAGTGAAGAAGAGCTAGAGAGAATAATAGGAAGTGATCTAATAATTAAAAGAGCATATGAAGAACTAAATAGGTTCAATTGGTCAGAAAAAGAATTTATTGCCTATGAACAAGAGATAAAGCGTATTCGTGATGAACAGGCTGTCCTTGCTCAAAAACTCGATGATGCTAAACATGAAGGTAGACAAGAAGGTAGACAAGAAGGCATCCAAATCGGCCATCAAAAAGGTAAAATTGAAGGTAAAATTGAAGTTGCAAAAAACTTACTTAAAGCTGGCATCTCTATTGACGTTGTATCGCAAACTACCGGCCTTCCTGTGGATGAAATTCAGAAGTTAAGAAATTAAATTTTGTGTAATTGAAGTCTGAGCTTGAGCCAAATTGCAGAAAATATCATTCAAATTACTCTTAGGCTGAGAGTTTTCTTGTTGTTCTTTAGCCTGTTTAAGTCGTTTAAATATTTTAGTATCTACTCCTATATTCTCTTTAGCATAATCATATAAGAGCTGCAGTAACTTTCCACCAGCTTTAATAGCAATTTTAATAGTCGTATTTTTATCATCACCATCTGGAGAGTAATTCAAACTTGGCTTAAAACCATGTTCACTTTCTGGCTTCAGTAAATTCTCCAGCTCTTCTTTTAATGATTCACCTAGCTCACCCCCATCTTTCATTTTTTCTGCCGCTTCTTTTACCTTTTTAAACAACACGTCATCTTGAACTTTTTTTGAACAAGTTTTCTTTTGTCTGCTTTTTCCTTACTAATAATTTTAAGACCTACACAACCAACATTAATATTTGAATCAACAAGTAGAAGGTTAACTAACTCAGAATGACCTTCTTGTGCTGCCGCATGTAAAGGAGTAATACCTTCAGCCTTAGCATTAACATCAGCTCCATGCTCCAGAAGAAGTTCAACTACATCCTTTTACCTTTTGGTGCTGCCAGATGTAAAGGAGTAATACCTTCAGCCTTAGCATTAACATTAGCTCCACGCTCCAGAAGAAGCTTAACTATGGCATAATGCCCTTCTTGTACTGCCGCATGTAAAGGAGTACGACCTTCACTCGTAGCAGCATTGACATCAGCTCCATGCTCCAGAAAAAGTTTAGCTATACTCTTATGACCTCTTCCTGCTGCTAAATATAAAGGAGTATAACCTTTATCACCACCTTTAGCATCAGCATCAGCTCTATACTGTAAAAGAAGGCTAACTGTATCTTCATGATCTCTGTTTACTGCTATATGTAAAGGAGTATTATTTTCCCTATTCCTAGCATCAATAATAGCCCCATGCTGTAACAAAAGTTTAACAATATCTTGATGAGAACCATCACTTGCTGCATAATGTAAGGAGCTATTACCTGTATGATCTCTAGCATTAACATCGGCTCCATACTGCAGAAGAAGTTTAATCATATTATGAGAACTTCTTCCAAGTGCAAAATGTAAAGGAGTGTTACCTTTTGTTTCAGCTCCGGTACTCTTAGCATCGACACTAGCCCTATGTTGTAGAAGAAGTTCAGCTATATCTTGATAATCACTTAATACTGAGTAACATAAAGGAGTAAAACCTCTCTGATCCCTAGCATTAACATTAACTCCTTGACTAATCAAGCGTTCAACCAATTCGAACATACCCTCTTTAAAAGCTAAAAATAACATATTTGTATTTTCTTCTAATTCCTTTTTTGTTAATTTCTTTTTCTTATTTGAACTCTGTTTACGTTTTTCACTTTGTGGAACCATAGTTGAGGACTTTTGAGGCTCTGTTTTTAACTCTGAACTTGCTTGCTTGTCCTTATCTGACTCTACATAACATCCCTTGGCTTTCAATGCGCTTATGATCTCTTCAGCGTATTCTTCTTTCCCTTCTTGTCGCAATTTTTCTTCTATACTTTTAGCTTGCTCTATGTTTCCTTTATCTATTAACTCTAGCGCCATATTTCTCCATTCTTCAGGAGTAGATTCTTCTTTCTTAATATCTGTATTACTAACTCTCTCCGATTTTATTATCCGCAATAAATTACACTTTCGTTCATTACCTATAACATAGACACTATTAATAGCTCGAGTAACTCCAACATACAGGGCATTCATATAGAATTTATATTCCTCAGAAGATTTATCTCCCTTATCCTTATTTCTTGAAGTTTTCACATTCTTTGCGTGATACGAATCACGGATTTTCTTAATAGCATTTTCAATCTTCGCTTCACCTGTCTTTTTTTTGCTATATTCCATACTTCATTGTAAGCTTCATGGGACATAAACTTGTAAAGAATCACATTCTTAAACTCCAAGCCTTTGGCTTCATGTATATTAAACACAAGTGGAGTGTTAAACAATCTACTAGCATCTTCTTTACTCTCATCATTCAGAACTAAAACAGCCCAATTTATCGACTCAGGTACTTTTCTTGCCATCTCTTGCTCTTTATCCTCAGCGGTAAAGTCGACATTACCCTCGTTCTCAGTATCACTTTTCATGAAAAAAAGCTTTTTTTCCTCTTCTGTTATCTTATCTTCTGAAGCAAAACAATAATTCTTAAAGTGTAATATACGATTGGATAATTCAATAACTTGCTGGCTATTACGATAGTTCTTTTCAAGAAAACAAACTGATGGTTCTTTGTCAGCAGCATTTTTATGGAGAAAAGACTTCAACTTAGATAGAGAAAAAAAACTAGGATGTATCACTTGATTAACATCGCCACATAATAAAAAATTATCCTTACTTCCATCTTTTAAACTCTTCAATATTGAACTCAATGTGCTTTCAGTTAAATCTTGGACTTCATCTATAACAACTACATTATAAACTTTTTCTTCAGTACACTTATGAGCGATAAGATTAGGATCATAATACTCTGAATCTTTTTCTATGAACTTCTTATAATCTTCAAAAAGACTATAGATATGCTCTCTTTCCTCTTTGGAAAATATAGCTTGTCTACTTCCTAACTTTTTATATTGCTCTTTTTTTAAGCCTCCTCCAGCTATCACAGCTGTAAATTCTTCGAATATTTTATCTCCATCTTTTTTATATTCTTTAAATTTATCTTTCTTGCATATTTCATTGAACCATGAAAAAAACTTATTTCTATCAACTGGCTTCTTTCCTTTTATACCTTCTGCTTGCTTTTCAAGAAACTCATGAAGAGACAAGAACTCAATTCTATCTGGAATGCCAATCTTGAAGTCATTAGCAGTTTCATCCCAGTATACATATTCATACAATTCTTTTGATCGTTTTATAAGATTTTCAGACTTGGTAATATATAAAATTCTTCCTTTCTTAAATTCCTCTTCTATTTTCCTTAGTTTTTCCAAAGCTACAGATGTCTTTCCACTACCAGCAGATCCACTAACAACTAAAGGTAAATCTTTAGCATTTTCAACTATATCTTCTTGCTTTGCACTAAGAGTGATAAATTTACCTAAACAACAGACTTGTGGAGCATCTCTAATCTTCACTTCACCCGTACTATCAGAAACTTCTTTACTGTTTTGATCTATTATTTTTATGTTTTCAATTTTTTTTCATCTGTTAAGAATTTTGACCTTCTGTAATCATGATTCAGAATCACTTCTAAAATAACAAAAATATCTTTGTCACCATGCTTCATAGCCTTAAATAATAATCTGTTCCTATCACTTAATTTAGCCCGAAAATACTTAACACCTCCCTTTCCACGTATTAGCTTTATATCTCCCTGATTTGTACTTTTATTTTCTTCTAAATCTTCAATTATTGCATTGAACTTTTTTCTTAAAGGACTTTCGCCATCACCTAAATCATGGTCATTAAACCCCTTACAATAAAATATAGAATACATAACTTACTACCTAAAATAACCCAACCCAATAGATACCATAAACAACCAATTAGATTTCATCTGATGATTCTTACTATTCGATAATATATATATTTTGTCATTTTATCAATACTTTAGTTTATTTGAGCAATAAAGTGATGAAAAAGCTAAAAACATTTTTTACAAAAAGAACTATACTAATAGAAAAATTTTTTTTATTGAAAATACACAATTATCATAAATTTCTCTGTTATCTCTAGATAAATTATTGTTAATTTAGCATTATATATTATTAAAATCTCAAGCAAAATAACCATTTCCAGCAAGCAAAACCAAGAAACGTGAGAAGTGTTTTTCTTGGGATGGATTGGACTACCAAGTGTACCGTTCGAATTTTTTTATATGGTGATTTCATTATACGCTAAAATCAGCTATATTAGCCTATTTCAGCCACATTTAGATATGAACTAATTTACCTAATTTTGTTGCAATAACCTTACCTTTTTATTTTTGCAACCTTATTTTACGCTGCTTGTTCTCACAAATATACGATCTTTTTTGCAATTTTAAAAAGAGTCAATAATTCAATTCCTTATAACACTAACTAGCATGGTATCTTCACTAAAATATTTTAAAAAAAATTAGTTGACTTGTAAATAATTCTCTACTAATACTAGCATATGTTTGTTTATTCTGCTGAAGTTGCTCCATACAAGTTTGCTGTAAAAACTTCAGCAGTTTTTGTACCCCTTTAAAGCATAATCCATCATATTCTTATAATAGTGATATTAAATATAAGTGGTTTCTCAATTTTGTTAAATAGAGTAAAACTAGCTCAAACTTGCAGTCATAAGCAATTTTTAACCTATCTATACACATTAGCATTATTCAGCATAAAAACTTAACAAAAATATGAGTAGTAAAAAGATTATGGTTATTGACTTAATGTTATATATCGCATATAATATATTATGTTTAGAGGGGTAAGTATGAGTGAGTATATTAGGATGATAAAATCTATCATCAATCAACTAAAGCCAAAATCCAAACTAAAAATATATGATATTGAATATGAATCCATTATAGAACATCTATCGTCTAAAGAGCATTTATTAAATGAACTGATGAATGATATGTGGTACTCAGGAGGTTTACCATCAGTTAGAAACTATAAAGAACCACCATCTTTAATGGACAGCAAACTTGCACTAAGTGAACAAATTTGTGTTTGGTTTGCTCTGGATCATAATCTTACCCCAAGTCAAAAAAAGTTGAATAAGAAGTTACTCAATGCTCTAAAATGTTTAGCTTCTAACTGTGGTTCATTTGATAATACTGAACCTCTTGAAGAATTCTTACGTAAGAATAAAAATGATAAAGATTTAAAAGTAATTCTTAACCTCAAAAGAGGAGAATCTGAATCAACAGTATTACATGCGATTGCAGGAGCAAATATTGGTGGATTTTGTCGTCCAGAAAATCAGGCTATAGATTTACTCTTAGAAGCAGGTGCAGATCCTAACATACAAGATAGTAAAGGAAAAACACCATTATACCTTGCTGCTGCCAAAGATCATTACTATAATGCAAACTCTCTCCTATTGAAAGGAGCTAACCCTAACATACCAAATAGGAAGGGAAAAACTCCACAACAAACAGCAATTAATAAACTCTGCTATAATATAGAAGAATTATTCTTAACTGATAAACAGAAAAAGTTGAATAAGCAATTGTATGACTTACTTGTATATGATTCAGACTGCACTAAAAATTTAAAGGAGTTTTTAAGTAAGCATAAAAGAGATTCAGACCTAAAAGTGGTGCTAAATGTTCGGCAAGGAATGGGTGAATCAAAAGTGTTTTCGTATGTTGACAGTTTTGCTTGGGACAATGAAGATCTTGCTCAAGAGCTAAGAAAAATATTTCTAGAAGCAGGAGCATTAGATTATGGTATAAATATTATTTATCATCAGCAAAAGAAAGGACAGGCCAGTAAATTACTCGTTAATTTAACTTCAAATCAAAAGGAAAAGCTAAATGAGTTTTTTGATAAGGCATTTCAGGCTCGAAACATGGTTGAACTTGAAAAGATTGTAAATGATGCTATAAAGTTTGGTGTACGTTTAAATTATTCTTCTTTGCAAGATTACTTTTTAGATACTGAGTACAGTTTTACTGACTATATGATAAGGAAAATCAGTGAGTTGGAAAAAAATCCTAAAGTTGCTAGTAGTATAATATGTCAATTAGTATCAAAAGGAGCAGTGTTTGGTAATACAGTTGACGCTAATATGATTAACACACTGACATCAGAATTTAAAGAGCATAGAACTAACATGAAAAAAGCATATAGAGATTATATTAGCAATTCTCATAAGTTTATTGAAGTCGCAAAAAGTGCAACCACTAGCAAGCTAAAAGATGCAAGAGTAGACAACTCCGTTTTTTATTTAGAATATTCTAAAGATAGTAAAATAGACATTACAAAGATAACAGATGGGACAAAGGGTTTGGGTCTAACCCATGGAGATGTAAAATGTGGAAGAAATATAGTAAAGATCGGTAAAAGTGAAGTAGAAATTAAAACCGAAAACGGTATAAGGAATTACACAGATCTTACAGAAGGTAGCAGTATAGTATTAACTTTCTATACTAGTTTGGGAGAATTAGAAGTTAGATTATATCCTCATGAGACAAATAAAAATTGGATAAGAGTAGAAGTGAGTAATGAAGACCTACTTCTACTCGGTGAAATAGAAAGTTACAATGAAGAAGTAGAAAGTGATGAAGAAATAGGGCAAAATTGCTTATTAGGAGGTTTATCAGTCATTGAAGCCATAGACCAAGGTGTTTTCGCTAGATCTGGTGGATTAATGCGTCCTGAAGTAATAAGCGAATCTAACAAGAGGAAAATTTCGTGGGCAGAACGTGAAGAATTAAGAAGAGTTTCTGATTCTAAGGGAAAAATTGCTAATTTGCCATAAAAGTTGAAAATTATTATTTAAACATAAATTATTGCAAAGAAGTCGAATCGATATCCATAATCTTTTATGTTGTTTTTCAGGAAAATGAGATGTCATTATACAGCAGCTGGCCACAAGGTGTATTTTTAGGATATGAGATACTAACGCTGTATCAAAACACGATTGGCTGAGCTGACCTTTTACAGAATTTTTTTCCAGATCTACTATTAAAATATGCAGCTAAAATTGGATAAATTTTCTACCACTGTTACATTCAGTATGCTAAAATACTCATCATTTATATTGATATTTTATACAATTGAGTGTCAGTTTCTGTAACATTGATTTGTTCTTCTACATCAATTTTGACTTTCTCAACATCTTTTGGCATGGCCATTTGTAGCAGCTCCTTTTGCAATACTTTTAATTTTCTGGCACATCCATCTCCTGTTGCTTTTGTAAATTAAGATCGTAAAACTTCTCCATCTGCTCACTCCATAACACCGGTATTTCTCTCAAATCAACTAATTTCAAATCTCTCGGTTGTCTCCCATTTACTATGTCTTCTTTAATTTTTGGTGCTAAATAATTCAGCCTTAAAATTTGCTGTATACGTCTTGCACCTATATTAATTTTGGCACTCAGTTCTTTTATATTTGCGTATTTTCCCTCCTCTAGCTGACGTTTCCATAGGTGAGCTCTCACCACTGCTTTGAATAACGCATTATTTGTTTTGCCTTCTGGTTCGATTACTGTGCATTTGTTTCCTTTCTTTTTTAACCACATTGGTATAAATGTCTTTTCTGACTCAGAATGCACTTCTATTCCATCTTCTTCTATCAATACTGTTCTTATTAGCTTTTTCACTACTTCCTTCTGCTTTCCAAAACTTAAATTTTTCCACCCTTCCGCTTTTTCTTCCAAATTTTCATATAGGCGTTCAGCTCTCTTCATCACTTCTTTTTCCACTTCTCCCGCTACTATAGTTCTGTTTATTGATTCACAACCTTTTCCCCTTAAATGATTGTTGCATACGTAATATCGATATCTCTTATTCTCTTTTTTTGCATACGTCAGCGTCATATTTACACTACAGCTCTTACACTTAATTATTCCCCTAAGCAGCGCTTCCTCATATTTTGCTTTTCTATATGGCTGATTCCTTATTAATTCCTGTGCTTTTTTCCACTTTTCCTCTTCTATTATTGCTTCATGCTTTCCCTCATACTGGTTTTCATAATGCCGTATTTTTCCCATATATATTGGATTTGTTATTATTCTCCTTACCGTCGCTTTTTTAAAGATATCTGATTTTGTTCGGTATCCTTCTCTGTTTAATTCCCTTGCCAGTCCTGCCATTGACTTCAGCTCCAAATATCTTTCAAATATATGCTTCACTGTTTTTGCTTCTTTCTCATTTATCATTAATTCTTTATCTTTTACATCATACCCCAGTGGCAAAGTTCCCCCCATCCACAATCCCTGTTCTTTTGATGTTGCTATTTTATTTTTTACCCTTTCTACGATCATTTCTCTTTCTAGTTGTGCTGCTCCTGACAATACCGTTTGTACAAATTTTCCCATTGGCGTATTATTGTCAAATATCTGCGTTACTGCTACAAAATTTACTCTATGTCTTCTAAAAAATGATGTTACTTCGATGCTGTCTTTTGTTTCTCTTGATAGTCTGTCTAGTGTGTACACTACTACACAATCTACCTCTCCTTTTTTTACATCTTCAAACAATTCCTTTATTGCTGGTCTTTCTAAATTCTTTCCTGAATACCCTCCATCATCGTACCTTTTAGCCAATGCTACCCAGCCCTCTCTGCTCTTTATGTACTTCTCACATGCTACTCGCTGCGCATCAAGACTGTTAAACTTTTGTTCTAGACCATCTTCATTTGATTTTCTCGTATATATCGCACATCTTACTTCTTTTAGCATTTTCAACTTCCATTTTTATCACGCATGCCAAATAATAAAGGGCCATTGTAACTCATTCCCATTATTTTCCCGGCTACTGCTGATAATGATGTGAAAAATTCTTCTCTGTAGATTAAACCCTTATCTGTTACCATCACCGCATGCGTTTCTTCCCCTCTCTCTAGTATTAATTCTGTCCCTTCTACTGGTAATTTATCGCTACTTATTCTTTTTCCTTTCTCTAGCCGATCTGCCAGATACTCTAGTCTTTTTGTCCCCTTTCTTGACATTTCTCCATACGCTTTTTCCTGCATTCTATAAGCTAATCTCGGTATCAGATATTTCTTTGAGTATCTAGGCGCTTCTTCTCCATATACCTTCTTCCATATTTTTCTCAGCTCACCCAAAGGTTTTCTCTCTAAATTCATTACTTTCTTTTCTATTTCTTCCTCCATATTTTTAGCCTTTCATAAATAACTTTTCAATTCTGTCTATTTCTTTCTTCAATACTTCAGTTACTTCTTTACTGGTTTTTCGCATAATCCATCGCTGTCATTCCAAATTTATCCGCTTGCTCTATTTCTCCTCCAGCTTTCACTAGCTCCTCCACTATTTCTTTTTCACCTACCATGCACGCAAGGTGTAGAGGTATGCATTTATTTCCATATTCCTCAGCATTTACGTCTGCTCCTGATTTTATCAATTCCCTCACGATTTCTAGACGTTTCTCCGTTACCGCTAGGTGCAGTGCTGTGTATCCTTTCACATCTGCTGCATTCACATTCACTCCTTTTTCAACTAACAACTTCACTGTTTTTGCGTCTACTGCATAATGCAGAGCTGTTCTTTCCTTCTCGTCTCTTTCATAAATATTTTCATATGAGTTCTCTAATAATTCTTTTGCTGACTTATTAAATTTGCCAAGCTTTAACATAATCCACCTCACCTTTTCTTTAAATTTAAATCCCTCTTTTAAACCTTCCTTTTCGCTACCTCATCTATCATTTCGTTCACTTGGCTCATTATTTTGCTTGCTAAATTTTTACATTCTTCCTTTATCAGTGATTTGTCTCTCTTCCTTATTTCTTCTATCTCTATTATTTTTAACTCCGGCAAATAACTCCCATTCAACATGTCTGCTATTTCTCCCACTAGCCTCTCTATTCCATAGCACGTCAGTTCTCTGCTTTTTGTTATTCCACCTTTTTCTCTCAGAAATTTACTCGCCTCTTCACTCTCTTTGCTATCACATAGACGATACTTTTCACTTTCCCAGATGTAATACATTGGTGTTGCACCGCAGTTGATTAACTTCAGCTCCCGCTTTTACTAGCTCTTTTATTATTTCAACTTTTGCTCCTCCTATTTTGCACGCAGAGTGGAGTGGCGTACATCCACTGACATATTGAGTGGCATTTACTTCCGCTCCTTCCCTTAGCAGCACTTTTACATTTTCTAAACTCTTTGCGAATACTGCACAGTGTAGTGGTGTATAACCATTTTTATCTCTTGCATTTACCTCTGCCCCTTTTTTTATTAATAATCTCACTGTTTTGTAATCAGAGATTTCTACTGCTTGGTGTAATATTGTCTCTCCTTCTTCATTTCTTTTATTAATGTTTTTAAACCCGTTACTTGATACTTCTTTAAAAAACTTACTAAAAGATTCTCTCTTTTCTTTGCTAAACTTCATACTTACCTCACAAAATTAGCTTTTCTAGCGCCAGATAAATTTCTTATGTTTACCTGCTGCTATTTAAGTCATGTCCTTTCTAGCATAAGAAAGCAAGTCCTTTTCTTTTTATTTCATACACTTTAAACTATTGTTAATATAATATATGAGGATCTAAATATAAGTACTTAACTTATTAGAGATATTACTTGACTATTTTTCCAACTTCTGTGCAAGTGTCGATGTTCGTGCCACTTCAGTACTCCTGGGTAAAATACTAAAATGTAATTTTCTAATTCGTGTATTGAGTCTTTTTGCTCTGAATCTGAGTCATTTTTATAGTAAACGTTGTGTTCTGCTAAAACATATTTTCTGACCTTCTGATCTGTATAATTTTCTACTTTATAGTTGTGAGTAACGCTAAATCTTTCTAAAATTGGCTTGTGTTTTAAATTCCAATGTTGCTCAGATAGTTTGCTACTCCCTAGTAAAAACTTTTTTCCCCTCTCTTCTACGCTACTAACTGGAAAGCACGCATTTATTTCTCCTAAATTCCAACTGTCCGATAATATAACTTGCGCTTTCGCAAACTTTATTTCTGGCAATAAACTCTGTGGTAGTGGATATAGTGCTTTTAAGTTATACCACTGATGACTTCTTTCATAGACGCCTTTGTAATCTTTTGTATGAGCCTCTGTTTCTCCAAGTACTGCTATATCTAATCGATATATGTCATTACTAAATGCTTGCTCATAATGGTTACGTAGATAACTCTCTATAACCTTAATTGATGTACCACTAAACCTGAAAAAATTTACTCTTCCAAACGATAATACTGGTCCATCCTTTTCAACCTTTATCCCTGAGTAATCCGATAACAAATTTCCAAAAAAGCTTTCATCTAAAATAAACCTATCAACGTTGTAGTAATCATTAAACATCCTCATTAGCCGCGATCTTGCTGGTAACGATAGTTTTGCAAGTTCTACTACTACATCTACAAAAAAGTCATTTGGAACATCTTTTATTCCTATCTGTAATTCAAAAAAGTGCTTGCCAGGTGGCTCCTCAATAATTGTAATATCTTCTATATTTGCCCATTTGAGCGCTATTTTGAGTGATGCTGGAGTTCCTCTCAGTCTTTGAAATTTTACTCCTTCTACTACGGCTTTTCTTCTATCTTTTACCCAACGCAGTATCTCTTCTAAACCATATTCTTCTATTATCCACGGCAATGTTTCTTCTTTAAGACTAAACTTAAATCCTCTGATACATCTTGGATCAACCTTATAATCTGTTGCATCAACCAGTGCTTGCTCTTGCTTTGTTGCGTTTGGCGGTAATAAACTTTTCATTTGTCTTTTCTTTCAAGTTGCTTTAATTTCCTTTATTTAGGTAGCTTATGAGTAAGCAAGAGATCATTGCAGAACTGATCAAAAATAAAGATGTTCTTAATATCAAAAACACTTTCCATAATATTTGACCATATTATCCATACTTTAAAAAACAAATTACAACTTCTGGAAGAAAATCGATACTTTCGTCTCCCTAACATTGGTCATTTTTATCCAGTAAACCACTTATTGCACGTAATCCTCTCACTTGGTAAAACTTTTATGATTCCACAAAGCAAAAAAATACGTTTTAAATCCTATCTAACTTGACGTAGCCAAGCACTGTACACTCATTCCCCAGAACCACAACATCCTCTCTTGGCTCGATTAATTCTACGTTTTCTACACCATCTACAAATAGATTCGCTATTATCCATGATTTTGTAACATTCCATCCCAACCTTCTACTTGCTTCAAACTTCTCAATAAACTGCTTCTTGATTTCCTCCTTTGATATTATAGGACTTATACTCATTCTGCTGTGAATATCTATTTCTGTAATATTGCAACCTATCACTGTTACTGTATCGGTTAAAACCCTTATATCATCTCTAGTAACTTGCTTTCTTACAATTTCAAGTAGCTCTTCTGACGTTATGCCATTTGTGGATAACTCCGTGGATAAAATCGAGATCTCTACACTTCCTGGCACTTTTGATTCAACCAGCGCATCCTTTACTCTACTATCTGCTGAGAGTGCTTGAAACCGATAATGCTCTTTACTCCCTCCCGTGCTTGAGCCAACTATTCTTACCTTGATTCTTTTTCTGAAGCGTTCATCTTCTTCTCCATCTTGCCTCTCTGCTCCATAAAACTCAGCTAAATTATCAAGCTCTTCTCCCCTTGCAAACTTGAGTAAATTGCTTTTTACCGCTTCATTTATTCTTTGTCTCAGCAAAAGCTCTCTCCAGGCTGCTACTTCTAAAATCTTCATCGCTGGGTCACTTTCAATTAGTGCTGTAAAACTTTTATCTCGACTTATTAATTCTTCTTTCATCCGAGCAAAAATCTCTTCAAAGTTCAGTAGTTCGATAATATTTGGCTGCTGCATCTTTATACCACAACCCCATCAAAGCGAATGTTTTTCCCACTTGGCACGTATAATCCTTCCAGGTCAAGCGTTACTTTTCCCTCTTTTACTTCTGTAATTTTTACTTTTTCTAATTTAAACCTTTTTTCCCATTTTTCCAAAGCTTCTGCTGTTGCTGCATATATCTCAAGTGTTAAATCTCTATTTATCGGTTTATCAACTAATTCAAGTAGCCTTGAACCATAACTTCTCCTCATCAACTATGTTTTTTAAAATTTTTTGAATTTAGTCTTATTACAACTCTTATTTATAGTTTTGTATTCTTATTCAATTGAAAAACGTATTTTTGGCAATAAAAACCCTAGTTCATTACAGAAAGAAATTTATATCAAACAACTACCACTGCTTAGATCTTATGATTAATGAATATGTGCTTTAAATTTGTGTGGCGCGCATATTCATTAACCTATTTTCTTATGCAGATTTTAAAAATTTGCGTTAATTGCTTCTTTAAGCCTTGCATTAGCAATCACTATAATTTTGCGCATTAGAGCTGTTATGACTACCATCTTCTTTTTACCTCTACCAATGAGAGCAGAATAAAAAGCACCAAGTGCAGATTTAGTCCTTGAAGCAGCCATCGCAGATGTAAAAAGCTTTTCACGAACGTTCCTTCTGCCACCACTTATTCTGCGATAACCAATAGCTTTACCACTTTCTTTTGGATGCGGGGCAACTCCAGCAAGACTAGCAACTTCTTGCCTGCTTAAGTAGCCAAGTTCTGGCATCAAGCATACAAAATCTTGTGATAACTTTTTACCTATTCCTGGTACTGTTCTTATGATTTTTTGGCGCTTTTTTAACTCTGGATTCTCATCGATAATTTTTTGTATGGCATCATTGAGCTCATCTATTTGACTGTTAAAAAAGTCAAT
Source organism: Wolbachia endosymbiont of Cylisticus convexus (assembly GCF_003344345.1). The sequence continues at coordinate 604 of NZ_QPIP01000045.1, read as the reverse complement.
AGTTTTTTGGCAACTTTCTTTTATATAGTCGTTTTCAGGTGCTTTCAGTCTACATTTCTCTTGAGCTCTTATTTGTGTAAGGTCATCACGACGTTGACAAAGTGCAGCTAAGGCTGTTTGTTCTTTTGACATAGGCACAAATAGAGATAGAGTACTATAACGCTCAAATCCATATTGAGCAAGGGCTCTTGCATCTGATTGATCAGACTTTGCTAAAATTCCATGAGATAAGGTAAAGCTTTTTACTTTGCGAGTATTAGCTCGATGTACAGCAACATTCTTATCAACCAGAAAGTGTGCTAAGCCAAGCTCATATTTTCCTGTATTTTCCAAAGTTACAAAAGAATTAGGTAGAATATTTGAAAAATTTTGAAACAATTGTTGCCAACCAGCAGCATTATTATCAAACTTGATAGTGTTCTTTTGGTTGTGAACTGCAGCAACATTTTTAAATTTTCCGATATCAATGCCAATAAAATTTTGATAAGATGTAATCATAATAACCTCGATTAGTTTTAGTTAATTTAAGATTGTAAACGGGTGCATATGTATGTCCCACACAACTATTCAAACGTATCGAGAGATAGGGCTAGTGTACCTTGAT
>NZ_QPIP01000044.1 GCF_003344345.1 Wolbachia endosymbiont of Cylisticus convexus | reverse complement strand
TTCTGATTGTGTAACAGTACACAGATTACAGTTAGTGAATATGTTGAATGGATTGGAAGCATTTTTTGATTTTAAACTACAGTCAACATCCTAGTTCTGTAATTCTTGATATGATTTGGATCAAAAGCACTTTTGGATGTCAGGATACCGAAAATGATATGGAGTAGCTTACGCATTGCAGCTCCCACAATTGCCATATTATGCTTACCCTTCTTCTTTAGTCTTTGGCAAAAACTCACAATGATAGGATTGTGATTCTTGGCTACTATGGCAGGAAAGAAAAGGGCCTTACGTAATGTTTGTGAACCTGATTTACTTAATCTTGGTTTAGAATGTACAGATGAACCTGATGTTATATTTTTCGGTATAACTCCTGTATATGCTGCCAATTGCCTGGCATCTCTAAAAGCTTTTATGTCAGGGATTTCAGCTAAAATAGCCATTGCTGATTCCTCTCCTATTCCTGGAATAGTCAATAGAAGCTGAAAATTTTCCAACAATTCTTTGTGCTGCTTTAATAGTTTGCGTATGGAGTTTTTTATTATTTCTATTTTTTTAACTATATTCGTTGCAACAAGCATTTGCAACTTCTTTAGGCAGTCTCTCTTTTTTTTCTAGGTGGTTATTTACTAATTCTTTTAACGCAACTGAGCAACGATAAAGATGTTTTAATTTTTTCATTTCAGAAGAAGGTGGTGTCCAACGAGTTGGTTCCTGTCTTTGGCAATAATCAGCAATAATTTCTGCATCAGTCTGATCATTCTTTTGTCTTACGAGCTTACTCCTTGTATAAGATTTAATACAATAAGGATTTACAACACTAACAAAATGTCCAGCATTGTGCAGAAATTCAGCCAAAGCTTCGCTATAACAACCACATGCATGACTTTACTTCTTCCACATTATGCTTTTGTAGAAAACTCAGCAGACCTTGAAACCCAAGATCATCGTTCTTAAAGCTCCTTTTCCTAGTTTCACGCTTTTCTTTTTTACTTATGAATGAAAGAAAAACATCAAAGCGATCTTTTGATACATCAATTCCAAGAAAGTTGTTGATCATATATAACCCCATACGTTACCATTTAAAACGAAAAGTAAGGCTAACCTTGTGGATACAGAATTAGAGCCATTTAGGTCTTTCTACGATACCGTCCAGCCTATACTTTTGAGGAGGGAACTCTTATCTTTCTTACAGATTTTATATCTAAGAGGAGAAACAGAGTTCTTCCCTCCTCCACCTAATGCTTAAGCTTAAAACATTAGATGCTTTTTACAAGATACAAGAGGGGAAGCGGTAAAAATTATTTTAGATATTAAACGATAAAATTAGTAATTTATAGACTCTTTAAAAAAAATTATCTTATTTTAGATCAAGATTTCTTAAAAAATAAATATAACAAATAAGATATCTACCTTAAATGGTGTATCTGTTCAGCAGAGTGGCAAAATAAGGTAGACGAGAAAAGACAACTATAGGAACAAATGGGTGTCATGCCAGTGCTTGACACTGGCATCCAGTCCTTTTGCACAAAAAACGTTGTAAAGTGTTTACCAACTTAGTGCCTAATCTGGATCCCAGTGTCAAACACTGGGATGACAAGAAAGGGAGCACTGGTGTTCAGTATTTGTATATCATTAGCCATGTATCTGAACAGATACTAAATGGTTGCTATATTGGGCGTATTCTCTTAACTTGACGCGTATGCTTTTTTGAACGTTCCCGAGTTGAACTAAAAATTCGGTTTGACACACTTTTTTGAACATTCCCCAGAGTTCTTTGACTATAGTCCTAATAATTCTTTTTTAATTTCTTCTTTAATTGTATCAATAATCTCTTTATCAAGTTTATTTATTAAAGAATCATCAATGGTTGTGATATCATTTGGATTTTGTATCATTTTTTCAATAGCATCATCTATTTTTTTTACTCTTTCTTTATTAATTTTGTCAAACATAGGTTTAATCTTCACATAACCAGGAGCACCTTTACCATAAGTCCCTTTGCTTTTATTTATACAACCGCCAGCACCGTATATTTTATTAGTGTAGCTTTGACTACATTTTGTTACATCTTTATACTTAATCTCACCATTTTCTATATATGTTATTTTATTATCTTCAGTAAACTTCCTTCCTTTTATGATTGTTTCTTTTAAGTTTAAATTTTTCTTGTGAATTCTTGTTTGATCTGTTGTTCCTCCACCTGCAACTGTAATTAGTTTCTGGCAATTTTGCTTTTGCAAATCACATATTTTTATTGTAGGCGATCCCCCATTTTTATCTGATACATATAGCTCTCTATTGCCGCCTCCTTCTTTAACTTCAACCATTATTGTAGGGTAACTAGGGTCAATTTTTAATTGAGCTTTAATATAATCCCCCGGCATTCCTGGTCTACTTTCTGTAGACTGAGCTTTACCATTTATATGACCTGCTTCACCACCTCCCCATGCTTCTATTTCAACATAATCATACATCGATAGATCATCTGTATAACCATCTCCAAGCTCATAAGACTCTTTTTTACTCCTTTCAAGCTCCTGCTTCTTATTTCTCAATTGCGTTACTATTATTTCACGCAATCTCTTTTTTAAACCTTCTAAATCGAACCTACATAATTTATCAGCGAAAAAGACTTCTGTTCTATTTGCTTTAATTGGATTATCTAACTTCGTTACAACGCCATTTTCATCTTGTGAAACTCTTAAGTAAAATGGCTTGTCGTCCTTATCTACATACTGTGTTGAGCGACTACACACTCCATCAAAGCAAAGGCAACCATCATCACCTTGATTGCAATTTTTTTCTTCATGCTTTCTATCTGTTAATTCATATACTATCTTGCATTTGTTACAATTTTGTTTTGTATCTATCTCTTTATCCTCTTCTGTCACGCAATTATCTCTAGGCTTATTTTCTTCAGGAATGGAAATATATCCCTTCTTATTGAATATTATCTCATTCAGCTCATTTTGCGGCTTTGCTAAAACCTCAATTGTTTCATTACAAGGAAAATAATAAAGTTGATTCGACTCCTTTGAATAAACAGTATTGTATTTATTGTATCTTGCCCCCATTGATTTTAGCGGTATTAGCTCACTTTCTTTTTCAAGAGCAAACTCCTCCGGTTCTGGCTGCCAACCAGAAAGGCAGAGCATTTTACTTTTAGAATTTTCTTTATATTTTACTTCTATTTTGGGATATCCTGAGTCATCTAGTTTACACTTACCATCCTGAAATTCGTTACATTCTGTTTCGATATCAGGAACATAACCATACTTTTTTAAAACCTCAAACTGAGAGTTATTTTTTAATATACCTTCTATTATGTTATCGATATCGCTTTTACTGTTACTACTATCAGTTGTTTTTGCCACTATTGCCGGCTTTACTACTTTTAAAGGTAGATGGCCAACGTATGTAGGAGAATTCGCATTAACATAAAAAGTACAGACTCCATTATTGTGAGTTCCACGTGCATCATAAGTGCAAACGTTCTCACTCATCTTCATTTTTACTTTTAATGTATTTTCACCTTTACCCTCATCAGGCTTTGGTATGCTCACTTCTTCAAGCTCTGGAGCAGGCGGTGCTGGGAAACAGCGAGCAGGAAATTGCAATTTTCTTTCGGACTCTTCTCTCTCAGTACCATAATACTCAGTGCAGAGCCGACCTTTTTTTTCTATAAGTTTTAAAGTGATGGTGGGTATCTTTATCTGGAATAGAGTATGGAGCACTTTGAATATTCTCATTACTTGAAACAACGCGTGGAAAAGGTAGCTCCCTTCTTTCCTTCAGCTCACCAACAATGACTCCAACTCTTGGATGAAAGTAATCGTTGTCTTGGTTTCTTACAGGAACAATTCTAACTTGTGGAGGTGACATCGCAAGTTGCTCACAAAACGGAGGAGGACCGGGCGCAAGTGGCACAGGGACACATTGTACTTTTGTTTGATAGCAAACATCGCATTCATCTTTACCTACAGAAGTCGCACGTGCGAAAAGTTTTGTTGAATAGTCTGCACAAGCAATTTTTTGACTACAAGCACACACCTTAGGAGAATTGGCAAATTTTTCTCGCTCTTTTTCAGTTACATCTTTTGCCCACTCCCAGTTCATGCCATTTTCCAACTTATCTCCCTCTTTTGTTCCTTGCCAATCGATGAAAACTGCTGCAGAAACTCCAGCACCACTCCCTTGAGTTCCGTATATTTTTTGACAAGACTGTTTATTATACAATTCATAACAATTATCTCCTTCATAATCACACACTCTAATTCTCGGATTAAAGTAACCATCAACACCTTGATTTCTCACTGGACTCACTTTAATATTTTTTAATAGATGATCATCATAATTTACATTGCCCCAATCAAAGCTAATAATCTTCCACAAGCCTTTACCTGCCTTATTTACAATTTCTTCAGCATGAGTATTAGTTTTTACTAAGTTTGGACACCATGGAGCAGGGTACCCACTATTTGTACCAAGCAAAATTAGCACTAGGAAAAAAAATTTGACTTTAAACTTTACATCTCTCATAAAATACCGGTAACCACTTACTCACTTTCTCGCCCTTTTCCTTTATTGCTTCACACATATACTTTATAGTCTCTTTATTAGCCGAAAGCACATGTATTTCTTTCATATTTTTCAAATCTAGACTTAAAGTTACTAAACCTTTGTATTGCTTTATCAAAAATAAACCTTCCTGCGTTGGTGTTTGCAAAATAATATTCAGTTCCTCTTTCGATAGAGAAAGTACCTTTATGTATAACCTGTTTGCATTAACGTTCGGCATTAAGATTCTTGTATCAACATGTTTATCTAAATATTGAGTAAATTTGCTAGCAAATGCGAGATTCAAATTTTCAGTACTTAGGATTACCACAACATTTAGTTCCGTCATTCTTTGCATCCAGTCGTCAAACTCTTCCTCTGTAGGAAAAATATTACTTATCTCCCATGCTTCATCCAAAACAAGTATTGCAGGCGAGCCATCACATTTTGCTTCAAAAGAGTATAAAAAATAGTAAAGTATCACGGACATACATTCTTTTTGCTTAGTAAGATTCGCAGTATTGAGAGATATGGTTTTTGTTTCCCAGTCAATGTCTGACTCATCACCATCTTGGAATAAGTAAGCAAATTCACCATCACCACACCATTTACTTATTTTACCTCCAAGATCTGAAAGTTTTGCAAAAACTTGTGAAATAGAACGCAATTCCCTTGGTATATCAAATATAAGATCTACAACCTTTTTTATTTTTTCTTCTACGTTTATCAAATTCTCATCTGCAACCATTCTTTTTATCAGCTCGATCAGCATATTGCGATTAGAAACACTATCTTCAATGTTTAATGGGTTAAATTTTAGACTTTTATCTTTATGTTTTTGATTAATTATGTAATATTGGCCACTCACTGCTTTAGTAAAGATTATTGATTTTCCAGTATTATCTAATATTACAATCCTGGGATTAAATTTTCTTGACTCCGACAGTAGAAAATTGATCAGTGAGGTTCTGCCTGAATTTGGAGCTCCAAGTATCGTGGTATGACCATTATTTTTCTTTCCATGAAAGTTAAAAAAATAAGGGCTTCCTTTTTTTGAAAAAAAGACTGTTACTGCTTCTTTCCACCTTCTCCCTTTTAATGTACCCGATGTAAAATCGTGCAACATAGCAAAGCTGCAAGCATATTTTTCTAATATATTTTTCGGTTGTGTAACAAAAGCAAAGTTTCCAGGAAGCTGCGCCCAAAAATGATTTTCCATGTGTAGATCAGTTCTAAACATCATCAAACCGATTAACGACATTACAGAGGATAGATCGCTGATATTTTTAGCTAATCTGTTCTTATCATCTGCAAAGATTGTAAAAATAATTTTCTGTTGACAAAAATCCATAACAGAAGTTTTTTCAAGTTCTATTATTTCCTTTATTTCTGAATTTTGAAGTAAGGTGTTATCCTCACTGATCTGCAATATATTAATTTGTTTTTTGAATTCTTTGACTGCTTTGCTATTACTAGTGAATATTATTACCTCTGTAATAATAAGCTCAGAGTCAAGTTGCAAACACCTATCTATATTTTCCAAAGAGATTTCTCGATATTCCTTTATGCAAAAAACAGAACCAAACTTCTGTTGATTTCCAAATATTGTTTGAAATGTGTTGAATCCAAAAGCTACTTTTAGATTTTTAACATGTTGCGATAGATCCTTTTCATATATTGGATATTCTTTGTGGGTTAATGTAATAATGTAATGGAGAAATTCCATCATCTTAGAATATACTTTGCCCTCACTAAACCTAAGGCCCAGCTTTTTAGCTCCAAAAGGTTCTAAATCTTTTTGAATCAGACCAGTCACCCTTTGCAATTCTTGATGATTTTCTTGTAAGAATAATCTATGTTTACTCTTTATAACGCCAAAAAAAAAATGTATTACTAATATGTTTGCCAAAATCACTAAATAACACCACAATATACAGCTCATTTATATACTGTAATTTACTATCAGTTAGTTTATTAAACCATGTTGAATGTAGCTGATCGGAGAAGTCTGCAGTTTTATTCCACTGTAAGCTCAGTTTGTTGTGCTTTCGGACAGTATGAATCCAAACGGTAAAATATAAGCTTTTGATATTTTTTGATATGCTTTTTCTAATTTCAGTTCTAAGATCGCTGTGGTTATCAACTGAAGAATAATCTTCTAACTTAATTATTTTTAACAATTCCCCCTGTTTTGTTAGTATAGTTTCTTCATCGTAGTGGCAAGCATAAGGGATAAAATCTAAATTAATACTCTCTAGTAATGCTAAATTGTTCTTTTTTTTTAGACTGAGAGCTAGTGGCCGGTACTTTTAGCTGCATACAATATTATGCGTATTCAATAAAAAGATAACTAAAAAACATAAAACTTAATTCTTATCTTCTTTTTTGCTATCGGATTGTAACTGTATATCTTTTGCAAAGTTGAATTTTTCTTTCAAGTAATCTGTTGCTTTTTCTGTACTCCCAAACATCATGATCAGTACGCCAAACATTATCATGAAAAAAATCAGACCTCTGAACACTACTGCAAGTATCACTGTAGCTATACATAACCCTATAATTGTCGAAGGACTCATATTTTCCACAGTATCTTTAACTGAAAATGAAGAAAAAAAAGTCTTTAATGTTTCTGGTATATTTTTTAACTCATCACTTGCTTTGCTAGGACATGACATAAAGATAAAACTTAACAGGGCTACAATAGCAAAAACCCTACCCAATTGAATATGCATCAGCTAAATACCTTTAAGATACTTCTCAACTATAACAATTTTTACATCAATAGGCAAGAACCGAATTCACTTGTTCACCATAAGTAACTCATATTTAATTTTTACCATGCCGTAGCTCTTTATTGTCAATAAGAGGACTCACACTAATGGATGTCAATTTACTTGACAGAACATTTGAATGCAATTCAACTGCTGCTGCTATAGCAAACACTGCAGCCGTAGCAAATAGTACTGCTGCTCCTACTAGTCCTGATGTCATTGCTCCTGCAACAATGCACCCTATTGCTAAGAGAGCACAACCTGTTGCAAATGCAACGTGAAGATTTCTGTTATTGGGTTGTTTAACTTCACTCTTCTCACGATATTTAGAAGAGGGTCTTCTTCCGCTTGGCCCTTTGGGCCTTGTTTTGGTTAGGTGTACTAATTTTGTTTTTTCTTCATTCTCTATTTGTGGATCATCATCTTCTTCAACAAAGCTTAATGTTGTGCTTACGCTGCTCCTTCTACTACTTATTGGTGATGCCGAGTTTTCTTCTTTATTGTTTTCCATTGCTGTGTGAGGAATTGGATCTTTTTGATTAGTATTATCATTATCTTTAGCATCGCTATCGTAGCCACTTTCGTGTTCATCGCCTTTACTGGTGCTACCAGAATGATCTTTATTGCTGTTCTTGCTAAAAGCGTCAGCTATTAGTTCCATAATTATTTTTTCTATTTCCGTTCTTTTTGTTGAGTCTAGTTCTTTTGATTGCATTATTTCTTTTTTCAACTGTGGAAGAAAGTTTTGGGTGTAATAATTATAAGATTCTTCTTGCTCTTTCAGTGATCCTTTTAATTCATCTGGTGTTTTAGGACTGTTTCCTTGCTTGAGCAGGTTTATATGTTTTGCAATAGCCTCCCCATTTTGTCGTTCTCTCAGTAATTCTTCTAATTGAATTAATACCTTAGGATCGGCAGGACTATCTTTTTGCTTGAACAACTGTTTGCATTTTTTGGCAGTCTCTTGCACAGCTTCTCGCTTTTTTGTTACCGTTTCGAATATAATGTCGTACATACTCTCAGGCTTTTTTAAAGGACTTGGCATAGCATTCTTCCATACATAATAAAATGTATAGATACCTTTTTAGCGTTAATTTTACATTAAAACTGGACAATTATGCCATATTATGGATAATTATGGTTAACTATTTACTTCTACATTTCAATATAATTATTCGCTTGTTGAACTAACATATCTATTACTTCTCTTACGGATTTTTCCCTATCAACCATGCCAACACTTTGGCCAGCCATCAAAGATCCCATTTCAACATCTCCATCAATTACTGCCCTTCTTAAAGCTCCAGCCCAGAATTTTTCTATTTCAAGTTGCCCTTCTTCTTTTGAGGTCTGTCCATTTTGATATTTATCGATAATGTCTCTTTGATGCTTCATAAAATCGTCACTTGCTCTGTTAGCTATAGCTCTTACTGGAATTACAGGGAAATCAGCACTGATCTGTATAGAAGATACTGCATTACGCGCAGCTGATTTGATGAATACTTCTTTAAAATTTTTGTGAGCGATTGACTCATTAGTGCAGACAAATAATGTGCCTATTTGACAGCCACTTGCTCCCATCTCTAGGTAGTTCATTATCATTTCGCCTCTTCCTATTCCACCTGCAACAAACACCGGTGTTTTCTCATTTTTAAAATAAGGCAGTATCTCTTGTGCAAGAACAGAAGTGCTGACTGGACCTATGTGACCACCTGCTTCCATTCCCTCTATTATTAACGCATCTACTCCCATTTTTACTAACCTTTTCGCAAGGCTTAATGCTGGTGCAAAACACATAACTTCAATGCCCGCACTCTTGATTTTTTCTATATTAGGCTTCGTTGGTAGTCCACCGGCAAGCACTATATGGCTCACTTTCGTTTCAATGCACACATTTATCAACTCACTTAACTTTGGGTGCATAGTAATTAGATTTACACCAAATGGCTTATGAGTTAATTTTTGCGTTTCTATGATTTCTTTTTTCAGTAAGTCTGGAAACATTGCACCGCATGCAATTACGCCGAATCCACCGGCATTTGAGATTGCTGAAACCAAATTTCTCTCCGAAACCCAGCTCATAGCACCACCCATTATGGCAAATTCACTACCAAGAAAATCTGTTCCTTTTTTCCAGAGGCTATTTAACATATAACCTATATCATACGTTTAAAAATGTTTTGTTTATCTATAAATGTGTGCTTTAAAGCACCAAGTATATGCAAAGTTATAAAGACTACCATAAAATATGCAAGCATCGAATGTAGTTGATTAGCTGCACTAGCTAGCTCTTTGTTTTCATTGATTAACAAAGGGATATGAAAAAAATATTTGATCTCTTTGCTAGAAGCAGAAGACATGACATAACCAGATAGTGGCATTAGCACCATCAAAGCATATAAACCAAAGTGTATCGTTTTGCTCGCATTGATTACAAATCGAGAAAAATTGGCTGGTAATGGCGGAACATAAGTAAAGACGCGAAAAAATATGCGTACTATAATTAATCCAAGAACAGTGATACCGCAAGCCTTATGAATAGCGTATATGCTGAATTTAATTTCACTACTAATCGGCAAACTTTTCATGTACAAACCAGAACAAAGCATGCCAATAATAAGAGCAGACATTAACCAATGAATAATCCTTAAACCTAAACTGTATTTATTGTCTTTCATTAATTTTGATTACTCTAAAATAGGACTTAAAAAACTATTTTTTAGTCAAAATTATCTATACATAATTTTGCTGCCTTAATCAACACAAGTATAATAATTGTACGTGCAACATAAACATTGTCTATCAGATCATAAGGAGGTGGTGAAGTTTGTAAGGGCTTTTCTGTTGTAACGATAGTTGTGCCCGTGCAAGAAGCCTATTGACTTTAAGCACATTTTAGCCTATACAATTTCAATATCTTAAACTACCAAGCATGCCCGATCTAAAGACAATGATGTTAAACTTTGGACCACAGCACCCAGCTGCACATGGGGTGCTACGTCTTGTTTTAGAGATGGATGGCGAGGTGATCGAAAGAGCAGATCCCCACATTGGGCTTTTGCATCGCGGCACTGAGAAGTTAATAGAACATAAAACGTATCTTCAAGCTCTGCCTTATTTTGACCGCCTTGATTATGTGTCACCAATGTCACAAGAACATGCGTATTCGTTATGCGTTGAAAAATTGTTGCAATGTGAAATTCCAATCAGAGCAAAATATTTGCGTGTTTTATTTTGTGAATTGACAAGGATACTAAATCACTTACTGAATGTCTCTTCTCAAGCACTTGATGTTGGAGCAATGACTCCTCTTTTATGGCTCTTTGAAGAAAGAGAAAAAATACTGGAGTTCTATGAAAGAGCCTCAGGTGCAAGATTTCACGCAGCTTACATAAGACCAGGTGGAGTTGCAGCAGATATTCCAGAAGGTTTGATTGAGGATATTGCAAAGTTTATAGAACAATTTCCAAAGTATATAGATGATGTTGATGAACTTTTAACAGAAAATAGGATATGGAAGCAACGCACTGTAGGAATCAGTGAAATATCAATAAAACAGGCGCTTGATTGGGGCTTTAGTGGGCCAATGCTGCGTGCTGCTGGGCTCGCTTGGGACTTGCGAAAAAGCCAGCCATATGAGGTATATGATCAGCTAGATTTTGATATACCTATTGGCCAAAATGGTGACTGTTATGATCGTTATTTAGTAAGAATGGCAGAGATTAGGCAGTCTGTTAGCTTGATGAAGCAATGCATAGAGAAAATGCCTGAAGGGCCAATAAAAACTGAGGATAGAAAGATCTCTCCACCGCCAAGAGCAGAAATGAAAGGATCCATGGAAGCTCTAATTCACCATTTTAAGCTTTATTCAGAAGGATATCATGTACCAGAAGGTGAAGCTTACACAGCTGTTGAGGCACCAAAAGGCGAGTTTGGAGTATATATAGTTTCAGACGGTACCAATAGACCTTATAGATGTCGAATAAGAGCACCTGGCTTTGCGCATTTACAGGCCTTAGATTTCATGGCAAAAGGACATATGCTTGCTGATATTGCAGCAATTATCGGTTCACTCGATATAGTCTTTGGTGAGATTGACAGGTAAGATAACTGTAGTTTCATTCATTACATATTAACTTTCATCCTGATATCTATGCTATCCTTAATTCGCCAGATTATGAAATAAGAGATAAAATTGAGAGTAAAGTACGTACAATTCTTCCTTCCAAAAACATAATTAATGTAAAAGGCAGCGATATAAAGCAGTTGTGTTAAAAGTCAATAGAAAAATGAAAAATACTGAAAATAATTTTCACTTGGTAGGCTATAAAGCCAAAGATGTTTTGACACATTTTTACGTAATTTAAGTTGTAATTCTTAGCTTAAATTCTTTTAATAAGTAAGGAAGATATGAAGCTTTAGATTTAACAAGTTAAGGAATATGTGCTATAGTTTGTGTGGACGCAGGCTTTGTTGCATAGCTAGTGTTGGTTTAATGAAGGAAAAAAGCTTTAAAATGTATGGTACTAACACATTTTGTTGTAAAATAGGCATCTTTCAAACAAGTATAACTTATGCCACAAAAAATGAGAGTAAGTAACCAAAGAGAATATAACGAGTTTCTCAAAAAAAGAGGAAATATTTTTCACTTTATTAATAGAGAATTGGTATGAAAGCAGTCCGAAATCAGCTGGCGGCAACAATGTTTATAGTGATAAGGTTGTAGTTTTAGTACACATATCTATTTAGGATAGGTTTAAGGCAAGCAGTAGGTTTTGTAAAAGGGTACCTAGAAAAGATAAGAAAGGTTCTGAAGCTACTCTCAAGCTTCTAGGAGGCTAAACAAACTCAATATGAAGATTAATGATTGTAGAGTAAATAAAGATGATATAGAAAATATTGAAATTGCTATGGATAGCAGCATGATTAGTATTTACAGCAATAGTTTTCAACATCACAAAACTAATGTTGAGAAAAGGAAGTATAATTATTTCGCTCAAGTGAGAAAGTTACATATTACCTTAAATATAATGAATAAAGAAGTAATGGCTACAAGCGCTACTTTACGTGACAGTGTATTAGCGTGTAGCATGAAATGGATAATAAGAGCAATATTTTGTCTCTTCGTGCGGATATGATGCAACCAATGTGTACAAGATATGTAAGGAGCTCAATATTAAACCTATAATATGACCCATAAAGAAAGCAATAGTCTATAAAAAGAGAGATTATTTATCGGAAAGGAATAACAACATTAAAGTTATACAATCTTGTGAAAACTATGAGAAGGAGTGGAAAATGATGATGAAATACGGTTTGAGATCACATGTCGAAACTTTCTTTTTAGGTTTAATTGGATTTAGTTTCAAAAATAAATCTGAAATAAATCGTGAGAAAGAGTTAAGTGTTACTTGATTAATAAATTTACTGCAATCGGCATGCCTAAGTTCGAAATGGCTGCGGGGAACGTTCAAAAAAGTGTGTCAAACCAAAAAAAAAGTAATAAATTGATATAAAAAATGGAGGTTTGACATGAGTCAAAAAATAGCAAACAGAACTACAGGTTTGGTGGACTATAAAGAACTAGAAACAAATATTTTATCATCTATCAGAGAAGGTAAGCCGCTAACAGGAAGAGATGGAGCATTAACACCATTTATAAAAAGGCTGCTAGAGGCAAGTCTGGAAGGTGAAATAGAAAGCCACTTGTCTGTTGAAAGCGAGGAAAATAACCGCAGAAATGGGAGGAATGGAAAAACTTTACGTACAAGTGCAGGTTCATTTGAGTTGTTAACACCAAGAGATAGAGAAGGAAGTTTTGAACCCCAAATAGTCAAAAAAAGGCAAACAAACTTACATCCAGAGCTTGAAACGAAGATTTTGAGCACATATGCCAGTGGCATGGGGTACAGAGACATAGCGTCACATGTAGAGGAAATTTACGATCATAAAATATCCGCAGCAGAGATATCAAGTATTACCGACAAATTACTGCCAGTAATCAATGAATGGCGCGGTCGTCCACTACAATCAGTATACCCAATAGTGTTCATGGATGGCATGTTTTTTAAGGTCAAGGAAGACGGGCATTGCATAAGTAAATGTATGTATAACATATTAGCAAAATGGCAGAAAAGAAGTTTTATTTGGCTGAAAATGAGGGATTGGTTGGGAGTGCTAAACGATCTTAAAGAAAGATACCGTCTTGCTAGTCAACAAAAAAATTACTCAAGCTGTATCATAAAATCAAAAAATACTTCTGATTGTGTAACAGTACACAGATTACAGTTAGTGAATATGTTGAATGGATTGGAAGCATTTTTTGATTTTAAACTACAGTCAACATCCTAGTTCTGTAATTCTTGATATGATTTGGATCAAAAGCACTTTTGGATGTCAGGATACCGAAAATGATATGGAGTAGCTTACGCATTGCAGCTCCCACAATTGCCATATTATGCTTACCCTTCTTCTTTAGTCTTTGGCAAAAACTCACAATGATAGGATTGTGATTCTTGGCTACTATGGCAGGAAAGAAAAGGGCCTTACGTAATGTTTGTGAACCTGATTTACTTAATCTTGGTTTAGAATGTACAGATGAACCTGATGTTATATTTTTCGGTATAACTCCTGTATATGCTGCCAATTGCCTGGCATCTCTAAAAGCTTTTATGTCAGGGATTTCAGCTAAAATAGCCATTGCTGATTCCTCTCCTATTCCTGGAATAGTCAATAGAAGCTGAAAATTTTCCAACAATTCTTTGTGCTGCTTTAATAGTTTGCGTATGGAGTTTTTTATTATTTCTATTTTTTTAACTATATTCGTTGCAACAAGCATTTGCAACTTCTTTAGGCAGTCTCTCTTTTTTTTCTAGGTGGTTATTTACTAATTCTTTTAACGCAACTGAGCAACGATAAAGATGTTTTAATTTTTTCATTTCAGAAGAAGGTGGTGTCCAACGAGTTGGTTCCTGTCTTTGGCAATAATCAGCAATAATTTCTGCATCAGTCTGATCATTCTTTTGTCTTACGAGCTTACTCCTTGTATAAGATTTAATACAATAAGGATTTACAACACTAACAAAATGTCCAGCATTGTGCAGAAATTCAGCCAAAGCTTCGCTATAACAACCACATGCATGACTTTACTTCTTCCACATTATGCTTTTGTAGAAAACTCAGCAGACCTTGAAACCCAAGATCATCGTTCTTAAAGCTCCTTTTCCTAGTTTCACGCTTTTCTTTTTTACTT
>NZ_QPIP01000043.1 GCF_003344345.1 Wolbachia endosymbiont of Cylisticus convexus | reverse complement strand
AAAGACTGAACAGTATCTTTGGAATTATATCCCGTATTACAAGGTTGGTCTAAACTCTCAATTCGTTATAGTCCTAGAGGAAATTTTATGCAAGTCAATGCTATTTTAGGTGTAGACATTTCTAAAAAGAAACTTGATGCTTGTTTATTGATAGACAACAAAGAACGACATAAAGTTTTTCACAATAACAAGGAAGGTTTTGAAAAGCTTGGTGTAATAATCACGGAGCAGTCCTTATTCATCTGTGCCTAGAAGCGACTGGTTGTTACAGTGAAGATATAGTTATTTTTATGTATGACCTTGGACATAATGTAAGTGTGGTAAACCCTGCTCAAATCAAGGCTTTTGGCAAAAGTGAGCTACTCAGAAACAAAACAGATAAGTCAGATGCTGCCATGATTGCTAGGTTTTGTATTGCTAATAAACCTAATCTTTGGAAACCTGCTCCTACTGAAGTCAAGCGTTTAAGAGATCTCTATCGTTGTTTGCAAGCATTTAAAGACGACAAGTTACAACAGATGAATCGCTTGAAATATGAATTCCCGTTGTAAGCAAGCCATACTTGAAGTAGTTGCTACAATAGAAACAGAAATTTCTGCTATAGAAAAAGAGATTTGTGAGCATGTTAATAACCATTCACACCTAAAAAATATGATAGAAAACATCAAGACTGTAAAAGGTATAGGACATCTTACTGCTGTTGCTATCGTTGCAGAAATGCCATCTGTTGATAATTTTGATAATGCTAGACAATTTACAGCCTTTGCCGGTCTAAATCCTGAATATTACCAATCAGGTTCATCTGTCAGTAAAAAAAGTAGAATATGTAAAATAGGGTCGGAACGTATTCGCAAAACTCTTTATATGCCAGCTATAGTAGTCAAGAATCATAATTCTCACTTTCAAAAGTTTTGCCAACGTTTAGCAAGTAAAGGAAAATGTCCAATGGTAATAATTGTCGCATTAATGAGAAAATTAATGCATGTGGTTTTTGGTATTTTAAAAAATAATCAACCATTTAATGGTGATTTAGTGAAATAATCAGTTGACATGAGAGACAGTATCTTTCTTACCGCTTCGTTTATCCTTTGTCTGAGCAAAAGTTCTCGCCAGGCTGCTACTTCTAATACCTTCATTGCTGGATCACTTTCCACCAATCCTGTAAAACTTGTGTCTCGATTTACTAACTCTTCTTTCATCCTGGAAAAAATCTCCTCAAAGTTTAACTGCTCAATAATATTAGGTACTTGCATGTTTATATAATAACTTCTTTAATCGCGATATTCTCATTACTCGGTAAGTAGATTCCTTCAAGCTCGAGCGTTGCTTTTTCTTCTTTCACATCTGTTATTTTTACTTTTTTAACTTAAATCTCCTCTCAAATTTCCCCAGTGCTTCTGCAGTTGCTGCGTAAATTTCCAAAGTTAAATCTCTATTGATTGGTTTATCCACTAATTCAAATAGCCTAGACCCGTAATTCCTCATCATAATTCGTGATCCTATCGGTGTGGTCAGAAGAAATACAACATGAATAATTGCTGGTCTGGTAAACCTCAGACATGGGTTTTTATTGATCCTGCTGTTCGCCTAACTCATGCTAAAATTAGTTGCATACCGTTTCGCAGTGGGTCTTTCAATCAACCATCTTGCCAGCAAAAATTTACCTTCCATGAATATAAATGTAAAAGAAATGGTTGCACAAATTGAAAAGAAAAAAGATGGAAGATAGTAATATTTTGGTATTTCCCTACTCGTGGAAACTAGCTCTTATCATAACATTTTCACAGCCATAGGAAGTTTTTATAGGATTAGAGCTAAAGAAAACTTGCATGTAAATGTATCAAGGTATAAAATTATAAATATTAAGAATGAATAGGTTAGTTATGAATCTTGTAACAAAATCCGCTATCGATTTTACTGCTCCGGCTGTTCTCGCTAACGGAAAAATAGTTGATGACTTCTGTTTAGGTAAACATATAAAGGATAAGTATGCTGTCCTTTTTTTCTATCCGCTTGATTTTACTTTTGTCTGTCCAACTGAGTTGATATCATTTAGTAACAAAATAGAAGATTTTTCAAAACGTGGTGTTGAAGTTATAGGGGTAAGTGTAGATTCAAAATTCTCACATTTTAAGTGGAGAGAGACTCCAATTAATGATGGTGGTATTGGAGAGATTAGCTACCCCTTAATATCTGATGTCAAGAAGAATATATCAAGAGACTATGGAGTATTGTATGATGACTCAATTGCACTAAGGGCAACTTTCATTATTGATGATAAGTTTGTTGTGCGTCATCAATCGGTAAATGATTTACCTTTGGGGCGTAATATCGATGAGTTTATTAGAATTATTGATGCAATAAAACATAATGAAGAGCATGGTGAAGTATGTCCAGCAGGATGGAAAAAAGGCAAGCCTGCAATGCAGGCAAGCGATGAAGGAGTGGCTGATTATCTAAACTCACACAGTGCAGAATTATAGATTTAGTACAAAAGTTCTTATTATTGGATCTGGAGCAGCGGGTTATGCTGCTGCTATATATGCAGCACGTGCAAATTTAGAGCCAATTGTAACAACAGGAATGCAACCTGGTGGCCAACTTACAATTACTACTGATGTTGAAAACTATCCTGGTTTTGTTTCTATACAAGGTCCAGAACTCATGGAACAAAAGAGATTGCATGCAGAGAAGGCGGGAGCAAGAATAATAAACGATGAGATAAAAAGTGTAGAACAACTTGAAGGTTCTGGTGAATATGGATTCAAGTCCTTTGGTAATAGTAATGACTACTATTCAGATGCAATTATAATCGCAGCTGGTGCGCAAGCAAAGTGGCTTGATCTGGAGAGTGAAAAGAGATTTCAAGGTTATGGAGTTTCAGCATGTGCAACTTGTGATGGCGCATTTTTTAAGAATAAAGTTGTAGTTGTGATTGGTGGTGGAAATACTGCCGTTGAAGAGGCAATATTTTTAACTCGATTTGCCAAAGAAGTAATATTAATACACAGGCGTAATTCATTAAGAGCGGAAAAAGTAATGCAAGATAGACTCTTTAAAAATGATAAGATAAAAATAATGTGGAACCATACCGTGGAGCAAATTCTTGGGGAAGAAAATCCTAAAAAAGTTACTGGCATTACAATTAAATCGACGGAAACCAATGAAGTCCAGGAGTTGAAAGTGGATGGTGTGTTCATTGCAATTGGGCATGCACCAAATACAGGTATTTTTAAGGGCTTTGTTGAAATGGATCAGCAAGGTTATATAATTACGAAACCTGGGACAACTCTAACCAGTAGGGCAGGAGTGTTCGCCGCTGGTGATGTTCAAGATAAGGTATATCGCCAAGCAGTAGTTGCCGCAGGAACAGGGTGCATGGCTGCACTTGATGCGGAAAAGTTTCTAGAGTCATAATTAGTTCTAAAATTTTTAATTAAATTGCTTGCAATTTTCTTTGTTTTTTTTATAATTATGTTAATAAATTATAAGATGAGGAGAATTTAGTATGCCTTTTGAAAACAATGTAGCTTTTAGAAGAAGATTTGTTGATGGTACAGCATTAGGACAGTTCAGTGCATCAACAAAAAAGTTATTTAAGGCAATTGATGATGAAATTCTAGAAGATTTTAAACAAGCTCTGGAAGAAGGTGCGGATGTTAATGCGTTTGATAAGGAATATACACCATTAATGACTATTATCATGAATGGTGATGATAGTCCTATACACTTAAAAATGATGACTTTGCTTTTACATAACCAGAATTTAAATGTTAATATTCAAGAAACTAAACAACTCAATACAGCTCTACATCTAGCTTTTCTTATGGAAAATAGAAGTTTTGTAGAGATTTTACTTAGGTCTACTAACTTAGATATAAATGTTAAAAATAGACATTTACTTATTAAACCTGAATACCGAAACTTACTTACAGAATATGTTTGTGATTATCATAAAGAGTGTTTCTTTCATGCTCCTAAAGAGTATATTGAAAAGATTGGGGAAGTACAAAAAAAGAACTTTTCATATCTTACAATAGAAATACAGAAAGCACAAGAAGGGAAAAATTTATTGAATGCTCTTTCTAGTGAAAATTTCTATGAAGCAAAACAAGATCTCAACCCTAATTGCTGGGAAAGTAATTTGAATGAAGAAATAGAAACGCCGCTTATTAGTGGAAATGTCCATGAAGCAAAAAGACTATTAAATCAAGAACTCAACCCTAATTGCTGGAAAAGCTTGAATGGAGAAATAGAAACACCACTTAGCCTGATTATCAAATCATGTTTACAAGGAATAACACAAGAAAATGAAGAAGTATTGACTAAACTTTTAAAACATAAGGAGCTAGATTTTAGTCAAATAAAGCCAGCACAAGCTATAGAGCGAAATCCACGGGTAAAGCAAATAATTGAGCAAGCTATGAAAGAGCGATTAACTAATGCTATTAATAGAAAAGATTTGGGTGATGTAAAAAAATTAGTAGAAGATAACTGTTTCATAAATCATGCAATTGTCACTGCTGCGTTGAGGAATGTTAATAATCCAATCGGATCTATTAAAAATTATCTAACAGCAAATTCACATAACGTTGCCCTGGAAATAGACGATGCGTTAATTGCTCAACTTGAAGATCTGAAAGGCGAGCTTGAAAGAACAAAAATTCGACTTAGAGAAAAAGAGCAAGAGTTGAATAGGACCGTAGATGAAAGAACAAGAGACACTGACAAAATTTCACAGTTAGAAAGGGATTTAAGGCAGGAGAGATTAGAACTTCAAACTCAAAATCAAGACTTAAAGAACAAAAACAGAAAACTTTCAGAAGCAAACATTTATAATAGAAGGCAAAGTAACTATGCTTCTGCCTCTTTTGTGCTATCTGAAGCATTTGCTATTGGCACATGTTTAACAATATTTAGTTTAGCAATATGTATCCCACTTGCTGTAGCTGCATTTGTCTTCCTTACAATTGGATGCTACTGTTCATATAAAGCAAATACAGTACTGAGTGATGTGACAAGCACTCAGTTTGGTAATGCTGTCAATGATTTAAGACGAAGTTAAGGAAACTCTGCTGAAAGTTTTTATACATACTGAAAGTATCTTGATAATTTAGATGAGTAAACCTGAGTGGTTTCAAGACTTGAATAGTTGTTGTAAACTTGCTTGTATTATCTTTTAGTTTAAGAAATTAGAAATTTAACGATTAGCATTATAATTACAGACCAAAGTAAAAAGTAGACTTTTCCACTTGATCTATTTTTAACTTGTAATTTTTTGTCAGCTATTAGGTTTAATTTTTCTATAAGGCTAAATATTCCTTGGATTGTTTTGATGGGATAAGAGCTTTTAATTTTTTCCCTATACCCTATTTTACTTTCATGTTGACTGCTTATCCACATTTCAACTACTTTCCACATATTGATTTCTGGATAGACCTTTCTACATGTCCCTTCCAGTAAAATCATAGTTTTCTGTAGCAATAACAATTGTGTCTGAACTTTCATATCAAAATCACCAGTTATTTTTAATAGCTGAGTAAGTAAGCTAGCAAATGAAATCTTCTGTATAGGCTGTCCAATAATGGGTTCACCTATTGCTCTGCAAGCTGTGACAAAATTTCTATGCTGTGATGGAACATAACCAGCTCTAAAGTGCATTTTTGCAACGTGATCGTAATTCCGATTTAAAAAGCCTTTGAGTATCTCTATAACGTAATAGCATGTCTCACGATCTATTCTACCCATGATTCCACAATCCAGGGCAATAATATTGTTATTACTATCAACCATTAGATTTCCAGGATGCATATCAGCATGAAAAAAACAATCCCTATATACCTGATTACAAAACGATTCTATAAGATTGATAGCTATTTGCTTACGATTATTCAGCTTTTCAACTTCGTATATTGGTGTAGCTTCCATCCATTCTAATGTTAAAACCTTTTTTGAAGTTCTACTCCAATCTACTTCAGGTACATAGAAACCTCTGTCATGTTTAGTATTTTCCTTCAGTTCCGAAGAGTGAGCAGCTTCAAAACGTAGATCTAACTCTAATCGGCAAATTTCAGCAAAAGTTTTGACTAATTCAATTGGCCTCAGCCTTTTTGATTGTTCACTAAATTTTTCTGCAATGTCCGCAAGCCAAGAAAGCATCTTTATATCCCTTGAGAATGTTTTCTCAATATTTGGCCTTAAAACCTTCACAGCAACTTCCTTACCCTCAGTTGTAACTGCTCTATGCACCTGAGAAATTGATGCTGCTGCAATTGGCTTTTCAGAAAAATTTGAAAAAATGTCACTTAATTTACAATTAAACTCACTTTCTATAGTTTTAACTGCTATTTTATGTGAAAACGATGGCAATCTATCACATATCAATAACAAG
The DNA here is from genome assembly GCF_003344345.1 of Wolbachia endosymbiont of Cylisticus convexus. The sequence continues at coordinate 9,279 of NZ_QPIP01000043.1, read as the reverse complement.
TTATTTGTTATATCCTCATTTAAAACATCAGTACGTGATGAAATGGATTGCCCAAACTTAATGAACACCGGACCTAATCTTTCAAGAGCACGTTTTAGTTTATGACCTTGTATTTTATTTATTGATTTTTTTGATGGTGGAAGTAAATAAGGTAACACATTATAACGTGTCAGCACTGTAGTTATGTGCAGAAGACGTAAAATATTTTGAATCATTTCGCTGCGTAACTGCTAAATATTTCATTTAGTTCCATAATTTCGTTAGATTTACCTTGGTAATAGATAGTGTTATTTATGCAAATTATGTAATCTGAGCATGGTATAACAGAGTTAAGGTCATGAGAAGTCATAAGAATCGATACTAACCTTTCCTTTGCTATTTTATTTATAATATCATAAAATTTAGCCCGTGCGTTAATATCCATTGCACTAACTGGTTCGTCCAAAATGATCAAATCAGATTCTGAAATTAAACAACGTGCAAGTAGTAGTAGTTGTGTTTGTCCTGCAGAAATTTCTAATACTTGGTTCTTCAAAATGTTACCGATGCCAACCAATTCTATCACTTCTGTAACAATGGATTGATTTTTCTTGAATCTCTTCGAGGAGCTATTGAAAAGGAAAGGCTCGACTGTTATTGGCATCAAATTACCAATACTAAAATTTTGTGGCATATAGCTAATTTTTACATTGTCAGCGAATACAATACTGCCAATAAAACCTTTATTTATACCAGCAACTGCTTTCACTAAAGAGGTTTTACCTCCACCATTTGGACCAAGTATTGTAACTATATCCCCTCTTTCTACTGATATATTGATATTATCAAGAACTTTTTTATTACCATATGCAAGAGTAAGGTTTTCTATTTTTAGAATGCAGTTATTGACATTACTTAACTTTTTGGCAAAAATTGACTTCTTCTCAACATCTATATGAAACATTTACTGATTTTCTTTTTCTTACTTTCATTTACACTATACTACAATAGTGCCTTTTCATCCAATTTAAAAATTGTAGCTACAATCAAACCTATACACTCACTTGTAGCTTCTGTTACAGATGGGATTTCAAAGCCAGAATTACTAATGTACGAAGTAGTGTCTGAACATAACTACATGCTCAGGCCTTCAGATGCAAGTAAATTAGAATTTAGCAATATTATATTTTATATCGATGATTCCTTGGAAACATTCATTAAAACTTTCGCTAAAGAAAATAAAAAGTTAATACCGCTATCAAGTGCAATCGATCTACTTCCTGCTCGGCCACATTCATTTTCTAGTCACACTCAAGATGAAAAAGATTTACATATTTGGCTGAGTCCTGAAAATGCAAAAAGTATGATACTTTCTATCAGTGCGACGTTGTCTAATATAGATAAAGAAAATGCCTATCAATACAATACCAATGCAATGAAGGCTATAAGAAAAATAGACCAAAAGGTAAAAGAAATCATGAAAGAATTAAATGAGTTCAAAAATCAAAAATACATAGTTACTCATGATGCTTATCAATATTTTGAAAAATATTTTGGTTTAAGTTACCCAAGTGCCATTCTTTCTATAGAAGAGGATTCTTACATAGGTATGAAGAGTTTAATGAAACTAAAAAAAGTAATGAAAGAGGAAAATGTTAAATGCATTTTTTCTCATTCACGAGAGGATGGCATAAAACCTAATACCTTTTCTAATGACGTAAAAATGGTAGTTCTTGACCCTGTTGGATCAGATATGGAACCTGGAAAAGATGCATACCTAGCTATAATCGATAGCATTGCACAAAATTTTAAGTCTTGTTTTATTGAATAAAAAGTTCCTTGTATCTTATGGCAAATATTGAAACCTGTGCTTTCTATCCCGGTGCTTGACACTGATGTCCAGCCAAATTGATAAATATAAAAGTAGCTCTGCTTAAGGATTGAAATAATTAGCGAGAAAAAAGCTTAACAGGACTCATTATAAACAAACATTTAACTGAAAAATTCCAATTAAAATGAAGGTTAGTAAACAATTAGCTACACTCCTTAAAGATATAGCCTTACACTTAGCATATAAAAACATCTATTGTGATTAAAAATACACTAAATCTTGGTTTGCGTATATTTTACTGTTTTCTACATTATAGAGACAATAAATTTGTGCAATCATGGAGAGTATTTGCACAATCTTCTAATTTCTCGGGATGTAAAATAAACTGTGTCAAACCGAAAAGTAAAATATTAGAATTAATATAAAAGGGCTAGTATACCTTGATGGATACGGTTGTAATACCAATTTTCCTTCGGTCGCACACGCCCGTAATAGCCCTATTCCTATAGTGAGTAGGGTTATCTTTCCCTCTTATCTCTTTTATATCACATTTTCAACTTACAATTTTTCCACGGTTGGCTCATTTTTGTCAGTCTACATTCAATAATATTTTCCTCACAAACTCCACAAATATATACTTAAAAGCATACACCTTTCATTACACAACCCTACAGCATTGCTTATCTAGTTACGGGATGAGAATTACGTATTAATAAAGGTTAATATAGTAATAAAAATATTGACGTATTAATAATATTATTATATTCTTAATATAATTAAATAATTAAGAAAAGTTATGAATATTGTATTTTATTGTGAAGAGTTTAATGACTGTGATTTAGACAATGGTAAAACTCCTTTAAGGAAAAAGTTCAATGAAATAATTAAAGATTTAGAGGAAAACAACAGTACAAGCCAAGGAAATATAAAGTTAATAAAAGGTGATGGGAATATTGAATATTTTCGAGCTAAATTAAGTGATAGTGACAGATTACTATTTACGAGGAGAAAACATAATGACAAAGATGCTTTTGTTATTTTAGAAGTAATTCTGAATCATGATTATCATAAGTCTAAATTTTTAACAAATAGAGAAAAAATAAGAAACATAAAAATAATAGATGAAAAAGTTCCTGATACAGTAGAGATTGAAGATGCTCCACAAATTCGTTGGTTAGGTAATTTTATTACTTTTAGTGCAAAGCAGGAAGATATAGTTGAAAAGTTTGAATTACCTTTAGTTATTAGTGGATCTGCTGGCAGTGGAAAGACATCAGTGGCTTTGGAGAGCCTAAAAAGGATGGAAGAGAAGTTTGAGGGAGGAAAAATTCTATATATTACTAAATCCGAAAATCTTATAAAAGAATCAAAAAAAATATTTGAATGTGAAAATTACAATCAGACTACTGATGAACTAAGGACTCATACTCCAGAAGAAATTGATTTCTTATCTCTTCATGAATTTTTAAAAAAGATAATAAAAGTAGAAGGAAAGAAACCAATCAATAGAAGTAAGTTTTTTTCATAGTTCAAGGAAATATGCAAGAAAGATAAATTTAAAGGGTATAAAAAAGACGGAGATAAAATATTCGAAGAATTTACAGCTGTGATAGGTGGAGGAAGTTTATTAGGAGAAGATGGAAAAGATAGATATGCTAAATTAGGAAATAGACAATCTATATTTCCTATAGATAAAAGGAACAGTGTTTATGATTTTTTTGAAGAATATAGGAAATTTATAGAAGGAGATCAAAAGTATTATGATCCTAATCTTGTTGCTCATGAGTGCATTGCAGAAGAAATGTATGATGCGGTTGTTGTAGATGAAGTTCAAGATTTAACTGAAAGTACACTGAGTTTAATCTTGAAAAGTTTAAAAGATGAAAGAAAGGGTAATTTTTTATTATGTGGTGATGTTGATCAAGTAATACATCCTAGTTTTTTCTCTTTATCTAAGTTAAAATCTTTTCTCTATCAAAATAAATGTATAAGGGACCAAGGGTCAGAAGTTTTTTATACCCTTGAGAAAAATTATCGTAATAGCGAGCAAGTTATTGAACTTGCCAATCGTATACTACATCTTAAAAATTATTGTTTTGCTTCAGAAGATAAAATGATAGTAGATAACGCTTTTTTCATGAAGAGTGATACTAAGAACAAAGGGAACGTTGGCTTTGTTACTGATGATAAAAAAGAAGAAATAGCAAAAAAAGTAAATGAATCTATAAATTGTGCTGTTTTAGCTCTGGATGATGAAAGTAAAGAAAGTGCACGTCAGTTATTTGATACTCCACTTGTGTTTAATATACATGAAGCCAAAGGCTTGGAGTTTGAAAATGTGGTTCTTTACAAGTTTACATCGTATAAAGCTTATAATGAAATATGGAATATAGTATGTCCGGATAAAAGTGAGGGTGAAATAGATAATACTATTAATAGGATTCGTGATTCATATAACAAAAAGGATGTTAATACTTCAAGAAATAAGGATAAGGAAGATAAGTCCTTGGAGAAATATAAATTTTATATGAACGCTCTGTATGTTGGAGTTACTCGTGCTGTTAGTAATATCTATATTGTAGATGATAAAAGTAATTTATTGAAAATAGTAGAACCAGGGGAAGAAGGTAATGTGAATATTAAGAAAGAAGAATCCAGTTCTGAAAAATGGAGAGATACGGCACTGGAGTTAATAGAGAAAGGAAACATAGAGCAAGCTAAAGATATAGCAGAAAAATTGTTACGTAAAGGGGAAAAAGAATATGCTAAAGAGGTTATGAATTCGTTGAAAGCTAAAGGATGTCATAAACAGGATCAGAACTCAGATAAGAGCAAGCATACAAATTCAGTGTTAGAGAGTTCTAAGTCTTCCTCACAAAGCTCAGAACATGAAGGAAAAGAAGATGATATTAGCAAATCTCAGAATAAAAAGGGTAAACATAATCAAAACAAAAAGAGGAAAGCTAAGAAATGTAATAAAGTTCAAGAGGTGAAGCCACAGCTTTCTTTAAATGAGAAGGATAGTACTAATAAGAGTACAAACCCTCAGAATGAAGAGTATAAACAGGATCTAAATGACAAAAAGGAATCAAAAAGATTAGAGAAAAATACAAAGGAATTATCTTTAGTTTTAAAAAATGGTAATTTGCAAAAGGCTAAACGGTTAATTAAGCAAGGAGTTAATGTTAATTATGAGATTGAGAGAGATAAGACTTTTTTACATTTTGCGACGCAATGTGATTACAAAAATATAGTTAGACTTCTCCTAGATAATGGTGCGGATGTCAATGCTAAGAATAAGGAAGGTGTTACTTGTTTACATCTTGCAGCATACTTTGGTCTCACTGAGATAGTTAAATTACTTCTGGAGTATAGAGCTGAGGTTAATGCTAGGGTTTTGGAATGTACTCCTTTGTTGAACGCACTAAACAGAGGCCATTCCGAGATAGTTGACCTTCTGCTTGCTGATCCAGATATTAATGTTGGTTATGTAAAACCTTATGCTGCTTGTTTGTGCAAAAAAAAAGAAGATAAAAGAAAACTTGTTGCAAAAAGATTTCAAGATGACGAGTTGTTTTATCTGATAAAACAAGCAGCAGAAATAGATGAAAATAAGCTAGATAAATTGCTTAAAGAGATAAAAGAGCTACTAGAATCAAAAACTGAGTACGGTTTCAAACCAAGCTTAAACTACTCTCCAGATGGTAATGACGAAAATACGACTATTAAAATTGCTATTAAAGCTGGTGGAAAGGTATTGCAGCTCTTACATGATTATGCGGAGAAGAATATAGGTACAGACACTGAAATATTTAAAAAACTAAAACATGCTAAAGAAAACTCTCAGTCTAAGAGAGATCTTTGTAATGTTTCTGTCTTTAATCATTCTACTTTAGCTCAAAGCTTCTAATTTGATGAGAGAGGATCTAGTACCAAAGTATAATAAAATATGAGAAAAATGCCATCAAAGAAAAAGTCTGTGTGCCAGAACAATAGAGATAATTCACAGTAGTATTAAGTTAATAAAACTATAGAGTTACTTTAAAAAAAATTGAGATTAGAGATTGGCAGGCTTTCAAAACAAAGCATTATCTTTAATCATCTTATTAAGTTATTGATTTTTCATATATAAAAAAATATTGCAAATATTATGTTTTGTCTTCATTAAGTATCCCAAAAGGTTGATCCTCATTTAGGAGTACAAATGACTTTCGGTAATAATAAATTAATTAATGCTTCAAGTATAGGTGATCTTAGTAAAGTTAAAGAACTTCTTGGAAATGGAGCTAATATTTATGCTAGAGACAAGAGAAACAATACTGCTCTGCATGTCGCTGCTATGAATGGTCATTTAAATGTAGTAAAAAAGCTTTTAAAAAGAGGGGCTGTGATTTATACTGAAAATAAAGATAATTTCACACCTTTTGAATTAGCAAATAACGAAGGTAAGTTGGAAGTAGTAAATTTTCTTTTAAATCGCAAAGACAATTATGGCAAAGCGTTACTGCATTATGCTATTGATAATAGAAACCAAAAATTGATAGACCTTTTATTGGAGAAAAGGGCTGATGTTAATGTTAAAAACAAAGAAGGGAATACTCCTCTGCATGTTGCTGTAACGACTAGTAATTTGTTTACTGATGAAATGTCTGATTTTTTGGATATAGTAAGAAAGCTTTTAGATAAAGGGGCTAAGATTTATACTAGAAATAAAGGTGGTTTCACACCTTTAGGATTAGTAAAAAGAGGAAGTGACTTGGAGATGTTTTTTTTTAATTACCAAGACAATTCTGGTAGTACGTTACTGCATCATGCTGCTTTTGGTAATGACCCAAAATTGATAAAACTTTTATTAAATGAATTAAGGTTTGATATTGATATTATAAACAAAGAAGGGAATACTCCTCTGCATGTTGCTGCAAGGTATGGTCGGTTAGATGCAGTAAAAGGGCTTTTAACCAGAGGGGCTAATATTGATGCTAGAAACAATGTAAACAATACTCCTCTGCATATTGCTGCAAGGTATGGTCAGTTAGATGTAGTAAAAGAGCTTTTAGACAAAAAGGCTAAGATTTATACTGGAAACAAAGCAGGCAATGCTCCTCTGCATGTTGCTGCAAGGTATGGTCAGTTAGATGTAGTAAAAGAGCTTTTAACCAGAGAGGCTAATATTGATGCTAAAACAGTATAGGCAGTACTCCTCTGCATGTTGCTGCAAGATATGGTCAGTTAGATGTAGTAAAAGAGCTTTTAACCAGAGAGGCTAATATTGATGCTGAAAACAAAAAAGGCAATACTCCTCTGCATGTTGCTGCAAGGTATGGTCAGCTAGATGCAGTAAAAGAGCTTTTAAGCAGAAGGGCTAATATTGATGCTGAAAACAAAAAAGGCAATACTCCTCTGTATGTTGCTGATATTAATGCTAAGAATAATAATAATTCTACTCCTCTGCATGTTGCTGCAAGACATGGTTATTTAAATATAGTAAGAGAGCTTCTAGACAAAAAGGCTAAGATTTATGCTAAAAACAATGTAGGCAATACTCCTCTGCATGTTGCTGCAAAATATGGTCATTTAAATATAGTAAGAGAGTCTTCAAAAAGAGGGGCTAAGACTAATGCTGAAAACCAAAAAGGCGATACTCCTCTGCATATCGCTGCAGTATGATAAGTTAGATGTAGTAAAAGAGCTTTTAAACAAATGGGCTAAGATCAATGATAAAACAATGTAGGCAATACTCCTCTGCATGTTGCTGCAAAACGTGATTATTTAAATATAGTAAGAGAGCTTTTAAAAAGAGGGGCTAAGATCAATGCTAAAAACAATGTAGGCAATACTCCTCTGCATGTTGCTGCAAAATATGGTCATTTAAATATAGTAAGAGAGCTTTCAAAAAGAGGGGATACGTATGCTGAAAACAATGATGATCTCATACCTTTTGAATTAGCAAGCAACGCGGAGGTAGTAAATTTTCTTTTAGATCTCAAAAGCGATCATGGTTATACGTTAATGCATTATGCTGTTGGGAATAGCAAAACAGATTTGATAGGCTCTTTATTACGATTATGGAAAAAGGGTGGGATTGATACTTATAATGACATACCTTTAGAATTAGCAAGTGGAGCAGAAAATACATTTTCTCTAATGAATAATTTGTTAAATTGGATAAAAAGCTCTATAGGTAGGTTATTAGGTTCTAGATCTGCTCTGCCTGAAACTTCAGAAAATTATTCTAATACAGCTGGTACTAGCAAATTTAGCAGTGAAGTTTATATAAGTAACAATGTTAGTTTAGGATTTTTCTTATTACAAAGTTTTCTAGATAAAAAATATCCTATTCCTAAGTTTTGTTCCGTTACCCCTGAAGAAGCTCTGGCCAGCACATTGAATATTACAGGAGAGTTTGAGGAGATACTAAGAAAAACAGCTAAACAATCTGGTGTATTAGTAAAAAATGTTGACTTTTTTAAAGTATATTTAGATATAGCAGGCCACATGAGGAACGAGAGGTACTCTCAAATACCAAACACTTTATATTCAGCTGCAAAAGAAGCTTGTCCGAAAAATGAAAAGTTTCTGAGTACTTTAAAAGGCAATATTGAAAAGATGTTTGATGAGCAGCAGATAGTTAATAGTGAATATCAACCTAACGACATTGCTGACAATAAGCCTAGAAGCTATTTATAGCCCTTCTCATAATAGTCCAAAAAGGTCATAAGAAGGAAGAATCAACAGCATGACGAAAAGATGTGAATAGAGTTCCTGATTCTGTTTTTTATAGCAAACCAATGATGCTCAATTTTGTTAAAATCTGGAGAATGCGGAGGCAGATATAAAATGTATTAAACAAGACTTGATCTGACACTTTAGAAAAGTAAGTTATAAAATAATAAAAGAAAGGAGTGTTAGATATGAGTACAATACAAGCAAAAATACTAAAACCAAAGTTAGGGTTATTAGAGCTAGCAAAACAATTAGGAAATGTATCTCAAGCGTATGGGCTACTCAAGAGATACGTTTTATCGATTCAAGGAATTATATGAAAATGGAGGAGAAGAAGCACTGCATGAGATAAGTAAGAAAAAATCACTTATGGCAAACAGAGTTTCCGAAGACATAGAAAGAGCAGATCGCAACAGAATTTCCAGCATATGGACAATAAAGAGCTGCAAATGAGCTGAGAAAAAGGGATTTCCGAAGGTGGTTGTATGGCTAAGAAACGATATTGAAACGTTCAAAAAAAGACTTAAAGCTCTTGAAGCGAAGGTTGCACAAGATGGCATAATTTTAACTGAAGAGCAACTTGCAGCTTTAGAGAAAGTGAAAGAACAAAGATGGTGAAATTGAAACACTGGTTACTTAGGTTCTCAAGACACTTATTATGTAGAAGGGTATAGGACCAGCAAACTTTTATTGATACCTATTCAAGGGTTGCTATGGCAAAGCTTTATACAGACAAAACTGCAATT
>NZ_QPIP01000042.1 GCF_003344345.1 Wolbachia endosymbiont of Cylisticus convexus | reverse complement strand
GAGTTGCAAGTAGGGATAAAAGAGGTACCAAATGACTTCTTCGTAGATGCAGTAGTAGAGCTGGCAAAACTATCACTGCCTGTAAGATCCAGATTGATGAGGATTTTTAACGATTATTATAATGCGCAGAGATTTATATTGGATGAGAGTTTATTTGGAGATCTTCTTTCTGATTATTCAGGGGTAAAAATAGAAAAAGATGGACCAGTGTTATCATTTGGAAGAGTAAATTTTTTCAGGTCTAGTGGTCCAGTTATTAGGATTATAGAAAACTATCTACGCGATCATTATGAACGAGCTTTAAGCAATGATATATATCGCCTAGATGTAGCAATCCTTGGAGAAACCGAGCCTCACACAAGGGATTATAAAGGCATCTATGAAAGAGATCATTTGTGGTACAACTTAAAAGCACTATATCCATTACCACAGAGTTTATTACCATCGATTAAATTTGCAAAAGCGCAGATAGTATTATCAGACAGTTGGGATTTAGGAGACATAAATACGTGCTTTCCAGTTAGTAGCGTAGAAGAAAGAGGAAATAAATTTGTATTGGGAAGCGATAAACTTTCAGGGCAATATTGGAATTTAAAACACAAGCCAATTTTGGAAAGATTCAGTATTACTCACAACTACAAAGTAGAAAATTATACTGATCAAAAGATTACAAACTATGTTTTAGCAGAACACAATGTTTACTATAAAAACGATTTAGAGCAAAAAGACTCAATACATGAATTAGAAAAGCATATTTTGGTATTTTACCCAGGAGTACTGAAGTGGCACGAACATCGACATTTGCACAGAAGTTGGAAAAATAGTCAAGCAATATGTATAATAAGTTAAATACTTATATTTAGATCCTCATATATTATATTAATAATAGGTAAAAATGTATGAAATAAAAAGAAAAAGACTTGCTTTCTCATGCTAAAAAGGACATGACTTGAATAGCAGCAGGTAAATATAAGAAATTTATCTAACGCTAGAAAAGCTAGTTTTGTGAGGTAAGTATGAAGTTTAGCAAAGAATCTTTTAGTAAGTTTTTTAAAGAAGTATCAAGTAACGATATTAATAAAAGAAATGAAGAAGGAGAGACGATCTTGCACCAAGCAGTAGAAATCTCTGATTACAAAACAGTGAGATTATTAATAAAAAAAGGAGCAGAGGTAAATGCAAGAGATAAAAATGGTTATACACCTCTACACTGTGCAGTATTCGCAAAGAGTTTAGAAAATGTAAAAGTGCTGCTAAGGTCGGGAGCAGAAGTAAATGCCACTCAATATGTCACTGGATGTACGCCACTCCACTCTGCGTGCAAAATAGGAGGAGCAGGAGTTGAAATAATAAAAGAGCTAGTAAAAGCGGGAGCTGAAGTTAATCAACTGAATAAGTACGGTGCAACACCAATGTATTACATCTGGGAAAGTGAAAAGTATCGTCTATGTGATAGCAAAGAGAGTGAAGAGGCGAGTAAATTTCTGAGAGAACAAGGAGGAATAACAAAAAGTAGAGAACTGACATGCTATGGAATAGAGAGGCTAGTGGGAGAAATAGCAGACATGTTGAATGGGAGTTATTTACCGGAGCTAAAAATAATAGAGATAGGAGAAATAAGGAAGAAAGATAAGTCACTAATAAAGGAAGAATGTAAAAATTTAGCAAGCAAGATAATGGGCCAAGTGAACGAAATGATAGATGAGGTGGTGAGAAAGAAGGCTTAAAATTTAAAGAAAAGGTGAGGTGGATTATGTTAAAGTTTGGCAAATTTAATAAGTCAGCAAAAGAATTGTTAGAGAACTCATTTAAAAATATTTATGAAAGAGACGAGAATGGAAGAACAGCTCTACATTATGCAGTAGAGGTAAAAACAGTGGAGTTATTAGTCGAAAAAGGAGCGAATGTGAATGCTAAAGATATAGAAGGATACACAGCACTGCACCTAGCGGTAACGGAGAAACGTCTAGAAATCGTGAGGGAATTGATAAAATCAGGAGCAGACGTAAATGCTGAGGAATATGGAAATAAATGCATACCTCTACACCTTGCGTGCATGGTAGGTGAAAAAGAAATAGTGGAGGAGCTAGTGAAAGCTGGAGGAGAAATAGAGCAAGCGGATAAATTTGGAATGACAGCGATGGATTATGCGAAAAACCAGTAAAGAAGTAACTGAAGTATTGAAAAAAGAAACAGACAGAATTGAAAAGCTATTTATGAAGGGCTAAAAATATGGAGAAAGAAATAGAAAAGAAAGTAATGAATTTAGAGAGAAAACCTTTGGGTGAGCTGAGAAAAACGTGGAAGAAGGTATTTGGGGAAGAGGCGCCTAGATACTCAAAGAAATATCTGATACCAAGATTAGCTTATAGAATGCAGGAAAAAGCGTATGGAGAAATGTCAAGAAAAGGAGCAAAAAGACTAGAGTATCTGGCAGATCGACTAGAGAAGGGAAAAAGAATAAGTAGTGACAAACTTCCAGTAGCAGGAACAGAGCTAATATTAGAGAGAGGAGAAGAGATGCATGCGGTAATGGTAACAGATAAGGGTTTAATCTACAGAGAAGAGTTTTATACGTCATTATCAGCAGTAGCAGGGGAAATAATGGGAATGAGTTACAACGGACCTTTATTATTTGGGATGCGTGATAAAAATGGAAGTTGAAAATGCTAAAAGAAGTAAGATGTGCGATATATACAAGAAAATCAAATGAAGACGGTCTAGAGCAGAAGTTCAACAGCTTGGACGCGCAACGAGTAGCATGTGAAAAGTATATAAAGAGCAGAGAGGGTTGGGTAGTATTGGCAAAAAGGTACGATGATGGCGGATTTTCAGGGAAAAATTTAGAAAGACCAGCAATAAAGGAGTTGTTTGAAGATGTAAAGGGAGGAGAAGTAGATTGTGTAGTAGTATATACGCTAGATAGGCTCTCGAGAGAAACAAAAGACAGCATCGAAGTAACGTCATTTTTTAGAAGGCATAGAGTAAATTTTGTAGCAGTAACACAGATATTTGACAATAATACGCCAATGGGAAAGTTTGTACAAACAGTATTGTCAGGAGCAGCACAATTAGAAAGAGAGATGATAGTAGAGAGAGTAAAAAATAAAATAGCAACATCAAAAGAGCAAGGTTTATGGATGGGTGGAACTGTGCCGCTAGGGTATGATGTAAAAGATAAAGAATTAATAATAAATGAGAAAGAAGCAAAAACAGTGAAGCATATATTTGAAAGATATGTGGAGCTGAAGTCAATGGCAGAGTTGGCAAGGGAATTAAACAGAGGAGGATACCGAACAAGGTCTGATATCTTTAAAAAAGCGACGGTAAGGAGAATAATAACAAATCCGATATATATGGGAAAAATTAAACATTATGAAAAAGAGTATGAGGGAAAGCATGAAGCAATAATAAAAGAGGAAAAATGGCAAAAAGCGCAGGAATTGATAAAGAATCAGCCATATAGAAAAGCAAAATATGAGGAAGCACTGCTTAAGGGAATAATCAAGTGCAAGAGCTGTAGTGTAAATATGACACTGACATATGCAAAAAAGGAGAATAAGAGATATCGATATTACGTATGCAACGATCATTTAAGGGGAAAAGGTTGTGAATCAGTAAATCGAAATGTAATAGCAGGAGAAGTAGAAAAAGAAGTGATGAGAAAGACAGAGCAGCTATATGAAAAATGGGGAGAAGAGTGGAAAAATTTAAGTTTCAGAGAACAGAAAGAAGTAGTAGAAAAAGTTAATAAAGAAAGTAATGGTAAAAGAAGATGGAATAGAGGTATATTCTGAGTCAGAGGAAACATTTATTCCAATAAAGAAGAAAGGGAATAAATGCACAGTAGTAGAGCCAGAAGGAAAAACAAATAATGCACTACTGAAAGCAGTGGTAAGAGCCCACCTGTGGAAACGTCAACTAGAAGAGGGAAAATACGCAAATATAAAAGAGCTGAGTGCCAAAATTAATATAGGTACAAGACGTATACAGCAAATTTTAAGGCTGAATTATTTAGCACCAAAGATTAAAGAAGACATAGTGAGTGGAAAACAACCAAGAGGTTTGAAGTTAGTTGATTTGAGAGAAATACCAATGCTATGGAGTGAGCAGATGAAGAGGTTTTCGGCTTAGCATCTTAATTTACAAAAGCAACAGGAGATCGATGTGCCAGAAAATTAAAAGGTACCACCATTGCAAAAGAAGCTGCTATGGAGGAATCAAGTCTAAACTATTATAGCTAATGTAGTGGATAGAAACTGACACTCAATTATGTAAATATATCAATGAAGATAATAAGAATCTTAATATACTCAACCTACATGTGAAAAACTAGCAAAAAAGCCTAAAATGCTCCAACAGAAACACCAAATGCTTCCAATGACCTCTTTTTAGCTGACATGTGATGCTGCAGAAGAAAAATTCATCATACTCCAAAAATCATAAGCATCAGAATAACTTTTTTAGAAATTATCTTAAGCTATTAACTTAATAGGGTTTTCCCAACAAAAAATACAAAAGAAGGTAAAAGATGGCCCTCCCTTCTGCTTGGGCTTTTGTTAGCAAACTTTTCCATCTATTTGTTGATTAGCTGCTTCTAAGTCAGGTTTATCTAGCTTATCACTAGGCTTTAATACTGAATATGTGATACCACTAGCAATAACTCCTATTACTAACGCAGCTGCTACAGCTATGCCAGCTATAGCCAATATTGATAACTCAACGCCGGCAATACTGCACCCAATACCTATTGTCAGTGCAGTTATAATACCCAAAGTAACACCAGTTTTTATTGCTTTGCTAATTATTTGTTTAGTTTCTGCCTCTTTTAAAGGCTGTATTATATTTTCATCTTTAGCTAGGCATCTCGAAGTTTCACCACACTCATTCTTTATTGTAGAAGAGGGATCGTTTGGCTCTTGAACTTGAATTGTTGCTTTTCTTAAGTTTTCTATATCTTCATTACTTAAATATCCAGCGATCTTACGACTAAACGGACCTTCTTTCCCTACACGTTTAGCAAATATCTTACCTATAATTCTCTCAGCTATCTGCAAATCATCCAATCTCTGATTTCCTATTTTGAGTTGATGCTTTAGATCATTACTATATATAGGAAATTTACTTTTATAGTCACCTTCTGATGTTTTTAATAAAACTCCCTTCCATGCACTATATGCTAATTCATTACTATCACCTGTCAAAACATTGTAAAACGTAACATTACTATAAATCTTTTCTTCCTTCATTCTTTTTACTTCATCTAGACATCTATTCCAATATTCCAACTGTTTTAAAAAAAAACAACCATCTTCTGAAAGAAAACCCAGATATACTGTTTCAGATAATTTGAACTCAAATTCATGTACTGCTAGAAATTTTACTATCTGCTCACGATCCTCTCTTCCTGAATGTATGAGAGAAGGTTGATTAGCGAAAGTAGCTCCTCTATCTAATAGAGCTCGCAATATTCTTAAACTCCTATTTGCAGCCGCCCCTGCCAACAACCCGGCACCTAAAATTCCCGTATCATCATCCTGGACACTGAGAGAATAATCTATATCAAAATTACGTCCCTTCCACTCTTTATATTCACCTTCACTTTTTTCTTTTAATTTTTCCTTTATTTTATCGATTACATTATGCTCATCTAAGCTACTGTCACCTTCTACCGTATTAAATATACACCTCCAATCATCAATGCCAATATAAGTACTACGACCATTCAAACCACCCATAATCTCCTCCCACTAAAAAGACAATATAATTTAACTATTACATATTTTAATAAAAGAATCAAGAAAGAAGTAATAAATTAACATAAAAAATGGAGGTTTGACATGAGTCAAAAAATAGCAAATAGAACTACCGGTTTGGTAGACTATAAAGAACTAGAACTATCATCGATAAGAGAAGCTGACAGAAAGATAATTTCTTTAGAAGAGTCTATAAATTATTAAATCTTCTGTAATTCTTTAATCTCACTTATGAAAAGTTAGTAAATTCAACACTCCCACTAAAATTGGATAAATTGATTACAAAAAAATAAGATTTTCAGTAAGTTGCTTGCATAGTTGGCCTTTCATAGGTAGCCATGTAATAAAGCCAACCCTCCTGCTTCTCCTTACCTTAAGTTATAATTCTGCCACTGTTATTTGATTCACTACAACTTCAGCATTGCTATCTTTAAGTAAATTTGCAGGACTATTACAATAGCATATGATTGCAGCAGCAACAAGACAACAAGCTCCAACTGCTATTCCCACTGCTAACATTTCTAAGTAAACTGCAATAGCTACACCTAAAGCAACTCCAGCTATTGTTAGCGTGGAAGCAGCTACAATAATTTTCTTTTCAATTCGTGGAGCAGCATTACTTGGCTGTCGATTATTATTTTGAATACCATTTGTTTGATCCGTTGCTATAACTGAAGTTTCTGAGTGTAATCTTTCTGGAACTAACAGTGTTTTGCTTTTCTCTGGAAAAATTGACTCATTAGCATCATAAAATTCTTCATCTGTGTCGCTCTCACTAATAGTTGCATAACTGTTACTATTATCTTCTGCATCAAAATCACTATTTTCATCAATTTGAGTTTCCGTTTCTCTTATGATATTCTTCTGCTGATTAAATAGCTCTTGTGCAAAGCGTTGCATTACTTCTATCTCTGACAATCCCTCGATAACAAGAGCATATTCACCTCTACTTGGTATACTTCTATTGTAATTCTGTAAAACATCTTTTATATTTTCGCTTAAATATTTATTTATCTCTGCTAGAATTTTTTGCTGTTTAAAGGTAATTTCTTCAGGCTTATTAATATCCGCAACGGCTGCAGCAAAACCTCCAAGAGCTTCTTTCAATTCTGGATGAAGTTCCACATGTTGAATTAGCTTATTAGCTAAACCTTCCAGAAATGCCTGAATATTTTCTTTTATAATAACATCTTTTCGTGCTTCTAGCTTTTGTTCTTCTTCTAAATAGCGATCATATTGTGCCACGATTTCGGAGCTAATTTCGTTTATACTACCAATAATTTGTTTCCATACGCCTTGACCGCAAGCACTTCTATTACCATAAGTTGTTGCTGCTATATATATTTGTTTTAGAAGAACGAACTCTTTTTGCTCTCTCCAGACCTTTTCTATATCTAAACCACTGATTTCTTTAAACAACTCATCTACTTTTCTATCTTCGTCTATATCATTTAATAATCCATGTAATTCTATTTTATTAAACTGTTCTTTATTGAGAATTACGCTATTTCCAAGTTTTTCTTTTACCTTAGATAATTTGCTCATTACCAAACTTGGGTTTTGCTCCATAAGAGTAACTAGCAATTCTTTTTTTTCTTTTAATGGAACAGAAAAATTATCAATAAGTAGTTTTATATAACCTATAGATTCAGGTATAGTAATTTTTGCGTCATCCCTTGCGTAATCATACTGCATCCTCTCTGTAGGGTATCCCTGGTCATATTCCCCGTGGCAGTTCTTTCTTAAGTACTTCTGCTCTAGTGCTTGCTCGGCTTTATCAATAACAGCCTTAATAAATTCTTCATCACCTGGTATAGGATCAGTCTTACGTAATGTTTCCTCCATTACACTTCTTTTTTCATTATCAGTTAAACTAAGAAGTCCTAGCCTTATTTCATCATTCTGATATTGTTTTAATAGCTCTATACTTTCTACGTAAGAAACCGCTGCTTTTTTTAACTCTTCTTTATTGGCTTTCGTGGATTCAACCAGTTTTTTAGCAAAAAAATTTGTCCTTTTAATTATTGGACTTCTATGGACAGATTGATCATCTTGTGCAATATGTTTATCATCTCTTCTTTGATTCCTTTCTTCTTCAGGGACTATGCCACGTTCAAAGAAAAACTTTTGCATCTCAGGGGAGTGAGTATAGAAATGGGATAGTGTGTGTCCTTGTTCATCTCTTGAATTAATTAGAAAAGGATATTTATCAGGATCATTCAGCAGAAGCTCTATTTCCTCTCTGCGATAATTTCGTTGCGCAAGATCAAAAAACAACTTCTTTACACTATTTTCATCTAGCTTGCCAACATTACCGTTAGATTTTGTTCTTGCTTGAGACCATGATGCTTTCAGACGTTTACAATAATCTGTAGAGCACCTTTCACCTATACAAACAAGTTTATCTATGAGTTCCCAGCATCCCTCAGATTCAGCTAAAGCTTTTACTCCTTCTTCACCAATTTTGTTATTATCCAAACCAAGTCTAATAAGTTTTGTGAGATTAGCTAAAGCTTTTACTCCTTCTTCACCAATACTGTTCCCCCTAAAATCAAGTTCAGTAAGGTTTGTAAGCTTAGCTAAAGCTTTTGCTCCTTCATCACCAATACTGTTCCTCCTAAAATCAAATTCAGTAAGGTTTGTAAGCTTAACTAAAGCTTTTGCTCCTTCATCACCAATGTTGTTATAAGCCAAATTAAGTTCAGTAAGGCTTGTAAGATTAGCTAAAGCTTTTACTCCTTCATCACCAATTTTGTTATGACTCAAATTAAGTCTAATAAGTTTTGTAAGATTAGCTAAAGCTTTTACTCCTTCATCACCAATTTTGTTATAACCCAAATTAAGTTCAGTAAGGTTTGTAAAATTAGCTAAAGCTTTTGCTCCTCTTTCATCAATACCAGAACACTCGAGAGAAAGTTGTGTGATGTTTCTATTCTTTTGCAAAAAGCTTATCAATTCCTTGATATCTACTTTTTGATGACTCAAACATAATTTGTAGCCTCGAAGATGCTTGTTGAAATTCATTTTTACCTTACTAAATATTATTATTTCAGCAAATATTTTTCGTTTTTCAAGTAATATTTATAAAAAATACTGATTTCGTAGTGCCACAAAAAATTTATTTATTTACTCTTTCCAAAACCGCAAAAAAGTACATATATTCGTGAGAACAATTTAAATAAAAGTGGCGTTATAAAAATAAAAGCACAAAATTATTGTAACAAAGCTAAGCAGATTAGTTCATACAAAAATTTAGTCTAAATTGGCCAATTAATCACTTAAAATCCGTATCCGTTCAGTCAATGGCGTCAACTTAAGGACACATTTTAGACTTCTTTGTTGAAATAAAACAGAAATAAAAGTGCTGTTTATTGCACTCTTTGGATAATTTAATGATAAAAAATTTAGAGAGAAATTTTATACACAATCACTGATATTTTCCCTTAAGTTGACGCCATTGGCTGAACGGATACGTAATTAGCAGCAAAAAGAAACTAAATCAAAATCACCTTCGACACAATATGAAATATGTTCTTTAATCTCTTTTATAAGAGGATATGCTATTGCTTTTCTTGCTTTGTCACTAGGCTCACCATCCTTTTCTTCTTCATTTTCGAAACCTTCAAGAGTTTCAAGCAAATCATCAGTAATCTGGATCTTTTTAAATTGTGATTGTAATGAAAGGAGGTCATTTCTATCTAAAAGGCCGCCAACTACATAACCTTCGATAGGCAACCCAAAGAATTCATCACGTGAAGTATTTATAATGGTTTCCACAATATTTATACTTAATCCAAAATCTGATTCAAGTATATCGTCTACAATATCAGTTACATAGCCAAATTTAAATTCAGAGTAGTAAGGTAATTCTTGACCAAAGTAAGAACATAGCGCCTCAAATGCATAGTGATAAAGATCAGCCGAATGACTATAGGGAGGTTGGTTAAGTATTAAATCTTTCAAAGCACTTTTTATATCAAGTTCTGTACTATCAAATAAATCATCAACTACTTTTAAAACATTCTCGTATAAATGATTATCATTTGAACCGATTGCTTTTTCTAAATCTTTAGCCCTAACTGCATAGGAAGAAATATAAACCCCCATTATTACCTCACAAACTCTTGCTAAAATCTTACTTTAAATCGTATCGCTTTGACTAAAAAGTAAAACTACTTTTTTCTCAAGTATTCCCGACCTTACTATATAACTCCACCTGTAGCCAACACTAGACACTATACCATAACATTTAACTAATGCAACAACTCTTTGTAAACACAAAGAACGATTATAATGTCAGTTATATAGAGTAACTTTTGATAGAAGGTCAATTGTCATGTTGTAAGTTCTTTATAGTACAACAGAAATATACTACAAGCTAGCGCCACAAAATTTTTCATTATTTACTTTTTCAAAAAACATAAAAATAGTACATATATTTGTGAGAATAAATTAAATAAAAGCGGCGTTGTGCAAATAAAAATGCAAAGTTATTGTAACAAAGCTAAGCAAATTAGTTCATACATAAATTTAGTAAAAGTAAGCCAATATAGATAGTTTTAAGGTATAGCAAAACTGCTATATTAAAAAGTTCGAATGTATCACGTGGTAGACCATTCCATCCCAAGAAAAATACTTCTCACGGTCCTTGGTTTTGAACGCTGGAAATGGTTATACTGTTTAGGTTATTAGTGAAATATGTTGCTAAGTTAATACCAATTCATTTGGTAATTGAAAAAAATTTAAGGCAAGTTTATAGTCAAAGTAGAGTTAAAATCCTTTTTTATTAGTGTAATTAACTTTAATCAAATTCTTTCATTTAGAAGTTCGTGCAACTTTATTTAACGCCTTTATTTTTGTACGTAATTTTTCCTCTACAGATTGATTTTGAATTCTTCTAGTGCATATTTGTCAGTTTAAGTCTAAATTACTATATCGATCTTAAACCACATTTTTCCTTAACTTGGTGTGTACGGTTTGTTGAGCACTCTTTGTAATCAAATTAAGTAGCTGAAGGAGAAAAAGTTGAACGTACTTGTTGCACAGCATTATCATGGCTCTTACTTGTTAATGGCTTCAAATTACTGATGGTTGATGCCATTGCCTGAACGGATACAATTACAGTGCCATCTATAGCAATTTCAATATTATCTATATTGCTCTTATCAGTTCTATAATCACATATCTTTAAATTAAGCTTTTTTAATCGACGGGAGGCTTGTGAATAGCTGATTACTTGTAAATTCTTTCCTATTTGCTGCAAGTACCCTTTTATGAACCCAACTCCCTATCTCAAACCTATCCTAAAAAGGTTAGCGATTATGTGTACCGAAATGACAACTTTATCACTATAAATGTTATTTTCACCAGAGTTTTTGGAAACGTTCCCGAGTTTTTTTGAAGTTTCGTACCAATTTTCAACAGCTTCATTGATAAAATGAAAAATATTTCCTCTTTCTTTTAGAAATTTATTATATTCAATGCAGTTACTGACTCTCATTTTTCGTGGCATAAGTTGTATTTATTTGATAGATATTTACTCTATAACAGAATCGGTTAACAACTGCTAATCTTTTACTGCTATGCAACAAAGCCACCCTGGAACCATACATAAAAAGATCATCTATGAGACTGCATTAGACCATCTTTTACTCTAAGAACATTTATAACTGATATTAGAGTATTTGGTCCTTGAGCACCATCATTGAGTACAACACCTGATAAAACCATTCTATCTCCATCAGTAACACGTACGCATCCCCTGCACTGTGCATATTCTTGTAATTGCTGATTTGCCTCTGCCATTCTTTGTTGTACTTGTCCTCCAGTGTTAGCAAATTTTAACTCTATTCCAATCGGATGAGTATCAACCCTTTCCACAGATCTCGATAACACTAGATCTATCCTTCTTCCTCTCTCTAGCTGAAACTCAATAATTACTTTTGCAGGATTGCCAAGAGCATAAAATATCCCATGTAAGAAGGCTTGAAATTCATGTTCATTTGTTACCAATGATTGTCCTAATGGGGGTATAGCATTTTGCTCTAACAACGGGAACAACACATTAGAAATTTCCTGAAATAAATTTTGATGCCTACCTAAATTTTGCCAGCCAGTATTCATCATTACACTTGCAGCTCTGTGTACTTGTCCGATACCACCTACTCGTGAAAACGTGCCTAGAAAACTCACGCCACCCCTATTTTGTAAGTAATCAGCAGGTGTTTGAAACATTGTTAAAATAACATTTATTGTATGATCATTGTTAACTGTTTCCAAATTACACACCACTTCACGTACTACAGCATTTTGCCAACCTGGACGCAATAGATTTAGAGCCACTTGTGGAAATCGGTGACGCAATACATGACGGATATCAAACAGAACTAACATATTTATTGCTGGTGCAAATAGAACCATGGTCAAAGCTCGTTCCCGAATATTTACTTGTGAATTCCCTTCTCTTACTGGATACAGCATCCTATCATCATTATGGTAATTGAATAGATATTTCGTTACTCTTGCAAAATTTGCGCCTACCTGAACAGTTGCCCTTGTAAATGCAATACTTGCAAATGTAAACCTAGAAATATAGGAAAACCAATTAGCATGAGGTACCAACCTGTGACAAAAAAACGGATATTGTAGGTAACTTCCCACATTTTCTTGAACTTCCCCTTGAATAGGATTAAGTAATCTTCTTATTAAGGAGGGTTCTTGCCCTAAAAAGTTTTCTATACCAGACTGCAGACGTTGAGCATTATGGTTAAAGTTTAGCCCTACACAAACAGCATTTCTTGATGAGGTATGAATGGATACAGATGAAATGGGACAATTTCTAACATAACCCCTAGCTTGTTCCAACGCTTGTCCAGCGTGTTCTTGACCTGCTTTGAGCTCAATTATAATGGGAACTGAATTATTTAATTTTTCCTGACCACGTACAAGCAAACTAATATCTGCATATCCTCTTCCTATGAGTAATTCTAGGTAGATATCAGCCATAGCACGGTACCTAAAATTTAATAAAAATCCGGATAAAAAACCATGATCGTCAGACTCATTATCAAAATTCAATTCTTGGCGATATTCATCGCAGATACTGATAATATATCGTAAAACTTGTTCAATATCCCTTCTTACATCACCTGCATTATCATTTGCTAATCCATTTACCAGATCTAATAAATTACCTTGCTGTATGATTGGAGCAATTTCTCTAAAATTATCGATGGGAGATGCATGATTTCCATCAAAATCCCTTCCTTGAGGAAAAAATACACACTCCTCTCCCCGCTGAAATATTTTATACTCTTCCCAAGCCAGATCCTCCTGTAAGTTCTGTAGCTGATTCTCTTCTATCCATAGCCTTTCTTCTTCACTGAATCTTGATCCAGGACTGTTCTCATTATCAGCAATAGTGTAGCATCTTACTATTCTCGTGCCATCTTCATCTACGGTTAGAACAGCAATTTTTAGATTTCCTTTCCCATTATCATAATTATCAAAACGAAAGTAAATTCTTTCACCATTTGCAATATCAGGGTCAAAATCTATAATACCAGAATCAAATGCAGTAGCAAACATGCCGAAGAAGAATGCAGGAAAAAAACGATTCCTACCAACCGAGTGTAAAAAAGATGGACACTGGTCTAAAAAAAGTCCAACTTCTCTATTTAGCTCATCACAATCTCCATTTAACAAATCTTGAATTAATTCAGTATCTTCATCATTATTTCGCATAAACACTTCTAATTATAACTACGACTAGACACACCACTAACACCAGCACCAGCACTTTCTAACACGGTCTGTGGATCGCTGAAACCACTACCTTCAGGAGACAAATGTGCAGACTTCACTTGAGAAAATAGCTCTTCTGCCAAGTTACCATAATCAATATTATCTCCCATACCAATCCTACTAACTATCCTTAAGTTGCTAACTACCTGCTTTTTAAATTCTGTAAAATTATTGGCTGAATAATGATCTTTTACAAATCCTAAAATATCTAATATCGTGTCCTTTTTAGTAATATTTTGATTATCATCATTACGCTTCCAATCTACAATCAACATTGCAAGTGTCTGCTCCATACGACCTAAGGTACGCATATCTTTAGAAGTATCAAAAACAGTTCGTCTATGTTCAATAAAACGATTGCATCTCCAAAGATCTATAATAACCTCTCTTGCCTTAATTCGGATATCTATATCTGAATTTTCTAACATCAAATTCGAAAGCGAAGAAAGCAAAGAAGCATAACCAAAATGTGAAAGTATTTTCTTCTCTTCAGACACTAAAACTTTTTCCTGAGACAAGTGCTTTACTATATATTGAACTGTATCAACGAAACCACACTGTACTAATGTGCTAAGAGGCTGATACATAACTCCTTTGCCTTTATCTGATAACTCAAGTAGTAATTTATGCTTTATTGGATCAGTGATTATTTCATGCAGAAGAAAATCTAAAACGGTAGCAACATTATGGTTAGCTTGAATAGCAGATAAATTAGCAACAGCTTTAACCATCATGTTATCAATCTTTTTCTTTCCTTCCTGATTTATACGACGATAGAAATATTCTACTCCTTCACTCCATTTGAATTCCACAGCTTTATTAAAACCCTCTACTGCATTATCATGCTTTTTAAATTCTCCAGATTTTTTATCAATCCAAAAGCTAAGTACAGGATCTTCACTATTCATAGCATTTAACAATTCACTTCTAACATATTTGTGGTTGTTAGTTGCAGGCCTACCATCATCATCTACTTCTTCAGAAGAGAAGCCACTTTTGTAAGATTCAAGTTGCTTCTGAAACAGTGGATGAATTTTATCTATCATACAGTACCTACAAGCCATATTGTATTTGCAAAGTGGATTCTTTACTTCATCTATTTCTTCTTCAGTTAACATTCTTCCTAGAGTAGCAGTGTTTAACCTTGTACCTGACCAACAATTCTCATCACGAAATACGTTGTATAAGAACTGTAGCTCATCATCTTTAAGATATTCTACCTCTCCAGTATAGGTTTTTACCCATTTTTCGATAGCTAAACGCCTTCCAGCAGCAATATTAGAATCTGGATGTTTAATGATATTCTGTAATTTCTTAAGTATTGTAGCATGGCGATCTGTCCATCTTGGCATTGTACCCCCTATATAAAAATATTTACTGCATTATGCAAAAGTTAGAATCAAATAGCAACACCAAAATTATCAAGGACAAGAAAAATTTTATGAAAAACATTTTTTATATTTAAATATCATCTATTTTGCACTTAACTGATGCGTAGAATTGGTGAGAAAATCAAATAGGCCATAGCGAAAATAGCGGAAGAGTTATATATAGCCTCTAGACTAGTGGATAAAGAAATACAATAAGTTAAAAAGAGCTTTAATGGAGTTGCAGCACTTAGGCTTTTTCCTTGAGTTGTTCAATTTCAGCTTTAGAAAGACCGGTAGACTCAGCTATTAAGTCAACAGATGAACCTGCTTTAAGTAAGTTTTTTGCAACTTCAATTTTACCTTCAATTTTACCTTTTTCATGGCCGATTTGGATGCCTCTTTCTTCTCCAACTCTAAGCCCCTCATCAAATTTTTCAGCAAAAGCAGCAATCTCATCCATTATACGCTTTTTCCTTTGCTCATATGCTAGTAACTCTTCTTCTGACCAATTAAACTTATTCATCTCTTCATAAGCTCGTTTTATTATTACGTCACTACCAACTATCTTATCTAGATCCTCTTCCCTTGTTTCTCCTGCATATACGAAAAAAATAACACCATTTTTCTACTATATTTTCTAGTTGGTCTTCTTTGGTTTTTGTAAATTTTGGTAGCTCTATAAATACGAAGTAAAAATCCTTCAAGTCATGTTCAAAGCTATTTTTATCCAAGATGACATGATTTGATTTGTACTCAGCCTTATCTGGAAAAATAATGCAATCAGCAACAGCAATAAAGATAATTTCCTTGAGATTATGATACTCATCACCTTGATCAGCTTGACTTGAGTAGGCTTTAGCAGCATAATACTGAGCACGCTTTTCGAAGCCTTTGGTCTTAGTGAACTGCATCTCTATGATGTATCTGGAACCTTGAGAGTCCTTACAAAGAACATCGACAATACTCTGCTTTTTGGCGGCAAT
>NZ_QPIP01000041.1 GCF_003344345.1 Wolbachia endosymbiont of Cylisticus convexus | reverse complement strand
CTACTGCTACAAGTTCTCCTATCTCAGCCTTAGCTTTCGCCTCAAGAAGTTTACCTCGCTCCATTTCATTTTTTATTCGCGTTTTAAGCAACATCGTGGAAAGTTTTTCTCCGCTTTCTGAATAGTTTTTTCTTCTCAGTGGTTGACTTGGATCTCTGATTGTTTCTATAGCCCTGTTTGCTTGTTCTCGGTCAATGAGTCCATCCTCCAACTCAACTATTCCTTTTTTTACTAAATAACAGACATATTGCTTTGATACTCCTATCTCTCTTGCCCATTCTGTTTGTGTGATTTTTTCCACTCTTTTTGCCTCTTTTCTACGAATTTTCTTCTTGAATTTCTGCAAAAGTTTTACCAGTACTGGCTAAAAGGGCATCTCTTCCGGTATATATTTGCCAACGTTTTATGGTTACATCTACAAATTTTGAATCTAACTCTATTGTCCTACAAATTCTTCCTGTTCTCTCACATGCAATCAGTGTACTTCCAGAGCCGCTAAATGGATCAAGAACTATGTCTCCTGATCTGCTGCTGTTTACTATTGCTCTCTCCATTAGCTCTACTGGCTTCATCGTTGGATGTAGTGTATTATGTGTTGGCTTATCATAAAACCACAGGTCACTTTGATTTCTACCTCCATGCCACTCACGTTTATTGCCGCTTTTCCATCCATAGAGCATTGCTTCGTATTGTCTTTGATAATCAGATCTGCCTAGCGTAAAATGATTCTTTGCCCAAATGATAAATGTTGACCATTTTCCTCCTGCCTCCTCAAATACTTTTTGCAACGTTGAAAACTCTGATGATGATATGCAGATGTAAATTGCACCTTTCGTATATGCTAAAATATGGGAACAGATGCCATAGAGAAAAAGCTCATACTTTTCACCTTGATTATCATTTAATACCTTTTTGTCTTGGCTATTACCATAATCAACGTTATATGGAGGATCACAAACAGTAATGTCTGCCATTTTATCATCTAACAGCGCTTTATATGATTCAACTACAGAGCTATCACCACAATAGATTCGATGATCACCTAAAATCCATAAATACCCTGGTTTTGTTATTTCTACCCTTTTTTCATCACCAACCAAGTCAGAAAAATCTTCTTTTTCACTATCTAAATCATCAAGGAAATGTTGAACTTTTTCTAATTCAAATCCAGTCATTTTAAGATCAAACTGTAAATCTTCTAACTCTTGAATTTCTACTTTCAAAAGCTCATCATCCCACTTTGCCCAATTAGCTGATTGATTTGCCAGTAATCGAAAAGCTTTGGTTTGTGGTTCATTTAGATTATCACTTAAGACCACTGGAATACTTTCCATACCAAGTTTTCTTGCTGCTTTAAGTCTTAAATGACCATCAACCACAGTTCCATCGCTTTTTGCAACTATTGGTATACGAAAGCCAAATTCCCTGATTGAAGCACACATTCTATTTACTACGTCATCATTTTTACGAGGATTACGCTCATATTCAACTAGATTTCGAATAGGATAGTAGTGGATTGCTAAATTCATATAATTGCTATACTAATTAAAAAGTTAATAATTAAAATATCTCTGACGCTAAAGAAGGCCTGGGGTCATACCCACCAAACCCGCTAGCCTAGCTGAAAGGACCCACTTTTTATGGAGTTTTTAATACATTAAAATCTTTACTAAAATTCATAACGTAGAACATCAAAGCTAAAGCATCGGCCTCATTATCATCTCTAGGTGAAAAACTTTTTTCACGTATCGCTTCAATAACTTCACTCTTACTTGCATTGCCTTTGCCTGCTATAAAGCGTTTTATAGTTTTAACATTAACACCTTTGTATGGCACATGATGTTCTTCACACCAAGCAGATAGAACAGCCAGAAAACCACCGTAGCAATGCGCTGCATCAGTTCCTAGATGTCTTCTCACTTCTTCAAAATACACTGCAGAAATGTCTTTCAAAGAATTAAGCCAATTACGAAAATTTAAGAAGCACATGCCACCTCCACTGAAACGACTACCATGAAAGCTTTTGCTTCCACTTTCAATTATTCCATCTGTTAGAATTGCCCAGCCCGTTTGCTTGCCAAGGTCCAGTGTTAGGATTGACATTTATATTCAGAATTTGTTTCGCTAGAGTGCTATATAATATATATTCAAGATTTGAAAAATTTTTGTCCAAAAAATCTTCTTCTTAAGCAAACTTTTTAGAAAAAACTTGGTTAAAAATCAGTAAACAGCCATTGCATAATTATTGGTCAAGACTTTCAGATTTCTATCTTAACTATTTAAATAGTCTATTATGTTATTATGGTGTGGTTAGTTTCTTATGAACATTTATCCAAATCGTAAATTTTGGGAAGATGATTTAGAAGTCCCTGTTAACCATTTGCTTGATCGTTTTCACAATACAAAAACACGTCAGTCTTGGATAGATTCACTTTCTGGTAAGCAATTAAATATTATTTTTCAAAACTCCTTTAAAAATAAATTAAACGCTCAACTCTTTGATGATGAAAGTTACGATAATACATCTGTACAATACAAACGTAAAGTGATTACTAATTATTCCGATTCTCTCGTTACTTACTACTTGATTACCTGTTTTGACCGTGCAAAACTAGAAGTTACTGTCAGTGAAATTGCAAGATCTGCATTAACTACGGAACTCATGAAATCCTACCTTGTAAAAAATAATAATAAATATGATAAGAAGTCTTTGCTGTTTCTACTGTTTCATGCAGATTACAATCTTTTAAAGTCTGTCTATCACTTTGAAAAAATACAAAGAAAGAGTTTCATGTCTTTTGCCTTACAAAAAATACCAAGACGACCAAGTACTCCATTTAAGGACTTTATCTCAGAGGAAATCATACAACAAATACTGAAAGAAGATAACATTAAGAGAAATGACAGTTTCGAGAATCAACTACAAGGTTTCTTCTATCATCAGAATCGTTTATATGTGTTAATACGCAAAGCTAGCGATATAGATTTGTTGTTAAATTCAAACAAAGTCATTCATGGCCATAAGGCAGAGTGGATGATTTTGGATTTTCTACTAAATGGCACTCAGGTAGATCTTGGTGCTAGAAATATCGATCAAGCTATAGAAATAGCAAATAGCATTGCAAGTTGTTACTTTGGTTGCGAATGTATTTTTGTAGATGTGCAGGATAAAAACTTCGCGGAACAGGTGCATAAATTTATAGAAACTTGTATTAATGAATCTGATTCAAATATTCGTGTTTTTGAGTTAAAGTTTCAGTCAAATCGTTTCAATTACAGCTATACTAATATCACTTTGACTGTTGCTCCATATGATCCTATTGCACTGGAATTGCATGTTTTAAAGCCATTTGTAGGAGACATAGTGCCATTTATAGAGTCGATTAAAGTAATATTTCAAGGCAAAAAGATAGGCTTATTTTTCAAGCGAAGTGATGAGTATATAGCAATTTACTACTCTGAACATCCTCTGAATAAAAGGGAAAGAGAGGATTTTAAAGCATACATAAAACAATTTTATGGTCTTACAATCTTGCCAAGAGCAAATCTCTGATCTTCTTAATTCTGGCAGCTCTTGGGTTAATCCAAATCAAAATTACATCAAAGCAGCAAGGTATTTGTCAGATCTTAAATTAATTCAGATGCAAGAGAGGTCTTACATTATCTGCTCTCGTAGACAAGATAAATTAGATTGGCCAAATATAGTTGATCCATACTGTAACAATGAGATTTTCATTGATGAGGACTTTAACGAAGCATGCGATAACATAATTTGTGAAAATTGCAACCGTGATATTTTACCTAATACCTACAAGAAGCAAAGATTTCATCGCTTATCTGTATATTTAAACCCAGAGAAAATCATGCATTGGTTTGAAGGTCAGCTAAGTAATACGCATTTCACGTGGCACAAGGTGGAAAGAGGAGTTTATCATGTTGGTGACCAAGGTCAATTTGTAAATCTCATTGTTCTTGATTTTTGCACCAATCCAACATTCTTAACCATAGATAGGCTAAGAGTCAATCCAACCGTATTAGTAATACTGAGAAAAAATCCATCAAACATACCTCTTGATTTGCCCACAGTAAAAATGGTTGACCTTTTCTTTCAGCATAAGACTTTAATTGAAGTATTCCAAGAAGCAGCACAAAGAGGAGTACTAGAGTTCATACCAAATACTTCAATGCAAATCTTACATACTTCACTTAATCTAATTGAACCTCCTAAAGAGAAGGAATTACTAGAGTTGCAATTGATAGAGGGCTCACTTTACGTAAACAATATAGAGATTCTAAATAAGAAAGCTGTAGCATGTATGAAGGTTTTTCGCATATTATTTGAACAATTTTTGCATGATTGTAAAAAAGAATTACCTCCTGAAAAACACATGTTGCTTAGCATAACTGAAATAGAAAAGCGCCTAAATCTTGATCCAGAAGCAGACCCAGAACATCACATCAGAAAACCACTAAACACAATCCAAAGAACAATAAAAACCACCTTAGCTAAAAAGTTAGGATTAAACATCGAACGTAATGATGTGATTCAAACAGTTGGTTGGCCTGGATCATCGCGTAAAGATTATGGTTACCGTATTAACCCTTTTACTGTGCTGATAAAAGTAGTTCGTTAACTGTGTTGAAGAGAAGTAAAAGATGTTACAATGGAAAAAGTAAAATTTGTGACAAGGCTTGTGATCAAGTTTTAAAGAAGCGTTCTTTGGTTGGTATTTTACCCTAAAGTCACATCTAGCTTTAAAATACAGTTTTTGCCTTATCTAAAAAAAATACAAATTCTCAATTACGTAAAAGCCTAAATTTCTTTTGCTTTCTTCAATCTTTTCTACTCTGTTCGTTTGCCGACTTTTGTGTTTGAAGCACATCTACATTCAATGCCCCTATACTAATATATACCGACCACTTTTTCCGGGAGTTTCTGAAAAAAAGTTAAAATAATTTTAAGACAGCTAAGGAATTAAAGAGCTTTGAAAACCAGCTATATCTTTTACAGCAGCTTCTTTGCTATTTGAGTTGTTTCCATTTTGGAAATAACTGCTTATTTGAGTTGAGAGGAGATTACACGAGCTTTTGATAAAAACACTAATCCCCTATCTAGATAACGCTATAATAGCCCTTTAAAACATCTTAAAGAATTGTGTTGTAGTAGAGAGATTGTTTTGGCTCCATCCCCTTCTTTTAAAGCCAAAGATACTAATGTTAGCAAACTCTATAAACTTAAGAATAACTGTAGAAACTATTATTTTTTAAAGTCAGAAAAAACATCACTTACAATTCAACAATTCTCCAAAATCAATTATGTTTGAAAAGTAATCACTATCTATAACATCATCACTTACATCATTGACGTGGATAAGGACTGGACGACATGAAAAGCCTTTTGGACGATTTAGTGCATCTATTTTCTTTTGTACCTCTTGTATTATTGAATGACCAATTTTATCTTTTGAAAATTTGATTTCGCAAATGTAGAGAGTGTTAAACTTCGTTTGAATCATATAATCAATTTGACAGCCTGCACTATTACGCGTTCTTTTCTGAAAAAATGGATTTTCGCTTATTATTCCATCAATTCCTAAGATATTATGTATACTCTTTCTATTGTTCAGCACCAAATTTTCAAATTGAAGCCCAATAATTGTATACCACTCTGGTAAGAACCCTATAGAGTAGGTGTCACGATTAATTTTCCCTAGATCTTTTTCGATATATTTTAGATAAAACCTTAAATAATTATCTTGAAGTCTGTACCTCCTGAGTCGTGAATCAGTACCCGTTTTTATACTCCAAGTATGATCCTTTGCAATAAAACCAGCAAGCTCAAGCTCATGTAGATACTCAGAAATGCGTCCATGTCTTACGATATTTAAAGTAGCACAAATTTCTTCTTGTTCTTTAGCTCCAGTAGAAAGAGCTCTGACTATTTGCTTATAAAAAGCCGTTTTTCGCATGAATAAATCTGAGAATATTTGATTAAATTCTTCAACTAAAAACCCACCTTTTGTAAAACAAAGCCTTTTAATATTTTCTTCAGCGCTATGTTTAAAATTTACCTCCTCTAAATACTTTGGAATTCCGCCAGTTACTGCAAGCACCTTAAATTTTTCATATGCTGAAATATTTTTCGGCCAAAATTCATTGCAATCAGAAAGTGATAATTCTCCGAGTGTTAAAGTTAACGATATTCTCCCTACGAAACCAGTGCTGCTAAGTATATTTTTCTCGATCCAGGATGAAGCTGATCCACAAACAACGAAAATTAACTTGTTATTATTTTTTAGCTGCGTATCCCAAAAATTTTTTATTTTGCCTAAAAAGGTTGGATCTTTTGAGCCCATCCAAGAAATTTCATCAAACAGCAATAATGTTTTTCCTGATAGTAGACGTTCACCAACTGCCCATAGTAAATCGCTCCAGTCATCATACCTAGCAAAAGATGTATTAAATTGTCTAGCAACTTGTCTAGAAAATTCATTAAGTTGGTAGGACGTTGTAGTATGCCTTTCTGGTGGCAAACCTATAAAGGAGTAATATTGTTCAAAATACTTACCAAACTCTTGAATTAAACGACTTTTTCCTATACGACGCCTTCCTTTGACTACTACAAAAGATGCAGTATTTTTGTCTGTAAGCTCCAGTAGTTGTTTTAACTCAGTTTGCCTACCAATAAATGATGGAGACATAAAACACAAAATATAAATCTTTGTCTCCATTATACTAGATAAAATTAGAGACGTAAATAAATAAATTTAGATCTTTGTCTCCATTTTAAGGGGCAATCAAGTTTTACGAGCTTCTGTTTCTTCTTCTATGGCAGTAACTTCAAACTTTTTTCCTTGAGCTACCTCTACAATTTGCTAATTTCATTACTGAGAGTTTTGCAATTAATTGCTCAGAGGTTTGCGATAAAAGTTGTTGTATTCCCATAATAGTCTCCATAACCCCTTATACTCACCATAAGTTGTTCAATCTTTTTTGAAAAATTTTCTTTGCAAAGTGTAAAAAATGTGTTAAACTAACTAGTTAGTTTACTAAAGATGCCTTTTATTTGCGTTTTAGAGGGCATTATAAGCGTTCTTTAGTGTGGCTAGTAAGTGTTTACACCCTAAAGTTACAGATAGCTTTAAAATGCAGCTTTTGCCTCATCTAAAAAAATTAAGAATATAAAGCTGTTTATTTTGCTTTCTTCAATCTTTTCTACCTCAAGTCTTCATCGCGCTTGCATAAAAGCCTTATTAAAGCAACTAGACCCAGCTCACTTGGAAGTTATTGAGTATTCCGGAAAATCCGGAGATCTGAATTCTTAGTTCAGCTATTAAACTCAGTAGACCAGCGTTATGCGTTTGTTAAAAAAAAGATGAGGGTTAGAGCCTCTGTTAAACTTATGGTAGAAGTAAAGCTATTGCAAAAATAATGTTTCAAAAAGTCTACTAACCATTTGTTCTTTAGGTTCAAAAAATTTTCTTTGCAATCAACAAAAAGCATGATAAACTAGTTATGGGGTTTTTTCTAATAAATAAAAGTTTGGGGTATTAAGATGCCTCGTAATCAAGTTTTAAGCTACCCTACATGAGTAACTTAGGTCTTGGTGGTAAACTTGTACCCTGAAGTCATAGAATCTTTTTAAAACGCTATTATGGATCATTTGTTTTTCACTGCCTTTACTTTATATTTTTATTATAGGTTGCAACTCCATAGAAAAAGCAAAATTATGAAAGGACATCAAAAAACGTTAAGTTCTTCTCTTAACTGATATATACTATGTACTATAGCATAGTATATATTTATATATATAGATTTTTGCCATCTTGCCAACTTCCCTAAACCCGCTATAGAAGAGGACTTTACCCATGCTATCTAGTTGGCAACTTTTTGCCATCTTGCCATCTTACTATTTCTTTAAACTATTGATTTTCTTATATTTTTATCAATTTTAAGTTGGTAGAATGGCAGATTCTTCAGTTTGCCAACTTGCCATCTTGCCAACTTACTATACTATTTTGCCATCTTGTTTTGTAGAATTATGTATCACCCAAACGTCTGGATTTTCAACTGGTAAGGTTACTCCGTTATTTGGTGAAAGATAATAATCTGGCTTTACCAGCACATGTTGATTTTCAGAAATTTTTAACTCCATGTCTTTAACACATAAATAGCCGTACTTTGATTTAGTGCTTGATACTTTATATCCAAGAGCTTCCTTAAAGAACTTTATGTGGCCAAGAGCTGCAAGATGGCTAATCCTTTCACGGATGCTACGTTCACTTCCAAGGCCTAGCTTTCCCTCAAAATACCTAGCAAAGTGTGCCGCGGTGTAAGTTTCGCCTTTATATGCTTCATTAGCAATTAACTCTAAAATTATATCACATCTTCTTAGACGTTCTAAATCCAATTTAGTATTATAGCTAGACCTTACTATTCTTTCTGAATTTAATGTATCATCAGATTGTACAAACGCACCGTTATGCCAATAAAATGAAATCTTTTCTTCGTTAGATGCAGAATAATTTGACTTCTTACGGCAAAGTACTCGTTCATTACCAGAAGCATCAGCTTTATCTGGCTTTGACAAGTACCAACGAGATCTTACTGTATTATTCCACGCAGTTGAACCACCTGTACCTGTTTTACGTATTATTCCTGAATCAGAAGGATGAGCACATAATAATACAGCTCCTTTTATTACCTTCACTATTTTTCCACAACAACTTTGAATAAATTGTCTCACATGAGAGCGATTGTTTTCATTGCCACCAAATAAGTCTGCTGCTGTATCTAAAACTACTAGCTTTGGTTGAAACAATTTAATATCTTCAAGTAATTCTTCAAAGCAATGAGTTAATTTACCTATATCTTTGTTATCAAATATCATGAGTAGATTATCTTTCCACACTCTCGATAAAAAGCCAATATTATCATGAAAGTCACAGGATTCCATATCTAACTGATATAATCTATTTATAGCACACTGTCTTCGCCACAGCTCTTCTGTATCATCTTCACAAAATACACCATATGTCTTCATCTGCTCAATTTCCATTCCCAACCAAGATTTACCTGTGCTCGCTGCTGTCATTAGTTGTTGAGCAAGTAGAGACTTTCCCATACCACCATCACCGTAGAGAGCCGTAACACTTCCAATAGGAAGCCAATCTTTAACAATCCATTCTCTTTCTGGAGCAATATTAGCCCAAGCTCTGGTATCTATTCTCAACGATTTTTTTGAAGGAGCCTTTTTTGTACTAAGGATGAACTCTTCAACATTTACACCTTCTTTCACGCAATCAGCAGCGTCCCAACCCTTTGGTTTATCTTTAGGTATTTCCAAAATGCAAAGTTCTTCAACTCCAAGACAAGTAAGTTTCATAGCAGATTTTTCAGCGTATTTCTTACCTGCTTCATCATTATCTGGCCATATAATAATGTGTTTACCTTTAAGTGGAGTCCAATCTGTTTTTTCAATAGGTGCATTTGCTCCAGACATTGCTGTTGTTGCAGTTATTCCTTTCTCTATCAGCGCTTCTGCACATTTTTCTCCTTCAACAAGAATAACTTTATCGGACTTTAAAATACCTGGAATATTATATAGTGGCCTTATCTCTGGTACACTAAAGGTGGATTTTTTGATATCAAAAGGAAGATATCTCTTTCCACTATCATCATCGTAACGATAGATTCTAACAATAGCTTGGCCGTTTTCACCGTAATAATCCCAATATGCAGTTGGACTACTTGAATTTTTGAAATGACCAAGCCACTCAGCTATAGAAGCCATTACTTCAGGAAACTCTATTCTTGTACTTTTTCTATTTACTCCCGCCCAAAGGTCGATAATGTCACCACCTTCTCCTGTTGCAAAATCATGCCATAGGCCAGCTTCACTACCACTTAATTCTACTACTAGACTCTTTCCTTTATCACCTTGTACATTGCCTACATAAAACTTATCACCACGAAAAGTTCCTCTTGGTAATAGATATGAAAGGCATGATCTGATATTTAACAGAAGCTGAGCTTTAAGTTGTTCTTTTTCTACTAACGGTGCATTTTTTCGTGGAGCTGCAGTATTAAAATCACAATAGATACCCATAAAATCTCCAATATATTTAAAGTTTAGAAATTTGGTTAAGCTGTGGCTATCCAGCGTCCGTTAACCATGTTTATGAATTTTGTTGGTATTGGTTTGCCGTTTTTAAGTTCGTACATCAATTGCAGAGTATTCCTTTCTGGCCTAAATATCATTACTCCAGATGTATATAAACTTCTTAAAACATTAGCACCACTCAATGCTTGAAATGGATTCTTTTTTAACGTGGTTGTTGACACTTTTTTGGTGTAATGTGTAACTATTACTCCAGCAGTAAGATTAGTTATAGAGCGTAGTTCATCAATACTATTTTGCAGAAAAGAGATCATATTCCTATAATCAAAAAGAGAGTCTATTACTATAAGATCAACTGTTTTTACATCGAGATTTTCCGACATAATTTCTTTTATTTTTTCCATATTCAAAGTTAACTGTACTTTTTTAGTAATAACTAAGTTTTCTGTTCCTTCATCAAGGATTTTCTTGCTGACTCTTAACTTCTGTAAGCGCTCTCTTATGTAATCATATTCCATTTCATTCTGTAGATAGAATATCTTGAGTGGCTTTGCAGGCTTCATACCAAGGAATGATACTCCAGCAGCTAAATGTACTAACATGGAAAGAAGAAAATTACTTTTTCCGATTTTGGGAGTTCCACCTATGACCAAAAGACCGCCTGGAGTTAATATTCTTGGCCCTATTATATCTTTTGGCATTGGTGATTTATCATTTAAGTAATGCCTTGCTGAAAACGATGTAATTTTATGTTCTGTTGTGTTTTCTTTAGTATTTAACCACTTCTTAGCGGAATTTATATCACCTTTAACTAAAGTCCAAAGATCAATGATATCACCACTAATTCCTTTAGTAAAATTACGCCAATTTCCAGCTTCTTTACCCACTATTTTAACCGTAATCATATCCCCGTAACAGTTGCCAACATAAGTCCTTTCTCGATAAAAATTACCGTTTGGAATTAGGTAAGGTATGCACTCCTTAATATTATCAATCAATAATCCTTTTATTTCTTTTCTCTGCATAAAACCCCCATACATACTTTTCATACGTTTAGAGCTGAGATTAGCTAGCTCACAAACAGTTTCAAAAGACTCTGAATCAAACCATTTAATTGCTTCTTTCTTTAGCTCTAGATTTTTTCCTGCTGCATCTTTGATAGCTCTCTCAATTACAGCAATCCAGAGCTTCTCTTCGTCGTACTTCAAAATGGCAACCAATCAACTTCAGATTGTTCTGGAGTAATAACCGTAGCAATCTTGTTCTTTTCTCCATACCGATCAGCTTCAATACCAACTTTTGCAGTAAACTCTACCCCGTTAAAGTCAGCTATAGAGTTGACTTTTCTAGCAATAGCTGCTTTTTCTGAAGTGTCATTTGAATGAATGTTCCGTGCTGACTCCAAAATACTTCTAAGCATAGAACGACCAGATTCTCCCCAAGTATCTTCTCCTTCAACTCTTGCTTTGCCACTTTTAATACCAATTACTTGAAAAATCTTGCGTTTTGCATATGGACCTTCAGTGACAGTAAATTCAACGTTTAAATAGATGCTGCCAGTAGTGTAGCTTTTAGTGAACCAATTTTCATAACCTCCAGGCTTTATTGCCATTTTTACCTTGACTATTGTACCTTTCGGTATTAAACTGCTCTGCAGTTTTACGTTATTAAAATCAGTTAAAAAATCTGTTAGCATATTGTTCCCTATAAATTAAGTAAAAAAGAATCAACTCCATTGGTCTACAAGTTTCCAACGACCATTTATCTTATCGACAAGCTTGCTTGCCACACGTTCACCATTTCGCAGCTCAAACACTATTTGACGGGTAGTGCTTTCTTCATCATGAGCAAACATCACCATGCCAGTGCTATAAAATCCACGTAAAGATCCAGCACCGCTTAAACCTTGAAATGGATCCTCTTCTAGCATCTTTTTGGACAGTTTTTTTGTGTGGTGGGTGAGGATTATACCTGCATCTGGATTAATAATGTTCCTCAGTCTTTCAAGCGTTTTTTGCAAAAAGAATAGCATAGCGCTATTGTCATTTTCATTACCATATTCACTTGAGTTAAAAATGTTGCGAAGAGGATCGATTGCAATAATATCAGGTTTAAAACGCTCTTTAATAACGTTTTTAATTTCATCTATTTCTTCACTACTAAACGATAATTGTACTCTTGGTGTAATGATCAAGTTATTGGCAGCTATATTCAGAAGTTCCTCATCAAGTTGTTGCAACCGTTCTTTCATGTAGTCATATTCGATTTCAGTTTGCAGATAGAAAATTTTCATAGGTTTGCTTGGAGTCATACCCAAAAATGAAACTCCAGCTGCCATATGAATAAGCCAAGAGATCAAAAAGTCGCTTTTGCCAATTTTAGGTGGGCCACCTAGTACCAATAGACCTCTTTTTGTCAGAATCCTTGGTGAGATTATATCTTCTGGTATCGGTGATTGGTCATCCAAATATTCTTTCACACTGAAAAAGGGAATTTTTTGACCGATATTGAAAAAGCTTTGTTCCATAATAATTGTTCTCCAATTTTTAATTAAGCAATAGGAGCCAAAGTTTTGGCTTTAATTTTCGCAAGTAATTTACCCAAATGTGGTTCTTCAACCATATTCAGGCAGCCACTGCGATCTTTAGCAGGGTATCCCCAAGAATTAATAGTCTGACAGACAAATGAACGTTTCTCTGTACCATCATCTTTCTTGATTCCAACCATACTAATTACTTCATCAACAATACCTGGAATTTCACTAGCAGTTTTAGCTCCTTCACATTGAGGCAGCCATGTTGAACGATTGCAGTCATCGAGATATTGACCTAACGTGCCAACTATGATGATGTCTTTGTCTCCGATGTGTTGAAATTGATTGAGCCATGCCATCATCTCTTGCGCAAGTATTCCGTAAGCAGCTCTCATGTCTTGCTTTCCACTTCTCTCAGAAAAAGCTTCCGGTTGCATTTTTGCCCATAAGAGACAAAGACGTGATGCTACAG
Source organism: Wolbachia endosymbiont of Cylisticus convexus (assembly GCF_003344345.1). The sequence continues at coordinate 4,905 of NZ_QPIP01000041.1, read as the reverse complement.
TGATGCTATCAATAAAAATACATCGATATTTAGAAAACTCTTCATTGTATTTACTTGATACGTGCTCATAGTGTCTTTGGCTATACGCTTGATCAGATTTTAGTGCAGGGTTCGGACCACCAATTAGGCAGGCAATATCCCGAGCTTGATTCCAAGTACGAACACTAATTGAATCTCCCTGCCAATCTTGAACAGCAAGCAGACCTGCTTCAAAGTCAAGACAAAGTGTTGGTTCACTTATAGTCTTTAAGAGACTGGTTTTACCAATACCGTAAGGACCAAAAATTACTACTTTTATTCCTGTAGTTGTTTTCAATCTTTCATTATTGTTTAGAATTTTAAAAGTCATTTATTCACCTCAATGGTATATGTTATATATTCAGGAAAGGTAGAATTTATGTTCAATTTTTCTTTTTGCTCTTGTAGTAGATGGAAGAGAGTTTTATACGTATTTTTCTTACCATAGTATTTAAAGTAGTTCTTGATATGTTGTTCATCTGAGCAACTTCATATAAGTTAAAGTACTTGAGTTGTTCGCATATCTTTTGCATCTTTCTTGGTAGTATTGAAATCATGTAATCTACATCAGTACGTTTCGCTACTTCATCTTCAAAAGCTTCTGTTTTCTCAATATTGACATAGTTATTAATATTGCGCTTCATACATAGTTGTTTCTCCAATAAGTTGTTGGCACGACGTTCAGTTAATCTTGCTACAAAAGTGTTAAAGCTACCTTTACTTTCATCATATCTATCAAGATAAGTCCAAATTTCACAGAAAAGTTCTTGCTCAAGATCTTCATGAGTTTCATGAGTAAAGCATTCAAAAAGTTTTAATCTCCTAGCTTGATACCGTATATTTTGAACAACTATGGCAGTTTTTAGCTTCATAACTTTTCCCTAAAACAATTAATGCTTTAAGGATGAGAACCTATAGGTGCACTTTGTAGGACAGGGGCAAAAATAAATAATACAGATGCAATTTTTAAACTACTGATATTCAATTACTTTTCTTCAAGAATAATACACATCCAAATTTAAATAATACTGCAACAAAAAATTAGGCAAAAATTCATTTTTTTTGGACAAAAATTTTCCAAATCCTGAATATATATTATATAAGCCTTTCAAACTCATCACAGGTGTCAATTCTTACACAATCAGGAAGAGCAGCAATAGCAGCCAGCATAAAAAAGCAATCTATCCATCTTGCTTGGGGCAGTGGTGATGCTAATTGGGAAAGCAATCATAAAGTAGAAAAAAAAACTTTTAGCAGCTGATAACGAAATCAAGCTTGATCACCATCCCATTAAAGACGTAAAAGTTTTTATCGGACAAACAACTTATCAGCCAAGTATAGATTATATAGTTGATAGCAGTAGTGGTGTAATAAAACGTACGGAAAATAGCTCTATCAGGGCAAATAGTGCAGTTACTGTAGAATATAGTGAAAGCACACCACCAGAGCTGATAACTTCTGAAAAACTGCTCAATGAGCTTGGCAGACGTACTGCAGATGAGGTTCTCTTTTGCACAGGTGATGAGAATGGAGAGCTTTTGACTCCAACAGGGAGGTTTAGGTCCTCAAATGTACCAACCAATAATTTGTACCTTAAATTTACTTTCGATTTCACGGATGCAGCAAATCAAGTTATACGGGAATTAGGGGTTATGGTTGGTACTAAAATAAAAGAAGGATTACCTGAAGGACAGAGATATTTCGAGCCAAAAGACGTGGAAAATCCTGGAATTTTGTTAGTTTTAGAACATACCGTACCACTTATCAGAACATCTGCAACTCGGGAAACTTTTTCATTTGTTGTAACTTTTTGAAACAAAATGACCTTAAATAGTTATTATAACCGCTTTAATCCTGACAAAGAATACGAAAAAAGTTTGTTCCTGGCAGGAAGAGGTCTACAATCAGCAGAATTAAACGAGACTCAGGAGTATGCTCTCTCTAAGCTTAAAGGCATAGGTGATGCAATATTTCGTGATGGTGATGTTATAATAGGAAGCAATTGTATTATAGATAGAGAAACTGGTAAAGTTACGCTTGAATCAGGAAAAATCTATCTTCGTGGAGCAGTGAGAAAAGTCGAAAAAGAAGAATTTATTATTCCACTGAGTACCACAGTTCGTATAGGTGTTTATTATCTAGAATCTACGATTACAGAGCTTGAGGATGAAAATCTTCGTGATCCTGCTGTTGGTACAAGAAATTATCAGGAAGTAGGAGCAGCAAGACTTAAAGTTTCTACCATTTGGGGTTATCAATCTGAAGGTGTTTCTTCCCCTTTTTCTGTAAATGGAGAATTTTATCCAATTTATAACATTGAAAATGGAGTATTAATAGAACATTCACCGCCACCACAAGCAAATATAGTAACTACTGCTCTTGCTCGTTATGACAAAGAAGCCAATGGTTCCTATGTCGTAAATGGTCTTGAAGTAATGTTCCTGCAAAAGGAAGAGGGAGAAGGAGGAAAAAAAATATTTGTGATTAATGAGGGCAAAGCTCATGTTGATGGCTATGAGATTGAACTTCCTCACAGTATTCGTGTTTCTTTTGATGAAGATCCGGATATAAAATCAGTTGAATCAGAACCACATACTTTTCAGCCAAATAGCCAAAGAGTAATGGAACTGAAGGTTAATGATTTTCCAATAAGTGAAATCAAAAAAGTAGACATAACTGTTCAAAAAACTATTACTGTTACTCACGGTTCATATTCTGGAGCTATTCCTGACTCTGCAGTACTTGAGATTATTCAAGTTAAACAAGGCAATGTTATTTATGAAAATAGTATAGATTACAAATTAAACGCAGGAAACGTTGATTGGTCATTACCTGGTAAAGAACCAGCTCCTGGAAGTAGTTACCTGATAACCTATCGCTGCCGCACTCATATAAGCCCTGAAGATATAAGCGAAGAGGGATGTAAAGTAAGAGGTGCAGTTGATAACAGCTTGGTTCTGGTTGATTACACCTGGAAAATGCCCCGCTATGATTTAATTACTATCGATAGCAAAGGAGTGGTAAGAAGAATAAAAGGCATAGCTCACCCTTGGCGACCATCAATGCCTAGAGCGCCTAGTGGACAACTTTTGCTCTGCTACATTCATCAGACGTGGAAAAAAGGCGAAGGGGTAAAAATAGTGAATAATGCTATTCATGCTGTACCGATGAATGAGCTTGAAGCAATGAAAAAAGGAATAAATGATCTTTATGCGCTGGTTGCACAGGAGCGTTTACGCAGTGATGCAAATTCAAGAGAACCTACCACCAAAAAAGGAGTATTTGTTGATTCATTCTTTGATGATGATATGCGCGATCAAGGAATTTCGCAGTCTGCAGCAATAGTAAACAAAGAATTAATTTTACCTATAGATGTGGAAATTATTGATGTTGAAAGAGGTAAAGAACCTTATCTTTTACCTTATAAACTTGAACCGGTACTGGAGCAGCTTTTACAGACTAAAGGAGAAAAGATTAACCCGTATCAAGCTTTTGATCCAGTTCCGGCACAAATTACTCTAAATAAAAATATAGACCACTGGACGGAGGTTACCACGAATTGGAAAAGTCCAGTAACAAGAGTATTTAATGTTAAAGAAACAACAGAGCTGCTGTCAAGTACTTCATACGAAACTGAATTTATGAGAGAAGCAGTACAGAATTTTGAAATTGAAGGTTTTGAGCCAAGTGAGAAGCTTAAAGAGATAAAATTTGACGGAATAATTATTCAACCTATAGCATAAAAATATGTTAATAGTTAACAATCAAGGACAAATAAGTGGAAAAATAAAAATCCCAGCAAATATTCCAGCAGGTACTAAATTAGTACAGTTTTATGGTGATAAAGGAAGCTATGGAGAGGCAACTTATACTGGTAAAAAAACTATTACCATAGAAGAGAGAAGAAGAATTATCGCAGCAAGAAGAGTTGATCCTTTAGCGCAAACATTTACTTTAAATGAGAGCAGACACATAGGAGGTCTAGAGTTATGGTTTATAAATAAAGGCAAAAAACGTGTTGTTGTGCAGATTAGAGAAACAGCAGTGGGAATGCCATCGCAGACTGTTATTGCTGAAAGCTATATTGAGCCGAAAGATATAAAAGTAGATGGCACAGCAACACGTATAGAGTGGTCACCAGTGTTTTGCCATGCAGAACAAGAGTATGCAATAGTGCTACTTACTGATGATCCTGGTACTGCAGTAAAAATAGCAGAACTTGGCAAATATGATGCAGTAAATAGCCGTTGGGTAACAAGTCAGCCATATCAAGTAGGAGTATTACTATCATCAAGTAATGCAAGCACCTGGACTCCACATCAAAATTTAGATTTAACGTTTCGATTACTAGCTGCAAAATTTAGCGAAAATTCTCATGTTATTGATCTTGGCAAAGTTACAGCAACCAATACTTCAGATTTAATTGTTTTGACGAACGTCGAAAAAGTAGCATTTGATACCAATGTAGAATTTATTCTGACAGATGAAGAAGGAAAAGAAAATTTTCTATCTGATAACTTGCCGCTCGCGCTGCGTGAAAGACTATCTGGAGAGTTAACAGTAAAGGCAAATTTAAAAGGGTCAAAAGAAAAAAGTCCAGTGCTATATCCAGGGTTACAGCTAGTTCTAGGTAATCTTTCAGAGTCTGGAGATTATGTTACAAGAAGTATTACAGCAGGAGCTAACACTAAAATTACCATAACGTATGATGCGCTAATACCTGGCACTGCAGATGTAAAAGCATATGTGCAAAAAAATGTGGATTGGCAATTAGTAAATTTAACATCAGGAAAACCAATTGGAGAAAATTGGGTAGAGAGAACTCATGTGCTGACAAACTTTAATGGCAATGAAACAAGGATAAAATTAGTTTTAAGTGGAACGGTT
>NZ_QPIP01000040.1 GCF_003344345.1 Wolbachia endosymbiont of Cylisticus convexus | reverse complement strand
CACCTACGACAATGTTGCCAACAATTTAAAACTTGAAAAAAGTATTTCCAGAAAACTTTTATGTCCAAAAGTAAGAGCTCCATTTATTTATGACGCTAATGACGAACTAATTATCAGCTTTAATGTAGTGGATTAATAATGAGCATATTATTTAAATGGAATGTTATGAACAGTAAAGAAAGATTTGCCATACGAGTTAGTTATGAACCTGATAGGTTGGCAGAGGTATATTTATTAGACGCCTACACAAAATTAATGCCAGTGCTAAAGTATTCAGTAAATGCAAATAAAAAAGAACTTCAAGGAGGATCAAATGTTAACAGTAAGCTTATATGCAAGAGTTTCTTCAGAAAAACAAGTACAAGAGAATACGATTGCAAGTCAACTTTCAGCTTTAGAAAATAAAATTAAAGCAGATGGGCATGAATTGCTAGATGAACATAAATTCGTTGATAATGGCTATAGTGGATCTAATTTAGTTCGTCCTGCCTTAGAAAAATTACGTAATAAAGTAGCAGAAGGTAAAATTGACATAATCTATATTCATTCTCCTGATCGTTTATCGCGTAAATATGCATATCAGATGGTTTTACTTGAAGAATTACAGAAAGCAAAAGTAGAAGTAATTTTTTTAAATAATCAGATTAATGATAGTCCAGAAGCTCATTTATTGTTACAAATGCAAGGTATGATAGCAGAATATGAACACACAAAGATTACTGAAAGATGTCGTCGAGGAAAAATTTATGCAGCTAAAAAAGGTAGTGTAAATGTAATGTGTAGAGCTCCTTACGGCTACCGTTATATAAATAAACAGATGGAAGGAGGGCAAGCTCGGTTTGAAGTTCATGAAGAAGAAGCGGAAGTGGTTCGTAAGCTATTTTCTTGGATAGGCAGAGAAAGAATGAGTGCTGGAGAAGTATGTCGCCAGCTAAATACCATGTCTATCATGTCAGCGAAGGGAAAATGCTGGAATAAAGGCACGCTTTGTGGTACACTAAAAAATCCTGTCTATAAAGGACAAGCAGCTTTTGGTAAAACAAAGGTAGGTGCAAAGCTGCCGCAAATAAGACCATACAAACATTCCTGTGAACAACCTAAAAAGAATAGTTCTACCTATCGTGTTGAAAGGGAACATTGGATTTACATTCCAGTACCTAAAATAGTTGATGAAGATTTGTTTGATATAGTTCAAAAGCAATTAGCTGAGAACGCAAAAAGGCAAAGAGCAAGACAAATAGGAACAACTAATCTATTGCAAGGCTTATTGGTATGCAAGCGTTGCCAGTATTCTTATTATGCTAAAAGATATGGCAAGTCTCAAAAAAAATGTTATCGTTGTATTGGCGCAGATGCTTACCGTTTTGCTGGTAATAAGATTTGTAATAGTAAAACAATTCGTGCTTCTACATTAGAGACAGCTGTGTGGGAAGAAGTTAAAAGCCTATTAAAAAATCCAAACAGAATTTTAAAGGAATATCAGCGTAGGCTTTCAGAACTTCAAAAATCACCATGTGATCAAATAACTGATTCACTTAAAAAACAAGATGATAAGCTGAAACAAGGCATTTCAAGACTTATTGATAGCTATACTCAAGGGTATATTAGCAAAGAAGAATTTGAACCACGAATTAAAGCAGCAAAACAGAGCTTAAAAATAGTTGAAGAGGAAAAGAAAAAAATATTCAATCGAAAAAATCTACAACAAGAATTAACTCTCGTTGTAACCAATTTAGAAGAGTTTTTTTCCAATATTAAATCAAAGCTTGATGATTTAGATTGGCTAACTAAACGTAATGTTATCAGAATATTAGTTAAGCGAATTGAAGTTGATATTGAAGAAGTAAATATAGTGTTTCGAGTAAAAGATATATCTCATTCTACAGAACATAACAATGAAAAAGGTCAAAATTTACAACATTGTCGTAGTAGTCATAAATAATAATAAAGGTCCGCTGGACAATCTGGTCAATTATTTTAAATCAGCATCTGCAAATGAAAAAATAGGAATAGCTTCTGCTGGAATGGTATTAGGAGCAGCATTTTCTCCGCTTATTGTGCTTGCTACATTAATAGCGCTTGTAGCTATTGGAGCGCGTTATGTAGGAATAGGTATAGGAAAGGCAGGTGAAAAAATAAAAGAAGGTGCGATTGAAGCAGGAAAAGCAGTAAAAAGTTTATATAAGGATTTAATAGATAAATTACCTACAGTTCAAGCAAGAGAGAATAATTTTGAAAAATTGAAGAACGATTTGATGAAACAGCATTATAAAAATGCTAATCAAGAAGAAAAAACAACGCTTGATAATAAACTAAAAATAGTGGAAATGCTTCAAAATGAAGAGCAACGATCGGCTATAAAGGAATTAGTAAAAGATGGAACCATTCAAAATTTTTTAGAAGATGACATGAGCAGACTTATGAATAAAGGTCTTAGTACTCATCTAGATGATCAAGAAGCACTTGGTGATCTTATAGATAAATTTCAACCTAAAATTATGGCAATTGGTAGTGACATAAAAGAGGTAGAACAAAAAGTTAATAAGAAAGCTCAGGAAATAAAGCCAGATTCTCAATTAGGTAGTTCAAGTGCTGAACGAGTGAGAGAAGGAGGAATCACAGGACCGAGTTGATGCATTTGAGGAGCATTTTGACGCAAAAATTACTATTAGAAAGGGGAGTGTTAAATAAACCATAGGCGTCAAGTTAAGGAAAAGTGGCATAAGAAAGAGAAGCGGTAAAAATTATTTTAGATATTAAACGATAAAATTAGTAATTTACAGACTCTTTAAAAAAAATTATCTTATTTTAGATCAAGATTTCTTAAAAAATAAATATAACAAATAAACCTTAAATGGTTGCTATATTGGGCGTATTCTCTTAACTTGACGCATATGGTTACTAAAGTTGTCCTATGTAAAAATGAAATTCTTGCATTTCGTTTAATTAGCTTTGATAAGGTAGTCAGTAAAATCTCGTATAGCATAAGCCTTACATTTAAACTCATTTCTAGCCAATAACCGTTCTCTCCAAGAAGGCTTACCCATTGTTCAAGAGCAATCAATGCAAAACACCAAATTAATTTGGATTTTAGTAAAATACCTAATATTACATATAGTATGCATGAAATTAAGGTCACATTAAGAAAATACCTACCTATAATATCAGGCTTAATCTCATTTCCATGTAGTGCAGCAAAAAATATCAGAATTGCACAAGGGGTAAACAAAACCCCTAAAAAAAGCAATCCGTTATTGCTATAAAATTTTTCTGGCCACTTTATTTTACTATAGGCTCCAGATGCATAAAATAGGATATCCAATGCTGCTACAATGAAGCTTACCATCTTTACTATTTTCAAAGTACTTTATTAGCCCTTCTATAAAGCCAGTCGATGCAATAATAAGGAAAAGTATCGCGAAAGGGATAATAAAGATAGTAAACTTTTCCCAATTAAAACCAATGACCTTTAGGCTACTGTTTAATTCATTACACTGCTTTGTACTAATTAGATTTCCCCTTTCCAAAAATTCAATGCTTCTTCTATTACAGATACATTGTGTCTATAAACTTTCATTATAAATTTCTCTTAAATAATTATTAGAATTTTATTAGATTTACCAGCTCTTTTACTGCATTCACAGATTTATTGAACATCTCTTGTTCACTATCATTCATTTTAACTTCTAGAACTTTTTCAATTCCATTTTTGCCAATAATAGCAGGGACACCAATAAACAAGTCTTTCATGCCATATTCACCATTAAGATAAACAGCACATGGTAATATACGCCTTTTGTCTTTTAAGTATGACTCTAGCATACATATGGCTGAAGATGCAGGAGCATAGTATGCGGATCCAGATTTGAGTAAATCAACTATTTCTTTTCCACCGTTGCGTGTACGTTCAACTATCTCATCAACTTTTTTCTGTGTGATGAGACCCATATTAACAATTTGGAGAAGTGAAATGCCAGCAATGGAGGCACAGTTGATTAGTGGTACCATAGTGTCACCATGTCCTCCAAGCACAAAAGCAGATACATCTTCAATAGAAATATTTAACTCACTTGCAAGAAAATAACGAAAACGAGCAGAATCAAGCACTCCTGCCATACCAACAATCATATTAGTTGGCAGATTTGAAGATTTGTGTACCACTGAAACCATAGCATCCAAAGGGTTGGTAACCACTATTACAAATGCGTTTGGAGAATGTTTTTTAATATTTCCCCCAACCTCTTTCATTACTGCAGCATTAGTTTGCAGAAGGTCATCTCTGCTCATTCCCGGTTTTCTAGCAATGCCAGCGGTTATTATAATTGCGTCAGAGTTTTTTATATCTTCATACCTATTTGTACCAATAATATTGACATTAAATCCATCAATAGGAGATGATTCTGCAATATCAAGCGCTTTACCTTGTGGTATTCCATTGCTGATATCAAGCAAAACAACATCTCCTAGCTCTCTTAGTGCAATCATATGGGCAAGCGTTCCACCGATATTTCCTGCGCCAATCAAAGATATTTTTTTTCTTTGTGCTGTCATTTTCTACTCCTTTGTATTTACTTTTGTATCTTTACCTTCCCAAGGGGATAAGCTATCAAACATACGAAAATCTTGCGGTAAATCTATAGGATTATATACAATCTTTTTTGCCTCTATATCATATCTTACTTCCTCATAACCAGTGAGAGGGAAATCTTTTAACATTGGATGACCTTTGAATCCATAGTCCGTTAAAATCCTACGTAAATCGGGGTGATCAGAAAACTCTATTCCATACATATCAAACACTTCGCGTTCAAACCACGAAGCCGTACTAAATATTTTCACTACGCTTGTAGGCATATCACTCTCATATAACTTAAGCTTTATATGTATTCTAGTGTTATACACAATGCTGAGCAAATTGTATATTAGCTCAAAACGCTTCTCTCTATTTGGGTAGTCAACCCCAAAAATATCAACTAATAATTCAAACCTGCATTTTTCATCATCACGTAGAAAAGATAGGTGTTTTTCAATTTCATCTAAAGTTGAATATATTACAATAGTACCGTCGTCCTTTTGAATACACTCGCATTTAAGCTTTTTTTGCATATACTTTGCAGTTTTATCCATGCTTTATACTTTGAGTTCGTTTTATTTTGTTTTGTAGGCATAGCATTCCATATAGCAACGCTTCAGCGGTTGGTGGGCATCCAGGAACGTACACATCAACTGGTACGATCCTATCACAACCGCGGACTACTGAATAAGAGTAATGGTAATAACCACCACCATTTGCACAACTTCCCATAGAAATAACATACTTCGGGTCTGCCATTTGATCATAAACCTTGCGCAATGCTGCTGCCATTTTATTAGTTAGTGTGCCAGCAACAATCATCACATCTGATTGACGTGGGCTTGCACGAAACATTATGCCATATCTATCAAGATCATAACGGCTGGATGCAGTATGCATCATCTCAACTGCGCAACATGCAAGACCAAATGTCATTGGCCACAATGAACCAGACCTTGCCCAATTCATTACGTAATCTGTTAAATCACCAAATTTAGTGACAAGAAACCCTTCTTTTTTATAATGACTCCAATCATCGTTAGATAGAACTTGACCTGTCATAAACTTACTCCCATTCTAATGCACCTTTACACCACTCATAGATAAAGCCTATAGTGAGTATTGCAAGAAATATCATCATAGACCAAAATCCACAATAGCTTATTTTAGATAAAGAAACAGCCCAAGGGAAAAGAAAAGCAATTTCTAAATCGAATATTATGAACAATATTGAAACTAAGTAAAATTTTATGTCGAAACTTTTTCTTGCTCTTGATAAAGGATTAAAGCCACACTCATATGTAGAAAGTTTTTCGCCATCTGGGTTACTGACTGCAAGGAACATAGGTAATACACCTAAAGTAAAAGATACTACAATTGATACGCAGATAAAGATTACTATGGTTAAATATTCGCTCATTTAACAAAACATATAACACTATGAGTTTACATGCTTTCCTAACTTTTTACCACCTAAAATATGCACGTGAAAGTGTGGTACAACTTGTTCTCCGTTTTCACCGTAGTTAGTAACTAATCTATATCCTGTTTTTTCTAAATTGTATTTATGTGTTATTTCTCTTACAGCTTGAAAGAAGCTTACTATTTTCTCTGCAGAAGCTTTTAAAATAAAATCATCATATGAAGTATATTGACTTTTTGGTATAACTAGAATGTGAATTGGTGCATCAGGATATTTATCATGAAACGCCAATATATCTTTGTCCTCATATACCTTTTCACAAGGCAACTCACTTCTTAATATTTGAGCAAAGATGTTAGTATCATCATAAGCTGTATTACCCATACTTTATTAAATTCCTGGCCCCCTTCTATTTTGCTTGTGATTTGGTGTAGAAGGTGAGCTTATTGCTGCCTCGCTAGAAGCATCTTCAAGAGTTAAAACATCATCTTTTAACTGTATATTGTGACCGCGTAGAACTGCTTCATAGTTTATCAAGTACTCTTTTGAAGAAAATCTTATGCCATTTACCTTTCTTGCAGCAATAACTTCTGGCTGTAGATGATACATATCTCCAGGAACAGTTAGGCTATGGTATCTTTCCTCTATTTTAACTTCATTCATCCTATTCCTCATGATTTAAACCCCCTTAATTTCTTCATAATTACGTTTATCAACTTTACTCTGCCAACTATTTAAAAACTCCTCTGATGACTTTCTCGCAACCATGGAACCTACAACTTCTGATGAACGCTGCTTTTGATTATTATATCCATTATACAACTTTTCTGCAATACCATACAGCAATTTGAGATCTGTATGAATTTTAAATTCTCCGCCAGTAATTTTTGCCAAGTTTTTGAGATCACAATCAATCTTATTATAAATTCCTTCAAGAGCGCACTTTTTTATTGCTTTTTCATCCATACCTGGATTTTTATCTTTTATTTCTTGAATAATCCCCTCAACATCAACTTCAATTACAATTTTGTTCTCTTCTTTAAAAATATTTATATTCGGCAGTTCTTTCTTTATTTCACCTAATTGCTCTGAACTCAAGTGAGGTACATCGCCCGTTAAAGTTCTTGACGCTAAAAAACTTACCTTTCCTTTCCCTTGTTTTGTTATTTGTATACTAAGGCACTTACTAGCTTCTGTGGTTTCTATAGGTGTGTCATATTTCTTTTCTTCTTCAGGTACATCTATACCAACAGCCTCTTTTAATGAAACTTTAGCATCATGCTTCACTTCGCTCATTGAAGCAAACGGTTTCTTTATAGGATAAATAAGTGCTTTAGGCACAAGAACAAATACCCGACCTGTAGCCTTTACACCTGTTTTAACTGCTCCGCTTATCTTAGCCCAAATAGATTCTGCCATATATACCTCCAAAGTACTTCCTACAACCAGATCCTACACCATATCTAATTATAGACAAAAATATTTAAACTTATATATCCATTATAAGATGAAATTATGGAGATTGCAACCATTATTTGCACATTGTCTAAAACATGTAGTATTTTTGCTACTTTTATTGTTCAATTTATTATAAAGAATACTCTCTAAATTATGGTTAAATGGAACACAAATAATATCATTGATGCAACTGGCGGAAGAGACATAAATGGTTGTAATTGGATACATAGCTTAAATATTTCAGCGGACACAAGAAGCATAAAAAAAGGTGGTTTATTTATCGCTCTCAAGGGAAAGAACTTTGATGGACATGATTTTCTACATGAAGCATTTTTAAAAGGAGCTGCTGCTGCGGTAGTAAGTGAAGATAAATATAGAAATTTTCCTCTAATTGTTGTGCAAGATACTCTAAAAGCTTTGCATAATATTGCATCATATTACATTAGAAATGTTCTTGTTAATGCTAAAGTTATCACAATCACAGGTAGTGTCGGGAAAACCACTACAAAGGACATGCTGCACACTGTTTTATCGCAATATGGAGTGTCTCATGCAAACGAAGGTAACTTGAATAATAATATAGGATTGCCTTTTACGATTCTAAAAGCCCCAAAAAACTGCCAGTACTTAATCCTTGAAATGGGAATGAATAGAGCTGGTGAAATAAAAGAGTTATCGAAGATTAGCAATCCGGATATTGCAGTTATTACCAATATCGAACCTGCACATGTTGAAAATTTTTCATCACTATTTGACGTTGCACAAGCGAAGTTAGAAATTCTGTATGGTACGAAAAATAACGGTACTTTGGTCTTGAACAGAGATAATAAATACTATGATTATCTCTCATCATGCGCCAATAGAAATGTAATAAGCCTCGGTAAAGATAAAAATGCTGAAGTTTGCTTATTAGACATAATAAGAAACGATGACGGGTTAAATTTAAAAATAAGACTAAATAATAATCAAACTATAAACTGTAATTTACGTGTGCAAGGTGAGCATTTTGCTTATTCGCTACTTGCTGTTGCAGCAGTTGTGCAAAGCCTCGGACTTGATTTATCAAAATTACCACTTGCACTTAAGAATTTTAGTGTAGCGAAAGGTAGAGGCAATATTCATAAGGTCAAATACAATAGAAAATATATACATTTAATTGATGACTCCTATAACGCCAGCCCTGCTTCGATGAAAACTGCAATAAAAACTTTGAGTACATATTCTAATCAGAGAAAAGTAGCTTTGCTTGGTGATATGTTGGAACTTGGTGATAAAAGCATAGAATTTCATACAGATTTGGTTAAGATTGTCACAGAAAATAATATAGATAAAATTTATACAGTTGGTAAATTTATGTTAGAATTGCATGAGCTTTTGCCAGATAATATAAGAGGCACGCATTTTAATGATTCTAATCAATTGAAAAGTGATTTAGCTAACATTATTCAGAATAATGACGCAATTCTAGTTAAAGGCTCACGAGGAATGAAAATGGATCTTATTGTACGGGAATTCATAATAGAATATTAAGCAAAATCATTGTACTAATTTACAGTAACAAATTATTAGGAACTTTAATCGTGACAAAACGTGTAATTATTTTTGGTGGAACGGGGTTTATAGGGAAACACATCGTAAGACGCTTGGCAGCAGAAGGATATTTAATAAAGATATTCACTCGTAATCAGGAAAAAGCTGCTTGTTTAAAATTGTGTGGCAATTTGGGACAAATATCAATATTTAAAGGCGATTTTTTTGATGAAAAATCAGTTCTAGAAGGCATGGAAGAATGTGATGTAGCCATAAACTTAGTGGGAATATTATATGAAGCAAAAAAGCACGATTTCTATACCATTCATGTTGGAATAGCTGAAAAAATAGCCAGAGCTGCACAAATAAAAAATGTATCTATGATGATACATTTTTCTGCTATGGGAATAGAAAATAGTAAGCTGTCAAAATATGCCAAAAGTAAACTGAAAGGTGAAAAAGCTGTAACTTCAGCGTTTCAAGGAGCAATAATAATTAAGCCCAGTCTTGTATTTGGTAAAGAAGATAATTTCTTTAATAAATTTGCAAGATTAGCAACAATTCTTCCTTTTTTGCCGTTGATCGGTAGTGGAATAACTAAGTTCCAGCCGATATGTGTAACAAACTTAGCTGAAGTGGTATATCGTATTATCAGCTTTAATAAGCAAGATAAAAAAATTTATAATATAGGTGGACCAAAAGTTTACTCTTTTAAAAGCTTGTTAAAGTTTATTCTGAATGTTACTAACAGAAAGTGTTTACTGATCAATGTATCTTTTCCAATGGCAAGATTGATAGCCTTCTTCTTAGAAAGTAAAGTTGTTTCTGTGCTGTTAAAACCCGTAACCGGAGATGCAAGCCCTATACTTACTCGAGATCAGGTGAAAGTTATGATGAGTAGTTCAATCGAAAAGTCAGATGATCTTGAAATAATGAAAATTCGACCATTAGCAATTGAAAATGTGGTGCCAGAGTACTTGAAGATTTATAGAAAGTATTGATAGAAGAATGTGCCCGGTAGGATTCGAACCTACGACCCACAGCTTAGAAGGCTGTTGCTCTATCCAACTGAGCTACGGGCACACAGCATATATAAAATGCTTCTTAGTACACGTGAAGTCAAGTATTTCTTGTGAATATGATGTTTGTAATAATATCTCAAAACTTTGTCAGTACAGCATGTAATGCTGAAAACTTAAAAAAAAGAAAGCTTGAGTGACATGCAGAAAGTCTAATAGCGCAGCAACACAGAACCCCAGGTGAGACCTGCACCTATCGAAATCAGCAGTACCAGATTTCCTGATTTTATTTTTAATTCTTGTATTGCGTAGTCTAAGGCTAGTGGAATTGACGCTGCTGAGGTATTTGCATGCTTATCAACGGTATTAATCACTTTCTCTATAGGAAAATCTAATTTCTTTACTACTGCTTCAATAATACGAATGTTTGCTTGATGGGGAATTAACCAGTCAATATCAGTGATTTTTAAATTGTTGCATTTCAGAGTTTCCTCTACTGAGGCTGTTAACTTATCCACTGCATGTTTAAACACTTCTCTTCCATTCATGCATATTTTTCCAGAATCACCAATAGAGGATGTTCCTTCGTTCGTACATAATATGTCCACATTGCCATCAGAGTGTAAGTTTGTTGATATGATGCCGTTGTTACCCATTTTTGATTTTATTATCACCGCTCCAGCACCATCACCAAAGAGTACACAAGTTGACCTATCTCTCCAATCAACAATCCTAGACATTATTTCAGCACCAATAACAAGCGCGTATTTAATTCTGTTGTTAGATTTTATGAGAGAATCAGCAACTGTAACTGCATATATAAAACCAGAGCATGCTGCTTGCACGTCAAAAGAAAATGCGTTTTTACATTTTAATTTATTCTGCACAATAGTTGCACAGCTAGGAAAAGTTTTGTCAGGTGTTGTTGTGGCAATTATGATTAAATCAATTTCATCTACTGAAATTTTAGCTTTTTCTATAGCATTTCTTGCTGCATTTACAGCTAAGTCTGATGTTAATTCTCCTTCATCTGCTATATGTCTTTGAACTATTCCTGTTCTCTGCCTTATCCATTCATCGTTTGTCTCAACTATCAATGCAATTTCGTTATTACTCAACGTTTTTTTTGGTAGGTAAGATCCAGTGCTCAATATAAGGTTCTTATTTAATCTCACTAATCATCCTCTGGTTTAAATTTTCATTAATTGCGTTTACTGCGAATTTTATAGCATGAGCAAAAGAAATAGCATCAGAATTTCCATGGCTTTTAATAACGATACCATTTAACCCTAAAAACATAGCTCCACTTCTAATTTTTGGATTAAAACGCTCTAAAGCTTTATTTAGCTTGGGCTTCAACAATATGCCAAGAAGCATTTTTGTCATCCATGAGTTAAATACTTCCTGTTTTATTAGACTGATAAAAGTACCAGCAGTTGCCTCAGCTGTTTTGAGCATTACATTACCAACAAAACCATCAGCAACAATTACATCTATATTACCCTCTAAAAATTCACTTGCCTCTATATATCCTTTGAAGTTAATACTTTGAGCATTGCTGAGTAACTTAAAAGCTTCTTGCACTGAGTCAGTGCCTTTAACTTCTTCTGTACCAATATTTAGCAAAGCGACTTTAGGATTTTCAACTTTTAATGCTATTTTTGCAAATATACTTCCCATTAATGCAAATTGAAATAATGAGTCAGCATTACAGTCAACATTTGCACCAAGATCAAGCAACGCAAAACTTTTTGTTTTAGTTGGACAGACAGATACAATAGCAGGACGATAGATATTTGGTAATGTTCCTAGAATAAGTCTAGAGATTGCCATCAATGCTCCAGTGTTGCCTGAAGACACCACTCCGAAAGCCTTACCTTCTTTCACTGCGCCAATTGCAGCCTTCATACTTGAATCTTTGCGATATCTCAGTGCAAAAGAGGGCTTATCATTTGGAAGAACATTGTCAGAGCAATGGGTAAACTCGGAATTATCACTTACTTTTTTATATTTTGAAAGCAAAGGAGATATTTCTTTCTGATCTCCATAAATATGAAAAAAAACTTTAACGCCTAGGTCAACAAGATTATCCAAAAAAAAACCAGCGCCTTGAATTATGGAAAGAGGCGCAAAATCGCCCCCCATAGCATCAAGTGCAATAACTATGTTATTGTTGATCGTGGGTAACATACCATGAGCTACTCCGCTTGTTGTTTAATGAAAACACGTTTTCCTTTGTAACTGTTGTCAACTGCTATGTTGTGAGGCAACATGAATTCTCCAGTTGTTGCACATACCACAATATTCTTAGGCTTAATAGCATGGTGAGAACGATGCATATTACGCCTTGACTTTGACTTTTTTCTTTTTGGAACTGCCAAAATTTACTCCAATCCAATCATATAACACAATTTATTAGTAGCATGTTTTTTACAAGAAGTAAATAGCGAAATGAGTAAGATTTTCTTATACAATTCAGTCTTATAAACTTAAACTAAAGCATTTTGACCAAAGCATATTGAACTTAAGACATATCTTGACTATACTCTGCAGTGAAGTTAATAAAAATTTTAATAAAATCAGTAAAACTAATTTTTAGCTAAGATAAATGCAAAGTGAGTTCCTTTGATATAAAAAGTGTTAGAATAATCGGTAGGTGCTTTATCAGCTTTCTGTTGAAGCTTGGTAACGCATTTGTGTTTTTTATTCAGTCTCTATACCATTGCTTTGTGCCGCCATATTATTTTAGCAATGTAGCAAGACAAATTATAGAGATAGGCTTTTTCTCTTTGCCAATTGTTGGCCTCACTGGAGTTTTTATAGGAGCGGTGATAGTTTTACAAAGTAGCTTAAGTGGTCTATTAATTAATCAAGAACAAGTAATACCTAAACTTGTTACGATCACTATCATTAAAGAGTTAGGACCAGTTTTGATCAGCTTAATAATGGTAGGGAAGGTTGGATCATCAATTGCGGCAGAAATTGGTACGATGCGTATCACTGAGCAAATAGATGCACTTACAACTTTGGACATCAATCCTTTCAAATATTTAATTGCACCAAGGATTTTAGCGTCAATTATAGTATTTCCCATACTTGCAGTATGTGCAGATCTAATAGGAATATTTGGAGGGTATGTCACTGCAGTCTTTGAATTTAACCACAATTTAAATATATACTTAAAATATACGGCTCAATTCTTTAATGTGTATGATTTTATTATTGGGCTAATGAAAGCAACTGCTTTTGGCGCCATAATTTCTGTTTCAAGTTGTTATTACGGTTACCATTGCAAAAAAGGTGCACGAGGAGTAGGTGTTGCTACAACATCAACTGTTGTTTTATCGTCCATATTGATCATCTTAACAAACTACTTGATTACTTTGATACATGCATAGCCCCATAATATCAATATTGAACTTAAGCTTATCTTTTGATGATAGAACGATATTAAACGACATAAGTTTTGATATATCGAAGGGAGAATCATTAGTCATACTTGGCGGCTCGGGAAGTGGCAAATCTGTATTAACAAAAATAATCATTGGCTTGCTGACACCAGACTCAGGATCTATTAAAATAAATAGTAAAAGCAAAAATAAATTTGGAGTCTTATTTCAAAATTCTGCTTTATTTGACTACGTTACAGTGTGGGAAAATATATCTTTTAATTATAAAAAACGCTTTGATATCAGCAAAAAGGAGGCAAAACAGCTAGCAATCAAGAAGTTAAATGACGTTAGACTGGAAGAAAACATAGCAGATATGTTTCCAATAGAGCTATCAGGCGGAATGAAGAAAAGAGTCGCACTTGCAAGGGCAATTGCACACAACCCAGAAATTATTGTATTGGATGAGCCAACTTCAGGATTGGACCCAATTATGTCAGATATAGTAAACGAGATAATAATAAAATTATCCAAAGATCTTTGCCCTACAATTATCACGATTACACATGATATTCATAGCGCATTTAAAATAGCTGATAGAATAGCAGTATTATATGAAGGGGAGATTATTTCCCATGGAACTGTTCAGGAAATACAAAATACTAATAACGAATATATAAAAAAATTCATTCATTGTATATAGCTATAGGTTTACAAACGATATTGTGAACGCTATATCTATCCTAGCTTGAGCTACCGACAAATCGTCGTTCTGTTACTCGTGTAGTGCCACGGAGGTATGGTGTGTTAGCTATAAAACAACGCATTAAATAAAGTATAGCTCTTCTCATAATAGTCAGAATAAAAAGGCAGAATCAACAGCTTGACGAAAGGATTTGAAAATAGGAACGTTTTTTCTTGCTTTATTTTTATGGCAAATCAATGATGCTCAATTTCATTAAAATCAGAAAAATATGGTGGCAAATATAAAATTTCTGCACCGACACTCTCGGCAAGTTCACTGATTTTTTTGGACTTATGAAAAGTCGCATTATCCAAAATTACCGTTTGTCCAGACTGCAAAATTGGTGTCAAAAATTGCTCAAACCATCCATTGAAAACATCTGTATCGCAGTAGCCCTCTAAGGTTATAGGTGCCATGATTTTCCCTTTATTTAATGCTGCAACCATGCTGAGTCTTCTTTCCAGATTTTAGAGCATAAAACCGCTGTCCTTTCTGGATAAGCATAATCTTCGGTGTCCAGATTCATGTGTGCCGTAGAAACAAAAGCTACGCAGTAGATGAGGGTAGGCCCCATAAGTGTTGAAAGTATCAAAAATGGCGTGATATAAGGTGATCAACGGCATGTAAGTTACCTCCTGATAGTAAAACAATTGAACGTAAAAAAGAGTCATTAAGATCTAATGTAAACTGTAATAGTGCTATCTTAAATCCGTCTAAGTTATTTCTTATTTTATAAACAAGAAATAATAAAGCTGTAATAATAATCATATAAATATACACTTTCATTCCATTCATGTCATGGCTTAAAAAATGCTTATATCCGAGGTTTTGCTTGATAAATTTGAAAAATACTTCTATATCCCACCTGCGTCTGTATATTTGTGTTACTTCATAAGCCGGTATTTCAAATAAGTTGGTCAAAAACCATATTTCATCTTCTGTTCTATTTTTAATTTTTATTAGTCGTACTTGCTATTGCTCTGCTTCCGCTGTAAAGATTCACTATATTATCTTCCAAAATTTCCGATCCATCTGGTTGTTGTTTTTGCGTAATTTCATTCTCTCTTATAACGCAGTACCTTCTTTTTAAGTATGTTCTTGTGATAAATTTGTATTCCTTTTTGTCAAACTCAGTGAAAGTTGCAACTTTTGCAATCCTTCTATCAAACAATAAAATATCCTCTTTTTTAACTTTAGCTTCATTAATTGCTCTAACCAGCGCTATATCTTCGCTACTTTCTTCTTGCCCTTGACAAAATCTTATACTCGTCGGTAATTGGCCTTTTAATCCAACGCTTACTTTGACTTGACTGTCATTGCTTTTACCACCTATTTTTAACCCATCTTTTATAAGGTACCCTGATAAATTTATAATTGTTGAATCGAATCTATGTAAGTTATGTGACGTTTTTCTGGGCAATAATTTTTCCACTTTGTTTATTAAATCGATATATACACCTTTAAAATAATCAGAACTTTTAACCTTTTCGATAAGCCACTGTATGTAACTGTACTTTTATCATCATTTTTATCTATCACACACCTATTTATTACCATTTCTAGTGCTCTTAAGCTTGTTTTCTGACCCATTAATATTAGCTTCATTAAGCCTTTAAATATTATTTTACCAACTAACTTAGTATTACATTTATCTACCTCTGTTGATTTTCCTAGTCTTTCCAAATCCTCGTCTTTTAGTTAAGTTTAGTATTCTTTCTATTTGATCCATTATTGCCTCCATTTTTCTTTAATAATAGCTCTTTTATCTTCTTCTTATGACACTTTCAACA
>NZ_QPIP01000039.1 GCF_003344345.1 Wolbachia endosymbiont of Cylisticus convexus | reverse complement strand
CTTCCTCACAGTATTCGTGTTTCTTTTGATGAAGATCCGGATATAAAATCAGTTGAATCAGAACCACATACTTTTCAGCCAAATAGCCAAAGAGTAATGGAACTGAAGGTTAATGATTTTCCAATAAGTGAAATCAAAAAAGTAGACATAACTGTTCAAAAAACTATTACTGTTACTCACGGTTCATATTCTGGAGCTATTCCTGACTCTGCAGTACTTGAGATTATTCAAGTTAAACAAGGCAATGTTATTTATGAAAATAGTATAGATTACAAATTAAACGCAGGAAACGTTGATTGGTCATTACCTGGTAAAGAACCAGCTCCTGGAAGTAGTTACCTGATAACCTATCGCTGCCGCACTCATATAAGCCCTGAAGATATAAGCGAAGAGGGATGTAAAGTAAGAGGTGCAGTTGATAACAGCTTGGTTCTGGTTGATTACACCTGGAAAATGCCCCGCTATGATTTAATTACTATCGATAGCAAAGGAGTGGTAAGAAGAATAAAAGGCATAGCTCACCCTTGGCGACCATCAATGCCTAGAGCGCCTAGTGGACAACTTTTGCTCTGCTACATTCATCAGACGTGGAAAAAAGGCGAAGGGGTAAAAATAGTGAATAATGCTATTCATGCTGTACCGATGAATGAGCTTGAAGCAATGAAAAAAGGAATAAATGATCTTTATGCGCTGGTTGCACAGGAGCGTTTACGCAGTGATGCAAATTCAAGAGAACCTACCACCAAAAAAGGAGTATTTGTTGATTCATTCTTTGATGATGATATGCGCGATCAAGGAATTTCGCAGTCTGCAGCAATAGTAAACAAAGAATTAATTTTACCTATAGATGTGGAAATTATTGATGTTGAAAGAGGTAAAGAACCTTATCTTTTACCTTATAAACTTGAACCGGTACTGGAGCAGCTTTTACAGACTAAAGGAGAAAAGATTAACCCGTATCAAGCTTTTGATCCAGTTCCGGCACAAATTACTCTAAATAAAAATATAGACCACTGGACGGAGGTTACCACGAATTGGAAAAGTCCAGTAACAAGAGTATTTAATGTTAAAGAAACAACAGAGCTGCTGTCAAGTACTTCATACGAAACTGAATTTATGAGAGAAGCAGTACAGAATTTTGAAATTGAAGGTTTTGAGCCAAGTGAGAAGCTTAAAGAGATAAAATTTGACGGAATAATTATTCAACCTATAGCATAAAAATATGTTAATAGTTAACAATCAAGGACAAATAAGTGGAAAAATAAAAATCCCAGCAAATATTCCAGCAGGTACTAAATTAGTACAGTTTTATGGTGATAAAGGAAGCTATGGAGAGGCAACTTATACTGGTAAAAAAACTATTACCATAGAAGAGAGAAGAAGAATTATCGCAGCAAGAAGAGTTGATCCTTTAGCGCAAACATTTACTTTAAATGAGAGCAGACACATAGGAGGTCTAGAGTTATGGTTTATAAATAAAGGCAAAAAACGTGTTGTTGTGCAGATTAGAGAAACAGCAGTGGGAATGCCATCGCAGACTGTTATTGCTGAAAGCTATATTGAGCCGAAAGATATAAAAGTAGATGGCACAGCAACACGTATAGAGTGGTCACCAGTGTTTTGCCATGCAGAACAAGAGTATGCAATAGTGCTACTTACTGATGATCCTGGTACTGCAGTAAAAATAGCAGAACTTGGCAAATATGATGCAGTAAATAGCCGTTGGGTAACAAGTCAGCCATATCAAGTAGGAGTATTACTATCATCAAGTAATGCAAGCACCTGGACTCCACATCAAAATTTAGATTTAACGTTTCGATTACTAGCTGCAAAATTTAGCGAAAATTCTCATGTTATTGATCTTGGCAAAGTTACAGCAACCAATACTTCAGATTTAATTGTTTTGACGAACGTCGAAAAAGTAGCATTTGATACCAATGTAGAATTTATTCTGACAGATGAAGAAGGAAAAGAAAATTTTCTATCTGATAACTTGCCGCTCGCGCTGCGTGAAAGACTATCTGGAGAGTTAACAGTAAAGGCAAATTTAAAAGGGTCAAAAGAAAAAAGTCCAGTGCTATATCCAGGGTTACAGCTAGTTCTAGGTAATCTTTCAGAGTCTGGAGATTATGTTACAAGAAGTATTACAGCAGGAGCTAACACTAAAATTACCATAACGTATGATGCGCTAATACCTGGCACTGCAGATGTAAAAGCATATGTGCAAAAAAATGTGGATTGGCAATTAGTAAATTTAACATCAGGAAAACCAATTGGAGAAAATTGGGTAGAGAGAACTCATGTGCTGACAAACTTTAATGGCAATGAAACAAGGATAAAATTAGTTTTAAGTGGAACGGTTATCTATCGTCCTAAAGTAAAAAATTTGCGGATTGTTATAACATAAAAAAAATGCCAAATGATAAAACAAGCAGAGAGTATCCATTACCTCATCCAGAAAATATTGCAGTGGAAGATGTAGTACGTATTCGAAGAGCTATAGAAAAAATAAATGAAGATATGAGTGAGAGAGAAAATAAACATAATCAACTGAAAAGTAATTTTGAACGATTTAGATTTGAAGATTTTTTAAATTTATGGGGTAATGAATGACGATTGCCAAAGAAGTAGTTTATGCATTGCATCAGAGACTAAAAGATTTATCCGTAAATGCTACCCCTGATCAACTCGCCTATCTTGCAAAATCTCTAGAGTCTATTGCTGGGCAAAGTACAGTACTTGATATTGTACAGATGACTGATGCAAAATTAAAAGAGCTTCTTGACAGTAGCACAAGTCATTTAAATAAATTAGATAGTAGTAAAAACAATGCATTAGCGGCAATCTCTGAATTAGAAGGAAAGTCGTTAAAGAAAATAGATGAAAAAGGAACAACAAATTTATCACTACTTGATAGCAGAAAAGATTCACATGTTGCCACCATCAATAATGCCGGAGACTTAAATAGCATAAGAAACACATTAAATAGCCTTAAAGCCATAAGCGATATACCAACTGGTTCATCAGTTATGAAAGAAATAAAAACTAGAGAAAAAACACTCACAACCAAATTTGATTCGATTAATGACGTACCAAGTGGTTCATCAATCATGAAAGAGATAAGAAAGCGCAATATGGTTGAATCTGGGTCATTACCATTTTTATTTGGCGTTTTGAGTAGGAATAATGACTATAACTGGGGAAGTGGCCATTTTACAACTGAGCTTGGTAAATGGTATATCGATACGTCATACACTAACAATATGTTTAGCCTTATAGTAGGTTGTCATAACTATAGCACAAATTATGTTTCATTTTATGAGCCACCAAATATGCATTTTATGCAGGGGAAAAATGGAACATTTATCTATAGAGAGTTATATTCACGTTATACAATTTCTTCAAATGAATACTCCTATCCATATGCACTGCTGGGGGTAATGTTTGTAAAAAACACTACAAGCAGCAACATAACAAGAACATTGAATTTTGTTGGTTCAGCATATTGGAGTTCACAATATGAAGGAGCAGGAGCATTTGTAGGAACGCCTAATAATACCAATACTAATAAAGGGCAAATATCGTCAATTAGCTGGCAGAATATTTATAATTTAGGAAGCTCAAGTAGTGGATTTTCTAATTCAGGTAGCGTAATTATTCCAAGCAATAAAACAGTAGCAATCTTATTTTACACATCACCGTATTATTATACGAGTAGCAATAATTATTACACTCAATTTATGCAATGGGGAGTATACAATTTTCGCAGCAATTTTTTAACTACAGGACTTGAAGTAGATGTGGAGAGAACGCTAAAAGCTTGGCAATGTCCAGGATTAGAACGAACTGATCAAATATGGCAATGAGGAGGAATTTGTGACTATTTATATACGTTTTGAAAACCACAAGCAGATTGAAACAACAACACTTGAAAACAAGCCAACTGGAAATGATTGGTATGAAGCGCCAAAGAATTTTGATTGGCAAAAAAGTTATTGTTTAACAGAAGGAGGAGAAATTGCTCAGCGTACTAAAGAAGATATACAAAAGGAGTTACTGGATAATGCGAAGCTTTGTGCATTTGATAGTATGCGTTTCTATTATGATAATCATACTCACCAATATGCAGGTCATTCTCACCAAAAAGCTAAATCTTATGAGATTCAAGCGGAAGCCGCAAAAAGCATTCTAGCAGCACCAGAATCTATAGATGAAAAGGATAAAGAAATTATAGAACCTTTAGCAAAAGTCCGTGGTATTACGGTTATTGAAATGGCAAGAATAATTCAAGAAAAAGCCAAAAAAGCAGTAAAAGCAATAATCAAATGTGAAGAGCTTGAAGATTTAGCCAAGAAGAAAATTAAGGAAGTCAGGGATAAAGAAGAGCTGCAGAGTTTACTCAACGATTTTAAGCAAAAAATGCAAAGAGAGCTAAAAAGGGGCAAAAGATGACAGAACAATTTTTACATGGAGTAAATGTTATAGAGGTTACCTCTGGTGCAAGGACAGTACGAACAGCTAAATCATCAGTGATAGGAGTAATTGGTACTGCACCTGATGCTGACGAGCAAAAATTTCCACTGAGTAGTCCAGTATTAATAGCGGGAAGCTTAAAAGAAGCAGCAAAGCTTGGGAAAAAAGGAACTTTGCCTTCTGCAGTAAATGGAATATTTTCTCAAATTGGTGCAACAGTAGTAGTTATTAGAGTTAAAGAAAGTGAAAACAGCGATTCAAAGCTCAAAGAAAGTGAAACTATTCAAAGTATAATTGGCGGAGTTGATAAAGAGACTGGAGAGTATCAAGGGATTCAAGCATTCCTCAGCAGTGAAAGTATAGTTCATGTTGCCCCAAGAATACTGATTGCACCTCAATTTACTCACCAACTACCAGAAGATGGCAAAAATCCAGTGGTTGTAGCATTAATTCCTATAGCAGAAAAGCTGAGAAGCATAATAGTAGCAGATGGACCAAATACTAATGATGAAGAAGCAATAAAGTGGAGAAAAAGTGTAGGCAGCTCAAGAGTTTACGTAGTTGATCCATGGGTGAAGGTACTTATTAAAGGAAAAGAAGAAATCTTGCCAGCAAGTTCTTTTGTAGCAGGTTTAATAGCTAAAATAGACAGCGAACAAGGATTTTGGCACTCACCTTCAAATAAAGAAATAAACGGTATTGTTGGAACAAGCAGGCCTATTGATTTTACCCTTGGCGATAGAAGCTCTCGAGCAAATTATTTAAATGAAAATGAAGTAACAACGATAATTCATCAAAATGGCTATAGGCTTTGGGGAAATAGAACATGTTCAAATGACTCAAAATGGGCTTTTTTGTCAGTGAGAAGGACTGCAGATTTAATCAATGATAGTCTACTTCGAGCTCATTTATGGGCAGTTGATCGCAATATTACCAAAACTTACATAGATGATATGATTGAGGGGGTGAATTCTTATTTGGCAAATTTAAAAGCGCAAGGAGCGATTATCAGCGGAAAATGTTATGCAACACCAGAGCTTAATACACCAACAAATATTGCAAGTGGGAAAGTGTATTTTGACTTTGAGTTTACACCACCATATCCGGCAGAACAAATAACATTCAAATCTCATCTCGTAAATATAAGTTAGGAGAAAGCAAAGTGTTACCGAAAATACTGAGAAATTTTAACGTATTCGTTGATGGTCGTGGTTATGCAGGAAAAATAGATGAAATAACCTTGCCAAAACTTACCATAAAAACAGATGAATATAGAGCTGGTGGTATGGATATTCCAATAAATATTGATATGGGCATGGAGAAATTAGAAGCAGACTTTACTTTTTCTGAATACGATACAGAGCTCTTTCGGCTATTTGGTCTAATAAATGGGAATTCAGTTTTTTTGACGCTCCGTGGTGGAATGCAAGGGAGTGGTAGTAACGATATTGAAGCTGTAGTAATCAATCTCAGAGGCATATTCAAAGAATTTGATTTTGGTAGCTGGAAACCTGCTGAAAAAGCAACGCTGAAGTGTACTGTAGCTGCCCATTATTATAAACTTACGATAGGTGGTAATGAATTAATAGAGATCGATGCTGAAAATATGATTAGAAAGATAAATGGTGTTGATCAAATGGCCTTGCTGCAAACGATTCTAGGGATTTAATGGAATAGATGGATGCCTTTTCATATAACCACTTTTTTATTGAAAAATTACTGATAATACTGTATAATTAGTAACGTTTTTTAGGCATTTTTGCTATGGCTTTATCTAAATTTCTCGACCCTAAGAATGATATAGCATTCCGCCGTATCTTTGGTACAGAAAAGAATAAAGATATCCTCATTCACTTTCTAAATGATATTTTGAGTTTTACTGGCAAAAATGCAATACAGGATATAGAGTTCTTAAGTACTATTCAAGATCCTGATATTGCATCTAAAAAGCAAAGTATTGTTGACGTGCTATGTAGAGATTCAACAGGAGTGCAATGGATAATTGAGATGCAGGTCGCTAAAACCAAAGGCTTTGAAAAACGTGCCCAATACTACGCTGCTAAAGCTTACTCAAGACAAGCGGATAAAGGTGATCAATACCATGACCTTAAGGAAATTATCTTTATTGCTATAGCAGATTGTATACTATTTCCTGATAAGTCTGAGTATAAATCAAAACACACTATTCGCGATGAAGATACTAATGAGCACGATCTAAAAGATTTTTACTTTGTATTCATTGAACTGCCTAAATTTACAAAAACCAAAGAAGATCAGCTTTTAAATATAGTTGAGAAGTGGGTGTATTTTTTTAAGTACGCTGATGAAACAAGTGAAGAAGAATTGGAAAGGATAACAGGAAGTGACGTAATAATCAAAAAAGCGTATGAAGAGCTAAACAGGTTTAACTGGTCAGAAAAAGAGTTTATAGCATATGAACAGGAGACCAAGCGTATTCGTGATGAACAGGCTGTCCTCGCTCAAAAACTCGATGATGCTAAACATGAAGGAATCCAAATTGGAGAAGAGAAAGGAAAGATTGAAGGAAAGATTGAAGGAAAGATTGAAGGAAAGATTGAAGGAAAGATTGAAGTTGCAAAAGCGATGCTGACTAATAACGTTGATATTAACACTATTGTCAAGTGTACAGGTCTTTCTGTTGATGAAGTTCAAGAATTAATCCAAGTGGAAAGGAAATAACCCCTACTACAACTTTTATATTAGGTTGCCTCTTCAATCAAACACAAAAACTGTAATAAAAAAAATTAGTTATGTAAAAGCCGATATAGACTTTTATTTAATTAACTTTTTCAGGAGAAGTATGCAAGCTATAACACTAAACAACCCAATTACAGTTGATGGTATTTCTGTCTCAGAACTTACCGTTAGACGTCCAAAAGTTAGAGATTATCTTGCTATTGAGAGACTTAATGGTAGTGATCTGAGTAAGGAAGTAACTTTGACTGCCAATTTGACATCAGTTGCAAAAGAAGCAATTGAAGAGTTAGATATTGCTGATTATGTGAAAATTCAAGAGGTATTAAAGGATTTTTTTTCACCGATTATCCAAAAAACTTGAGATTAGAAATACTAGTGCTTGGCTCTATCATAGGTGGTGGAGTTGAGCACATTCTTGATATGGAGATTAGTGAGTTTATTTTATGGAGCAAATTAGCTAGGAAGTTCAAATGTCAGTATTATCGATAAAAATAGGTGCGGTACTTGATGGCAGTTTTAATACTGCAATAAAGGGAAGTAGTAGTCAACTTACCTGTCTTGGTGAGAATATAAGAAAGCTTGATTCATCTTTAAAATCAGTATCAAAGTTTAAGCAGTTGGGTAGTGATGTTTTGACTAGCAGGAGGTCGTGGAAAGGTTTTGAGGATCAGGTAAAATCTTTAGCTAAACAAATGAAGGCAATAGAGAAACCGAACAAAACTTTAAAAGCTGAGTTTGACAAGGCCAAAACCTCCGCAACAAAAGCAAAAGAAGCATATTTGAAAAAGAGAGATGCTTTACATTCATTTAATGAAGAAGTAAGAAAAAGTGGAAGAAATATTAAGTCATTAGTAAGTGACCAATATAAACTTGGCTCTTCTATTGAAGTACTAAAAGGTAAGTATGGTAAGCTTGGATCTGCAATACGTAGTCACCAAAGTTTTTTAGCAAGCAAAGCACATTTTAAGTCACAAATTATAGAGACTATTGGGCTAGGTCTTTCGCTTGCAGCGCCAATTAAAGTTGCCATTAACTTTGAATCTGCTATGGCCGATGTTACAAAAGTGGTAGATTTTAAAAAAGGAACGGATGAAGCAACTAAATTTGCCAAAGGATTAAAAGAAATGTCAAGAATAATACCTTTATCTGCTGCAGAATTAGCACAAATAGCTGCAAGCGGTGGTCAACTTGGCATCAAGAAAGAAGATCTTTTTAAGTTTACAGAAACAGTGGCAAAAATGTCTACAGCGTTTGATATGTCTGCAGAGCAGGCAGGTGATTCCATAGCTAAACTCTCTAATGTTTATGGAATTAATGTTAGTGAAATGGAACACGTTGGTAATGTAATCAATCACTTATCAGATAACACTGCTGCTAAAGCAAAAGATATGGTTGAAGCTCTAGCAATAGTTGGTGGTACTGCAAAGCAGTTTGGATTAAAGTTTGAACAAACAAGCAGTTTAGTAAATGCTTTCATTAGTTTAGGCAAACAACCAGCAAAAGCTGCAACTGCCATAAACGCTTTACTTTCTAAGCTCCAAACTGCTGAGGGACAAGGAAAAGCGTTTAAAGCAGCATTAGAAGAAATGAGCATAACTGCAGAAGAAATGGCCCAAAGAGTAAGCGAAAATGGTCAAGAAGCATTGCTATATTTTTTCCAAACTCTAAAAAAAATGGATAACCAGGGGCGTTCTCAAATCCTGATGAAAC
Organism: Wolbachia endosymbiont of Cylisticus convexus; assembly: GCF_003344345.1. Next base: position 8,665 of record NZ_QPIP01000039.1, on the reverse strand, counting down.
TCTTTGGCCAAGAATTTCAAGATGATATTGCATTATTAGCTGGAAGTTTTAACAAGTACGAAGATGCAATAAAGTTATTGGCTAATATAGAAAAGTACGGAAGCTCTCTGCAAAAAGAATTCAAAAATCGTGCAGACACTACAGCCAATAAATTAAGACTCCTTCGAAATGCAATAGCTGAAGTTGGTATGAACCTGGGCTCAGTGATGCTGCCTACTTTAAAATCTATAGCTGAATTTTTACAAGAAAAAACTAGATATATAGCAGAGTTTGCAGAAAAATATCCAACTTTAACCACGGCGATCATGGGTACTGTAGCAGCCTTGATAAGTTTAAAAATTGTAGCAGTAGGACTAGGATACGGATTTACATTGCTAGGAAGTACGATTTTTAGTCTGAAAGCAAACCTATTTGGAGTATTTTCATTTTTATCAGCTACAGTTTTTCCTGCAGTAATAACAGGACTAAGAGCAGTAACACTCGCTATAATGAGTAATCCTATAGGGCTTTTAATTGCTGGACTTGTCACTGGTGCAGCACTTGTTATCACTAATTGGCAAAAGGTGAAGGACTTTTTCTCTAGCTTTTGGAAGTCGATAATAAAACCCATAGAAGAAGCTTTTTCATGGATAGGGGAAAGTGTATTTGGAAAAGTATTGGGGAATAGCCCCCTGAAAGTGTTTGAAAAAAGAAAAAGTATTGTTACTGAAATAAAAGCAGTTCATTCTCCTCTAAAGAGTAATATTCTCAACAGTGGAAATCCTTTGCTAGGTAACAGTATAATTAAAGAATTTTCCAAGAGAAATCAGAATAGTTTCAGAATCAAAAGCCTTATTGAGGAAAAAAAGTTTACAGAGAGCGATAATGATAAGGTATTTGCAGATTTTGCAAGGAGTAAATTTGAAAATAAAGAACAAAATAAAACTCAGAACATCACTAATAATTACACTATCAGCATTAAAGCAGAGCCAAATCAAGATGTTCGTAGTCTTGCAGATGAAGTAATAAAAAGGATAAGAGAAAAATCACGTGATGTTTTATTTGATACAGTAGAGACGTTTTATTGATCAACTATGTTTTTAAAAATTTTTTATTTGTGTAATTTTGCAAATTATATGGGCAATAAAAACCCGTGTGTCATAGAAATAAAATTTTATATCAAACAGCTACCACCTGCTTAAGTCAATGAATATGTTATCTCTTGGTTCATATAAATTTACTCTGATAAGTTTGAAGTATAGTAAAGAAAATCGTTGGAGTGTAATTGAATGTATCGATAAAATGCCTTCACTACAAAATATTGGTCAAGGAGTGGAAAATATAGACTTAGAGGGAATAACTTATTTTCATAACCCTGGAAATTTAAGTCAATTAAATAGTGCAAAAGAAGCAGAAGAACCTCACACTTTGGTTGACAACATGGGAAATGTTTTTGGACAGTTTGTGATTACAAAATTAGAAGAAAAGCAAACATCATTTTTCCCTTGTGGATTGCCGAAAAAAGTTGAATTTAATTTAAGCTTGAAGCGTTATTCATGACTATATACTACTTAGCAAAAGAAAATGATATGCTAGACTATATTTGCTGGAAGCACTATGGATTTACTTCAGGAGTAGTAGAAATAGTATTAGAAGAAAACCCTGGACTTGCGGAATACGGAAGCTTTTTGCCTGCTGGATTAAAGATAAAGCTTCCTGTTATTCAGAAAACAGTACAAAAGTCAAAATTAAAGGTCTGGGAATAAATGCAGCCAGATTTTATAATAGATAAATGTGAATCAATTAAAGATAGAGTTATATCATTGCGCCTCACAGATGAATCTGGGACAATAGACGATGTAGTTGAAGTGTATGTTGATTACAGAGATGAAAACTTAAATATCCCAGATGAATTGAATATTTCTTTAGGGTATAGGGAAATCGGAGTGACGCCCATGGGTATATATACAGTTAATGAAATTACGGTACAGAGTCCACCTAAAACCTTACTAATAAAGGCTCATGCAACAAATTTAAGACTATCATTAAAGGAGAAAATATCTAAAAAATGGCATCAAATTACTTTAGGTAACTTAGTTAAGGAAATAGCAGAAAAGCACGGATATGGGTGCAGAGTTGCAGAAGAATTTGAAAATGTGTTGATTCCACATATTAACCAAACAGAAGAAAGTGATATAAGTTTATTAACAAAAATAGCAATAGAACGCGAGGCAATGGCAAAGTTAGCTGGCGGATACATACTTTTTATTCCAAAAGGCAAAGCAAAGTCGGCAACTGGAAAAGCTTTAGGAACAACAGTTATTATACCTCAATACACGATAAATTGGAAAGTTCATTTTACCGTAAGCAGGTACAACTCAGTGATTGCAAAATGGCATAGCTATGAAAGAGGTGAAACTATATCAGAAACAGTTGGCTCTGGTAGTCCAAGTTATACTATACAGACGCTTTACTCTAATGTAGAATCAGCATTAAGTGCAGCAAATGCTAAGTTAAAACAACTAAAGCGAAATAATGCAGTATTAGATATCACTATGCCTGGTAATCCAGGACTATTTGCAGAGGCGAAACTTAGTTTATTAGGGTTTCATCAAGATATAAACGGTGAATGGATAATTGACAGAGCAGAACACGTATTAGATGGTTCAGGTTATCGCACTGTGTTATCAGCATCAACGTTAAGAAAAAATCAGTAAAACAAATGTTTAATGTTGAAAAAAGTATTGAATATGAATAGAGACTCAAGAAATAAGCTACATTTTTGGTGGTTTATAGTAATAGTAGTATGTGTTATTATTACTTATTGCTATATGAAAGCAAAAGCTGCAGATAATTATAAAACAATATTACAAATTGCTTCTAAGAACTGTAGCTTAGAAGTAGTAAAATTTTCAGCAAATAATCTATTAGATATTAATGTTCAGATCCCTAAGTTAACAGCACTACATTATGCTGCAGAAGAAGGATGTGCAGAGGTTGTAAAGTTCCTAGTAGAAAAAGGAGTTGATATAAATGCTACAAAATATGAAAGATGGACACCTTTACATGCAGCTTCATATGAAGGCAAATTGAAGATAATTAGATTTTTATTAGACAAAGGTGCAGATCCTACCATTAGAGACACAGATGGGAAAAACCCAAGAGATGTAGCTGTACTAAGATCAAGGCACAATAAAGATAAACCTTACAGAGAAATAATAAAGCTACTTGCAGAAGCAGAGGATAGATACGAATCAACAAAAAGTAATCACTGAAGCTGTAAGTTTTCTATGATCTGTATATAAATCCTCAAACTATCCATAATAGATTAATACTTTCACATGAAAAAGCAAAAAATTCCAATTACGGTAATTATTACCATATTAATCCAAACAGTAGCAATCATATGGTGGTTATCCAAGTTAGACTCAAGGGTACAACTTCACGATAAACTTATTGAATATGGTTTAATGGAAAAGGTACTCGTACTTGAGGAAAGGGTGAAAAATCTTTCTGAGGAATTAGATGAATTCAAAGATAACTTAAAGTCTGGTGTATAATGCTTAGACTGCGATTGGCGATTTTTCCAATTTTTGACGTATTGTTCAACTAGTGGAGAATCTCCTGTTATGATCAGTAGGTTTTCAGCATTTCTTTGCTGAGCGGCATCTGAAAAGTTAAATGATCCGGTTATGATTTTTTGCTCATCAATAATAATTACCTTGCTATGAGCAATAGCAGACGCCGTCTTGTCAGTCAACAAAAAAATTATAAAAATTGTCTCATTGCCTAGGCTGTATTGTAAAACTAAAAAATACTTCCAACTCACATCCTGTATAGCGGATACAGATTATAGTTATGTTGATAAGTAAATTTCTGCTGTCTTGTATATATAAAACTAATTTACTTATCAACATACCAATTACATTCAATGAATTTGTGTAAGATGCCATTTTACATAAGATAGAATGGAAGCATTTTTTGATTTTAAAGTACTAAACCTTCAGTTAACCTCCTGGCCCTGTAGTTTTTGATATGGTCAGGATCAAAAGCCTTTTTTGATCTTAAAATACCAAAAACAATATGAAGTAACTTACGCATTGCAGACCCAACTATGGCCATATTATGCTTACCCTTTTCCTTTAATCTCTGGCAAAAGCTCATAATAATAGGATTGTGATTCTTAGCTACTATGGCAGGAAAGAAAAGTGCCTTACGTAATGGTTGTGAACCGGATTTACTTAATCTGGGTTTGGCATATACAGATGAACCTGATGTTATATTTCTCGGTATAACTCCTGCATATGCTGCCAATTGTCTGGCATTTCTAAAAACTTCTATGTCAGGAACCTCAGCTAAAATAGCTACTGCTGATTCCTCTCCTATTCCTGGAATAGTCAGTAGAAGTTGAAAATTTTCCAACAACTCTTTGTGTTGCTTTAATAGTTCACGTACGGAGTTTTTTATTGTTTCTATTTTTTGAGCTATATTCATTGCAAGGTCTTCCCAAGCATTTGCAACTTCTTTGGGCAGTCTCTCTTTTTTTTCTAAGTGGTTATTTACTAATATCAATTCATCTTTTAACGCAACCGAGCAACGATAAAGATGTTTTAATTTTTTCAGTTCAGGAGAAGGTGGTGTCCAACGAGTAGGTTCCTGTCTTTGGCAACAATCAGCAATAATTTCTGCATCAGTCTGATCATTTTTTTGCCGTGTAAGCTTACTTCTTGCGTAGGATTTTATGCAATAAGGATTTACAACACTAACAAAATGTCCAGTATTGTGTAGAAATTCAGCCAAAGCTTCACTATAACAACCGGTAGCTTCCATGCAGGCTTTTACTTGTTCTACATTATGTTTTTGTAGAAAGCTCAGTAAACCTTGAAACCCATGATCATCGTTCTTAAAGCTCCTTTTCCTAGTTTCACGTTTTCCTTTTTTACTTATAAATGAGAGAAAAACATCAAAGCGATCTTTTGATACATCTATGCCAAGAAAGTTGTTGATCATATATAACCCCATACGTTACCATTAAAAATGAAAAGTAAGGCTAACCTTGTTAATACAGAATTAGAACCATTTAGATCTTTCTAAGACGCCGTCCAGCCTATACTTTTGAGAGGGAGCTCTTATCTGCCAAACAGATTTTATATCTAAGGTTTATATCAGAGTTCCTCCCTTCTCCAACTAATGCTTAAGCTTAAAACATTAGATGCTTTTTTCAAGATACAAGGTTTAAAGTCAATCCATATCGGGATTTTGTGCTCAAATAATTCGTTAATTACACTATGTTTTGAACTAGTTTGTGATTCATCTAGGATAACCTTAATATCAACACCACGTTCCTTAGCTTCGATTAGCGACTTTGCAATAGATTTAGAAGTAAATGAATATGCTTGAACCAACGCAGACCTTTTAGCATGTTCTACGGAATCAATTATTAGATTGGTGCAATTTTCTCTAGGAGTGAAACATACAGTAGTACTTGGACAAGAAACACACCCTGATAAAAGTGAGCAAGTTAATAGAACTAATAAATATCTAATCATGAAAAAATACATCCTTTCAGTTGACGGCGGAGGCATAAGGGGCATAATACCAGCCATCATTCTAGCAGAAATAGAAAAAAGAACAAGAAAGAGAGTAGCTGAAATCTTTGATCTGATGGCAGGAACCTCAACTGGTGGAATTGTTATTGCTGGATTATGTAAAAAAGATGAACAGGGCAATCCCCAATATTCAGCCAATGATTTAGTTAAGCTTTACCAAGAGTACGGAGCATATATTTTTAAGTCTTCATTTTTTAGGAGATCAATATTATCTTGGTTTAACTGTGCACAATACCCCAGTAAAAATATTGAGTATGTACTTCATAAATATTTTGGCGATGATATCCTTAAAAACATTTTAAGTAATGTGTTGATTACGAGTTACGATATTCAGAATAACTGCCCATTTTTCTTTAAAAGCTGGAAAGAAGGTAATATTAAGCTGAAAGATGCACTCAGAGCTGCAACGGCTGCACCTACTTACTTTACACCTAAATATCTTAAAATCAACCACAAGGAAATGGTATTAGTGGATGGAGGGGTGTTTGCCAATAATCCAGCGGCTTGTGCATATGCAAGTGGTAAGAGGTTATTTCCAAATGATGATATTCTACTGTTATCGATAGGTACTGGCAGAACAGATAGAAGCATAGAGTATGCCAATTCAAAGAGATTTGGAAAAATAGGCTGGATAAAACCACTATTACATGTGATGTTTGCTTCAAGTTTAGATGCAGTAAATTATCAGTCGGTATAGTTTCTTATGCCTCCCTTCTCACTTTTAACCTCAACTGCATCATTGCCAATTTTTAAAATATTACTTCCTAACTCTCTCAGTATTTTGGCAACTTCTACTTTACTGTTCTCAGAAAATTCTATATACGATGTTGTATTATCTATCTCAATATCTATTAATTCTCCTTCTTGCACAGCACTTTCGCCAGCTTTTTCCAGTTCTTCTAGTTGCTTATCTATCTGTGGCTGAACTTCTGGCTGTAGCTCATTATAGATTTCACCTATCAGTTTATTCTGCAATATGAAACTCTGCACCACTTAGCATTAATTTACGTATTAGCTTTTTTCGATCACTTTTTTCTAATCTGTGAAAATGTGTACCTAATACTACATATTCTGCAAAGCTCCATTCCCCATCATTACATGCATTTAGCCTTCCTCCAGAAGCTAGTACTTTGTCTACAACTTTGTGCAATTCATTTACATTCTTTGCTTCTACTACAGCACTTTTAAACCAGCTCAAAGTTTCTGCACTTGGCTTTATTTTTTTCAAAGCTGAAGTAAATGGATTTAAATCTTCTGCTTGATCGCTTACAGGTTTTGTGCCATATATGTAGTCGAGCCCTTTTCCGTAGTTGATTTGAACGTCTCTATTAGGAAAGGGCACTTCTCCAACCTTTTTAGCCTTATTAATTTTGCTTACAAAAGTGGACTGCTGGTTAGCACGCCCAATTCCTATAATAGCATTTAGCATCTCACCTTTTGATAATTTATCAAGATCAACGTTTAACTCGTAGATGCCTCCTTCCTTATCACCAAAAGGTACGATTATTTTATTACTCATACAATTACCTCCACTATTAAAAATACTTTTTAAGTGTACAATTGTTATACACTCTACTACTCATTATAAATTATAGTGAGTAGATTTGCAAATACTTTCTCTTAATCAGTTTACAAGCTACAACTGTTCTTTCTGCTATAACAATCCGTTTTCTCTAAAGCTAAAATAGCCTGCACTTGTGATAATAATGTGATCAAATAATCTAACGCTTACAGTACTACATGCTGCTGCTAAGCTCTTCGTTACTGCTTGATCCTCTTCTGACGGCTCTAAGCTTCCTCCAGGATGGTTATGTGACATTATTATTAATGCTGCATTTTTTATTAATGCCTTTCTTGTAATCTCCTTTATATACACTGGTGCTTTTTCCATTTCACCAATATAGGATTCTTCTCCAATTAGTTGGCGCCTTTTATTCAAGTACAGTATTTTTACACATTCCCTTTCTGAGTGGCCTATACTTACGTTCAAATATTCTACTAGCCCCTGTAAGTCCATTATTGGCTCACTCTTGAGCTTTTCTCTGAGCACCCTTTCTAGTGTCTCCTTAACACACATAATCATCGCTACTGCAGAATCAGTTACTCCTTCTATAACTTTCAGGTCATCCATTTCTCGACCTAAAATCCTTCCTACTCCTGTATAGGTATTCACCAGATTTTTAGCAATTTCTTGAGCTTGTGGCCTTTCATGTACTGCACTTAGAAACGTTTCCATTATTTCACGATCAAGTAGTGCTTTTCCTTTGCTTTCTAATATTCTGAATTCGATTTCTTCTTTACTTTTATTCATATAATTTACCCTTCACTAACAACAAACTTTTTTTAAATATTTACTGCTGTTTTTTTATCAGCATTGGCATGAAGCCATAGCTTCCGAGTGAAGTCAAATCAATTTCTCAATCTTTTTTACTTATTTTTTTATGAATAGGTAAAGATATTAATATATACTGATTTTTTTATTTTAAACTTGTTGAATTTCGTCTAAAGAGAGGCCTACCGCTTGCAAAATAATATCAATAGAAATTCCTCCTTTTACTAAATCCTTTGCAATTTTCTGCTCTTTTCACTTTCTCTTCGCAAATCCGTATCTCTTCAAGCAGAGATTTTATTAGCGCATAGCGTAATTCTTGACTCTCAATTTTTTTGTATTCTTTTGGGAATGTTCAAAAAAGTGTGTCAAGCCGCATTTTTAGTTCAACTCAATTTTCAACCTATCTGGAAAGAAAATATCAAGTTGAGACATAGTTAAAGCCCAATTAGGGAGAGCCATAATCCACTTTTGCTCTACCTTTTTTATAGCACAATATACCTGTTTGTACAAGGCATTTGTACTAGTAAATGAACCCTTAGTTTTAGTAAATTTCCTGATTTGTCTATGCAACCCCTCAATTGGATTAGTGGTGTAAATCAGCTTCCTAACTGGCCCAGAATACTTAAAATAACTGGATAAGTTTTCCCAATTGTTCTGCCAGGATTTTATAACTAAAGGATACTTTTCTCCCCATTTTCCTTCCAGCTCAAGCAGATAATTCTCAGCAATTTCTTTACTTGAAGCA
>NZ_QPIP01000038.1 GCF_003344345.1 Wolbachia endosymbiont of Cylisticus convexus | reverse complement strand
GGATTAAGTACTCTAATAAAACCATCTTCCGTCTTTTTGGCAACTACTGCACCAAGCTTAAGATTTTGACCTTTAGCTACTGTTATTTGGTCTCTTGAATATAGATTTGAAACTTCGTATTTCAGAAGATCCCCAAGGTTATTTTGTTCTGTTATAGTACTCATTTTGCTTTTCCCCTTTATTTTTTACTTTTGTTATACTACGAATATTCTAAATGCCAGATTGTGCACGACTTCTTGCTACCTGCATCATTAAATCTTCTGACGAATTCTTTGGTAATGTGCTTAAAATTTCAGTCTTCATTGTTCGTTCTGCAAGTATCGACATTAATATTTCTTGTGCTTGTTTGCTGCTAACATTCTGCTCTATAAATTCTCCTATTTTCTCTGGCATTCGTGATAAGTTGCATAAACGTATTAATTCAAGAACTTCAGCATGATAACTGTCATTTTTGATTTTATTAGTTAAATTATCAGTTTCTAGGTCAGTTGTAGTTTGTTCATTCATAGTAATACTCCTGTTTTTATTAATAGATGAAAGAATTGTCATTCCGTCTGCAAGGCCTATTTCTATTGCTCTCTCGCCAAAATATAGCCCTGCCTCTGTTGATCGAATCTTTTCAATTGAAAGACCTCTGTTCCTCGCTATTAGCTGCACAAACATTTCATATAGTCGGTCTACTTCTTTTTGTAAGCTTTCCAGACTTTCAGACGTCATTGGCTCATGTGGATTTAAATCATTTTTTCTACTTCCTGCAAATACTGTGGTATATTTTATTCCCTGTTTTTCATCAAACCCACTTTGATCTATATGACTTGCTATTACTCCAATACTGCCAACACCAGAAGTTCTGCTCACAAATACCTTCTCAGCGCTTGAAGCTATAGCATATGCAGCAGAGTATGCATCATCATTTGCTATCGCTATTATCCTCTTTTTTACTCTTGATTCATAAATAAAGTCAGCTAGGTCAAATATACCGTTTACCTCTCCTCCGGGGCTATCTATATCAAGCAGAATAGTTTCTATATCTTTGTTTGATAATGCTTCTTCTATTTCTTCTTGAATTTTCTCATATGATGTCATTCCCAGAAAATCGTCAAAAGCCCCTGGTTTTTTGGTCAAAATTCCATGTATTGCTATTACTGCTGTTTTTTCTATATTCTGATTTACTGCATGTTTTATATTTTTCAAGATAGGTTGTTTTCCGTTATATAGTGACAACAGGTCAAAGCTTTTTTGCTCTATCATCATCGGCCTACATAGCCAGTTGGTTTGTAAAATTTCCATAAAGTAAACGAGACTTATTTTGTTTGTGTCCTGACATCAGAATCAAAGAAAAGGTTGAGAGAATCAGCACGCTTTTGATCTTCTGCTATTTCTTGGTCAATTTCTTCAACATCGTAACCCATTTCTGATACTACTTCCGATCGACTCTTAAATCCATTCCTTACTGCCATTTGCTGTGCTTGTTGATCTTTTAAAGGATCCACCCAATCAAATCCCTGTGGTATCCATTTTACTTCTTCTTTCGCTGCTTTTACTACTTTTTCATCTATACAGAGTTCTCCAGAAAGTACTGCTAACTCTAGCCATCTATTCCAAATAGGTCTACAAAACTGGAACACTATCACGTTATGCTGTAACATTGCACACCTTCTGCGAAACTCTATCAGCCCTGCTCGAATGGATGAATAATTAACACCGGTTAAATCTCCTGTTAGTTGCTCATATGTTATTCCTGTACCTATTGCTATTGCCCTCAGTTGCTGTCTCATGAATGCTTCATAACTTCCTCCAACATCAGACGGCTCTGAAAATTTTATATCTTCTCCTGGGTCTAAAAGCTGCATTGTTCCAGGTTCCAATCCAGATAGTGCTACTCCTTGCTCATTACTTTCACCTTCTCCTAAAATATTTGCCTCAGGATCAAGTCTCGTAATAAACCCTGCAAACATCGCTGCTGTCTTTTTTCTCACTAATTCTGCATCATCATATTGATCAAGTTCATAGAGCTTTAGCAGTATACTCGAAAGCCATCTCTAATTTGCCCAGGTCTTAAAGGTTTGTAGATATGTAAAACATCATTTGCCGGTACTCTAACTGATTCTCCAAACGAACCTTCACCTGGGTGCTCTCTAAATAAGTAATATGCTTCTCTTTGACCAAGTCGGTTAAATTCAATGCCACTACGAATAATATTGCCATTTGCAAGTGTTTGATTGCTCTTATTATCTAAATGTTCAGACTCAAGTACTTGCAGTTGTAATGGCACAGAAAATCTATCTTCCAGCTTTCTCGTTCTTAAACGTACAAAACATTCTCCTCCCTCTATCATACTTCTGCATACTAGAGCTTGTAATCCATAAAAATCACTTACTCCGTTACTGTCTGCTTCATCTGTCCATCTTAGCCATAATTCTTGCACCTTTTTCCGAAATTCCGCATCTCTTGCTTTTGATTGCGGTTTTATTCCTGTTCCAATAGAGTTACTTACTATTGTATCAATGATATTTGCTGCATATGGATTTTTTCTTACCATATCCCGAGAGCGGCTACGTAAGTGCCCAAGGCTCTGAGAAAGTAAATTATTTATGCTTCCTGTTTCTCCTTGCCAATACATCACTCTTCTTCCTGAGCCTGACGCATCCCAAGCAGAACTTTTGATTTTTGGCTTGCTAAATAGTTGTTTGAAATTTTTCAGCATCATACTAACCAAAATTCTCTTAATTCTTTCAAAGTTCCGTTAAATTTATTTCTGTCACATTTTCCGATTCCTTCTACTTCATGTGGCTTTGGATTTGTTTTACCGTCAGTATATTGCCATAAAATCCAATCATTCCAGCCTTTTGGTAATGTGAGCTCTTTTCTCCAGCTTGCTATCCATAATGGACATTTTGTCAAAGTTGGCGTGGCAAAATCCTTAAGAAAATAGCTACTGCCATAAATTAGGGGTAATCTTCCTGTTACTTCTTCAACTCTCTTTACAAATTCCTCAGCTTGCTTAACTGCAATATTTTTGCCACTTTTGTTTTCTTCAATATCCAGCGCAAGTATGGTATTTTTGCTTTCGCCTACCGTTTTTAGAAAATGATCAGCTTGATTCTTGCCGTTTCCTTCTGTGCCAAAATGATATGCTCCCCAGAGTAATCCTTCTTCTTCAGCTTTCTTTCTTCTCTTCGCATACTTTGAATCCACATATTTTAGCCCTTGTGTTGCCTTGTGAATTACTCCAACTATACCATTCTCTTTGTCTAGCTTAAAATTCACATTTTCTTGCCAATGTGACAAATCTATTATTCCATTTACTGGACTCTCTCTATTCTCCCATAGTTTTATAAAAGTTTTTAATTGCTCTAAAAATTCAGAATATTCCTCTTTTACAACTTTTCTCAGAAAATTTTCCCTCATATAACTCCTTTATTTGTTGCAAAAATAATCTTTCGTTTAGGCTTCATTCCAGCAATCTTTAGTTCACCTTTGATGCGTTGTCTGAGGCTGAGCAAATCATTTATCTGAACTTCAGCATATCTCACCACATGGTCACCATATGCAATTGATACCACTCTTTCGCCACTCTGAAGCTTCTTTATTGCTTGTTCAACTTGAATTAGATAATCTTCGTTATACATTTACTACTCGCTGATCCATTTGCTTTTCACTATTTTCTTTGATTTTTTACTTTCTGGTTTTTCACTTAAACTATTCCATTTACTCTCTGGCCATCTGTCTATCCCCAGTGCTATTGATGCTGCTCTCGCATAAATTCGGCAATCTAGTACTTCATTTCTGTCTCTTACCTTTTGCCACTCCTGTTTGGTGTATCCTTTTACCACCTTGCTGACTAATTGCTCTGCCGTTAACTGCTTAAAATATTCAGGTGCATATTCGGGAAAATGACAATATCCTGCTGGCACTTTCTCTTTTTCCCCGTTTTTTAAAACATTAAGTAGCTGAAAAAGCTCTGATTTTAATATCGATACTCCAACTGGCCATAGCTTTATTCCTCTCTTTAGCTTTTGACCACCAACTGTTATATCAACTCTACTTGGGCTACTCAGCGGCACTAGCGCTTTATTTACACCTTTCACTGCCATTACTCTTCCACAGCCTTGATGACCTCTTACCCAATTGTATACTTCTTGTGTTGCATATCCCGCATCAACTGCCATCATGCTTATCATGTATTCAAGCCCATTTTCACCGATAAAATGATGGTTGAGTAACTCTGAAAGTTTTCCCCATACTTCTCCTCCTCCAGTATCACCTTCAAATACTCGGTAGTCTATTGACCAACTTTCACGACTTTTTCCCCATGCTACAACTTCCACCTCTAGACGATCTTTTTGGACATCTACTCCTGCAGTAAGTACCACTTCGCCCCTTGGTACTGTACCTATCGGAAAAGATTCTCTTCTATTAAATAATTGCTTCCAATCTGGTACTTCTCCTTTGTCTACCCAAGTTTCTCCTAAAGTGGTATTTATCCAAACTTTTAGTAATTGCTCACTTTCCTTTGCATGCAGAAAATCTTCTACTGCTTGAGTCCAGCTATACCACCCAACTGGACTATAAAGACTTGAAAGATGAAATCCTTTTTTCTCACCTTTTACTCTATTAGTAGGTCTCCATTCTCCACTTTCAAGCATCTCTGTCTTTTGATGATTTTCTATCTTTTCACCACATTCTATACATATATAGTGTGCTGTATTTGGATTTTTATCTTCCCATTTAATTTGTGGCCATTTTAATATTTGGTAATAATTACAATGTGGACATGGTACAAAAAAGTATCTCTTATCTGTTGCTTCAAATTCTTTCTCAATTCTGCTTATTCCATGAATCGTTGGTGTTGATACTAAAAAAATCTTTCGCTGTGCAAATGTATTAGTTCGAGCAATACTAAGCAGTACTGGATCTCCTTCACCTCCTGAATCTCCTGGATAGGCATCTATTTCATCAAGAAAGAGATATTTTACTGGCATAGACCTGAGACCTACACTGCTGTTTGCTCCAGTAATCACAACTATTCCACCTGGAAATTCCTTACTTTGTACAGTATTGCCTGAGTCTCTTGACCTTGGGTCTTTTACTTTACTCTTTAAACATGGCGTACTCTCTATTAACGGCGCAAATCTTCCTTTTGACCAACGCTTTCCCATTTCAACTGTTGGCTGTACTACCAGCATTGGACCAGGAGTCTGATCTATAATATAGCCTATCCAATTGTTACCAGCTTCTGTTCCTCCAATCTGCGCTCCTTTCATGAATACTACTTTTTCTGCTGGTGAGGACGGAGAAAGTGAATCCATGATTTCTTTCAGATAAGGGGTTCTTTCTGTTCTCCATTTACCTGGCTCTGATGCTGCAGTTGCTGCTAAAACTCGATACTCATTCGCCCACTCTGATACTTTAAGCTGCGGATCTGGTTTTAAACCTTCAAAAAAAGATGTGGCGTATATCATTACCTGCATCTACTAGTAATTGCAACATCATTAACAGTAGAACTATACTCCTCCAGTTCCATAAACATCTTTTTCTGAAATTCCTTTTCTATATATCTTTTGCTCATCTCACTTATCATTAGTGCTATAATAAGCGCAAATATCCCTGTTGTTGTTGCAAAAATGATTGCACTGCTTATTGTTGTTGCTGTTAAACCTATATATGCTGCCATTGCTACTGCGCTAACTGTAATACAGATGCACATAATATTATTATGTTTTTTCATCCTTTTATCTGCTATTTCTCTCTGTGCTATATATTTATTATGAAGGGTTGGAAAATTAATAACGGTATCTCTGCAGAGCAATGCACCATTTTTTTCAGTAAATAAAACTTTAAGTAACTCTAAATTGTTTGATTTAATTGCTAAATGTAAAACAGGTGTATAATTTGCTCCTTTTTTCAGCAATAACTTTACTACATGTAAATGCCCTTTTTCCGCAGCAAGGTAAACCGGTGATAAACCTTTATTATTTACAATATCAATATCGATTTCTTCTTTTAAGATAGACTCTACAAGCTCAATTTCTCCTCTTTGTGCAGCTAAATGTAGTAGACTATTCTTTTCAGAACCGTATTTATTACTCATCAAAGCCTTCTTTATCTCAGGTTTAGCGTAATCAAATGGTGTCTTACCATTATCATCCCTGATTAAAGGATCTATATCCTCTCGAGTTAGTAAAACCTCTATTGTTTTAAGTCTTTCAGCGTAATGTAGTGGCGTTTTATTTTCGTAGTCTTGCAAATTTACTTGAGCATTAGGCTCCTTTATTAAGCATTTGAGAATATCAAGACACAAATCTCTTTCATCGTAATTAGTATTACTTACAGCTATATGAACAGGCGACAATTTCATTGAGTTTTGTCCCATGCGTGCGCTATTTACATCTGCTCCAAGCTTTAGCAGTAACTTTACTATTTCCAACTTTTTGTTATTAACTGCATAGTGCATTGGTGTCTGATTTCGTGCATCAAAGACATCTATTTCAGCATTTCCTTCTTCCACTAAAATTTTGACAATATTCTCATGTCCTATTCCTGATGCTAGATGTAATGGTGTATGATGCAGAGCATTTCGTACATTAACGTCAATACCTTTTCTGATCAAATATCTAACTGCATTAACTTCACCTATCATTGCAGCTAAATGAAGTAAGCTATCTTGTTCTGATCCGTATTTGTGATTGATTAATGCTTGTAATATTTCTGCTTTTTTCCCTTCTTTGGCATAATCTAAGGAGGTTTTGCCTTCATTGTCCTCAACAAAAGGATTAATGTTCTTCTTCGTGAGTAATAAATCCACCATGCTTAACTCGTCAAACTCTATAGCGCAATGTAGTGGTGTCTTTCCATTTAATCCTCTGACATTAACATCTAATCCAGGTTGATTGATGAGACATTTTATTAACTCCAAACTTAAGTTATCAGCCATTTTATATTCAAAATCTTTTTTATATTTGAAATTTAGTATTAGATAATTCTTGTAATGAGTTTGTAATCTCTTCGGTTAGCGTCTTATGGATCTTTTCAGTGTCGCTCAGTGATGCAAGCAGTGCTGAAACTCTATTTGGAATATTAAGCAAATTATTACGGACAACTCTTGCTACATTAAACGCATCGCGCTTTACTTCTTCTACTGCTACAAGTTCTCCTATCTCAGCCTTAGCTTTCGCCTCAAGAAGTTTACCTCGCTCCATTTCATTTTTTATTCGCGTTTTAAGCAACATCGTGGAAAGTTTTTCTCCGCTTTCTGAATAGTTTTTTCTTCTCAGTGGTTGACTTGGATCTCTGATTGTTTCTATAGCCCTGTTTGCTTGTTCTCGGTCAATGAGTCCATCCTCCAACTCAACTATTCCTTTTTTTACTAAATAACAGACATATTGCTTTGAAACTCCTATCTCTCTTGCCCATTCCGTCTGCGTGATTTTTTCCACTCTTTTCCTCCTCTCTTTTTGCTCCTTTTTACGAATTTTCTTCTTGAATTTCTGCAAAAGTTTTACCAGTACTGGCTAAAAGGGCATCTCTTCCTGTATATATTTGCCAACGTTTTATGGTTACATCTACAAATTTTGAATCTAGCTCTATTGTCCTACAAATTCTTCCTGTTCTCTCACATGCAATCAGTGTACTTCCAGAACCGCTAAATGGATCAAGTACTATGTCTCCTGATCTGCTGCTGTTTACTATTGCTCTCTCCATTAGCTCTACTGGCTTCATCGTTGGATGTAGTGTATTGTGCGTTGGCTTATCATAAAACCATAGATCACTTTGATTTCTTCCTCCATGCCACTCACGTTTATTACCGCTTTTCCATCCATAGAGCATTGCTTCGTATTGTCTTTGATAATCAGACCTGCCTAGCGTAAAATGATTCTTTGCCCAAATGATAAATGTTGACCATTTCCCTCCCGCTTCCTCAAATACTTTTTGTAACGTTGAAAACTCTGATGATGATATGCAGATGTAAATTGCACCTTTCGTATATGCTAAAATATGGGAACAGATGTCGTAGAGAAAAAGTTCGTACTTTTCACCTTGATTATCGTTTAATATTTTTTTCTCTTCTCTCTCCTGACTGCTACCGTAATCAACGTTATATGGAGGATCACATACGGTAATATCTGCCATTTTATTATCTAATACCGCTTTATATGATTCAACTAAAGAGCTATCACCACAATAGATTCGATGATCACCTAAAATCCATAGATCAGCTGGTTTTGTTATTTCTACCTTTTTGTCATCAACAACTAAGTCAGAAAGATCTTCTTTTTCATCATCTAAATCATCAAGAAAGTTTTGAACTTTTTCTAATTCAAATCCAGTCATTTTAAGATCAAACTGCAAATCTTCTAACTCTTGAATTTCTACCTTTAAAAGATCATCATCCCACTTTGCCCAATTAGCTGATTGATTTGCCAGTAATCGAAAAGCTTTGGTTTGTGGTTCATTTAAATTATCACTTAAAACAACTGGAATACTCTCCATACCAAGTTTTCTTGCTGCTTTAAGTCTTAAATGACCATCAACCACAGTTCCATCGCTTTTTGCAACTATTGGAATACGAAAACCGAATTCCCTGATTGAAGCACACATTCTATTTACTACGTCATCATTCTTACGTGGATTACGCTCATATTCGACTAGATTTTCAACAGGATAGTAGTGGATTGCTAAATTCATATCTTAATAATTAAAAAGTTAATATTCAAAATATCTCTGACGCTAAAGAAGGCCTGGGGTCAAACCCACCAAATCCGCCAGTATGGCCGAAAGGACCCACTTTTTATGGATTTTTCGTCTTATTAATATCTTTACTAATATAGAACATTAATGCCAAAGCATCGGCCTCATTATCATCTCTAGGTAAAAAACTTTTTTCACGTATCGCTTCAATAACTTCACTCTTACTTGCATTACCTTTGCCTGCTATAAAGCGTTTTATAGTTTTAACATTAACACCTTTGTATGGCACATGATGTTCTTCACACCAAGCAGACAGAACTGCGAGAAAACCGCCATAGCAATGCGCTGCATCAGTTCCTAGATGTCTTCTCACTTCTTCAAAATACACTGCAGAAATGTCCTTCAAAGAATTAAGCCAATTGCGAAAACTTAAAAAACACATTCCACCTCCACTGAAACGACTACCATGAAAGCTTTTGCTCCCACTTTGAATTACTCCATCTGTTAGAATTGCCCAGCCCGTTTGTTTGCCGAGGTCCAGTGTTAGGATTGACATATTATTTTCTAAAATTTAAAGAACTTATCTATAGCTTGCCGGCAAATAAAGTCTTTTGCGGTAAAATTTCTACATGTACGTTATTTTTTTCTCTAGATAGTTACTTTTTTCATCTAGATAAGCGTGTATATGAAATTCTATTGTATCACGCCATACTTCTCCTATTGACCCATGTTTACACAACAAAACAGAACTATTAACTTCTCTTGCTATATAAGCACAGCACCTATGAATAAACTGTCTAACATGAGAATTATTATTTTCATCGCCTCCAAATAAGTCTAATGCCTTATCTAGCACTACAAGTTTAGGTTTAAATGATTTAATATCACTAAGTAATTCATTAAATAGAGGAGTGAGTGTTCCTACATTATTGTTATTAAAAGTCATTAATAAATTTTCTTTACCAAATAGGGAAATCATTTTCATTCTGTCAAGGTTGCTTATTTCACAACTTTTATTGATTTTATATTGACGGCATAATAGTTCGGTTTCATCATATTCTGAAAATACTCCATAAACTTTAGCTGGTAAAAAACTTGTACCTGACCACTGTTGACCAGTTGCAATAGCTGTCATTAATTCTTGAACTAAAAAAGATTTATTTGTTCCGCGTTCACCAAAAAAAGAGGAGAGACTTCCAATGGCAAGCCAATCTTGCATAATAAATTCTTTATATGGAGATGAGTTCTTTAAAGTTGAAAAATCTATTGCTTTTATCATAAAATCACCAAAACATTGACTATAAGTAGCACTGATTCCAAAATATCGTCTGGTTCCTACAACGTACTATCAAAAAGCGGTTTATAGTTTTTTTGTTGGCCAACAACGGAAATCCAAGAATCTTATGCTACTTAACTAGAGAGAGGTTGCATTTCATTCTCCCCTTAATAATATAAGTTCAACTTTTTTCGAAAAAGTGTTCAGTTTTTTTGTTCTCTTGTTTCATCAATAAACTCACCAGAAAATTTTATAAACCATCGCAATAGTTGCAACTGCTGTACGTGTACACTTCTTCAAAAAACATTGAACTATATTAATTAAGGCAACTGGAGAGTTTATGTATTCACAGGATCATTTTTCAACAAAAGAGACAGCAGACCTAAAAACACAGCTTTTACAAAATATCAGATCTTGTCTTTCGTACTTATTACCTTACGGAACTTTTCACAAAAATGAGTTTCAAGTAGGTGATATCTGGGGTAATAAAGGAAAAAGTTTAAGAGTAGAACTGAATGGCAGTAGAGCCGGTCTATGGAATGATTTTGCAACTGGAGAAGGTGGTGATATTATCGACCTTTGGGCAGCTGTGCATAGAAAGAATGCAAGGACAGAGTTTTCTGAGGTAATAGTTTCAATAAGCGAATGGCTTGGCAAACAACACACTAGAGAAAAAAAGAGTATCAAAGATCTAGAACAGTACATGACTTACAGCTGGAATTATTACGATGAAGACAACCAGATTATAGTTATAGTTTACCGTTATGACCCTCCTGAAGGAAAGAAAGAATATCGTCCATTTGATGTTAAAACGTTTAATTATGCTTCACCAGAAATAAGGCCTCTATATAATATACCAGGCATTTTAAAATCTGATAAAGTTGTTCTAGTTGAAGGAGAAAAATGTGCTGAAGCGCTGATAGAACAAGGAATTACTGCAACAACAGCGATGTCTGGAGCAAATGCACCTATTGAGAAAACAGATTGGACTCCACTTAAAGGTAAACACATTATTATATGGCCAGACAATGATGAAGCAGGTAATAAATACGCAAAAAATGCTGAAAAAAAGCTTTTAGAGATCGGAGTTGCATCACTTGTTGTTCTTAAGATTCCACAAGGTAAACCGAAAGGGTGGGATGCTGCAGATGGTGTACAAGAAGGTATAAATATTTCGGAATTCATCGAAAAAAAATCTACAAAAAAGCCACTTAACATTTTAGATTGGAGTGTGAGTCGTTATTTAGGTCCAGTACCAATACAAAGGTTTCTTGTTGAAGGTTTATTCCCTTTAGGTGTTACCTCAATAGTAGCTGCTATGGGAGATACAGGTAAAGGTATGCTTCTTCTTGATCTAGCACTTAAAGTTGCAAGTAACGCAGATCAAACATGCGGTTTTGGTCCACTTGTGACAGAACATGGATCAGTGGTAATTTTTTCAGCAGAAGATGATGCAGATGAAATACATCGTCGTCTCGATCGCCTTGATCCTGAAGGTAAAAGGGCAGAATATCAAGATAGGTTGTTTATTGTACCTATACCAAATACAGGAGAACCTTTTTCTGTAGTAAAAACTAATATGCGTGGCAAATGTCCTGAAATTTCAGAAAAGTTTGCAGATATCAGAGCACAATTAAGCTCGATTAACAATTTAAAACTTATTGTTTTTGATCCATTAACATCATTCGTCCATGCAGATATAAATGCGGATCCAGAGATGGGATGGTACACAATGGGGTTGCTTGCTAGTTTGGCAAGTGAAACAGGAGCAACTACAATTGTAGCACATCACATGAGAAAACCTAAATGTGGAGGACCGATCACAACAGTAGAGCAAGCAAGAGAGGCGATAAGAGGAACTACTGCGCTTGTTGATGGAGTCAGATGTTCTTTTGCATTATGGCCTGCTTCTGCAGACAATCAGACCATTGTATTTGAGACATTCAAGATGAATAAAGTTAATAATGCAGTATACCAAGGAGCTATAGTTAAATCTAATGGGTCAACAGATAGGAGTATAAGAACTTACTTGCGTTCTTCAATTGGCTTGCTTGAAGATATATCTGAAGAATTTAAGCTCAAAAAAATATCCGATGAATACTTAAAAAAGATACTTATGCAAGCTATAGCAGTTTCAGCAGAAGAAGGGCATCCATTTACGCATACAGGTGGACCAGGGGTGTTTAAGCAGCGGCATAGATTACCAGCTGCATTTCATGATATTAGTAGGCATAAACTTGAATACCTAGCACAAAGCTTATTAAACGAGCGTAAGATAATTAAAGGCATGGCTACACACTCAAAAGAAGATAAGTGGCTTGATATACCAACAGGACCATTTGCTAAGGGTAAAGGTGATTTTAATGTAGGTGCAGGAAAGTTTGAAATAGTTAACTTCGGAAAATTGTGAGCTTTTTGTCTCTAGAAAGTACAGCAAAAATGATTTCCGGACTTACCCAATTTCCAACGTTTCCGGAGAATTTACCAAGTTTTGGAAATGAGATTGTATTGCAGCTAACTTATTGAAATTCGCCAACTTTCAGCTACTAAACATAAATAATGTTATGTTTCCATTTTCAAAAAATTTAGTCAATTTGGTAACACTCAAACCCGCTAGACTAGCTGCTTTCCAATTTCCGAAAACCTATATATTATATAATATATGTAAATAATACATACGTAGATATATAAAGTAATATAAATAAATATTAGAATAGAAACACATACTACTAGTGTCATGAAAACTAACAAGAAAAAATGCCAGTAATTATTTTTAAAACGATTCTTGACTTACTGAAACTTCAAACCTCATAAAAAGGCATTACTTTTACCAAAATTTTTATTATTACCTGTGATTATGTTTTTTTTGTTGATTGCAGAGAAAATTTTTCAAGCCTATAGCCAATTCTTGTTACCTCTACCATAAGGACGGTGACAAAATTTCCTTACCCTTTAAAACTCTTTAAGAGGTCCTTATAAACACTATTTGTAATTCAGATAAAAACAGTCATCTTTTTTTAATTAATGCTTGTAAATCTCTTAAAAGCTCAAATAGAAGGCATTCTAAACAATTCTATTGTTACAAAACAAACTTACGAGTAAGTTTATCGTTATTTTTATTCACTGTAAAGAAAAAAAATTTATATGAATGCCTTATTGAGAAAACTTAAAACGGAAATAATTCAAAGAAGAACTAGTCTCCAATATAAAAATATCTATAAGTATGTCTGAACAAATTTTGCAGATGGGGGATGCTCTAACAAAAAAAACCTGAATATCAATAAGTTAATTTTTCTACATAGGGGACTGAGTTTCTTCCATGCCCTGCAAGATTGAGTCAATAGACTTCATTCTTAAGCCATATAACTGTTTATGGAGCTTTATGAAGTCTAAAAATAAATACTCTAAGATTAATTATATATTAGTTAAAAAGGTAAGAGATTATGCTAAATACATGAAGTCTTTCAGATGTTTTGCTCATGACACTCTTGAAGATATAGAACAAGAACTTTTTTGTGAGATCTGGCCTTGCCTCGAGCAACATGAGAAAAGCAAAAGCAGTTTTTCCTACTTTGCAGACAAAGTGATCAAAAATCGTGTTGTTAACCTTATAAACAAAAAACAACGTATGAAATATGGTGGAGATATTACCTTTCTTGACAATGAAATCTTGGATAGTTTAGTTGATAAAAATTGTGATTTTGAAAGCAAAGTTGCAGCATGTTCAGATGTTGAAGATCTTATTAAACAGTTACCACCACGTTGGCAAGATCTTTGTGAAAAACTCAAAGTTTATAATGTAGCTGAAGTTTCTGAAATTACTGGTTTATCGAGAACAACCATCTACAAGATTCTTAAACGAATAGGTGAAAAATTTCCACATCTAAAAACTTATATCTCGTAAAAAATAGTGAACACATATGCGCTAAATGTTGAACTTATATATATAGGGGGTAAAAACTATGACTCTAAAAATAATAAATAACGAAGAAAGAATAAAAACAGTCACAGGTGTGAAAATGGTAATCTTTGGACCTTATGGAATCGGTAAAACTAGCCTGCTTAAAACTCTTGTTGAATCGACAACGCTTTGCCTTGATTTTGAAGCAGGACTTCTTGCTGTTCAGGATTGGAAAGGAGATTCAATCAATATTCGCACTTGGAATGAAGCTAGAGACATTGCTTGTCTTATTGGTGGGCCTAATCCTGCGCTGAGGTCTGATCAAGCATACAGCCAAAGACACCATGAACATGTATCTGGTAAGTATAAAAATCTTCTTTCTGAAGTTTCTAAATACCGATGCATCTTTGTGGACAGTATAACCGTTGCTTCACGTTTATGTCTATTATGGGCAAAAATGCAACCTGAAGCTTTTTCTGAGAGATCGGGAAAACAGGATATGAGAGCTGCCTATGGATTACTTGCTCAAGAGATGATGGCTTGGCTCAATCAATTTCAACATATCAGAGACAAAGACACTATCATAGTTGGAACATTAGGTCAATATCTCGATGACTGCAATCGTCCAATTTGGCTACCTCAATGTGAAGGAGCTAAAACCGCTAGTGAGATTCCAGGCATTGTTGATGAGGTGATCAGCATGGTTGGAATTAAGAAAGATAATGGCACAGAAGTACGTTCATTTGTCTGTCATACCATTAATTCTTGGGGATACCCAGCTAAAGATCGAAGTGGTTGCCTTAATATGGTTGAAGAACCGCATCTGGGTAAATTACTTGCGAAAATTAAAGCCAAAACTTTGGCTCCTATTGTTTAATTAAAAATTGGAGAAATTATTATGGAACAAAGCTTTTTCAATATCGGTCAAAAAATTCCCTTTTTCAGTGTGAAAGAATACTTGAATGATCAATCGCCAATACCAGAAGATATAATTTCACCAAGGATTTTAACAAAAAGAGGTCTATTGGTGCTGGGTGGCCCACCTAAAATCGGCAAAAGTGACTTTTTGATCTCTTGGCTTGTTTACATGGCTGCTGGTAGATCATTTCTCGGTATGACACCAAGTAGACCTTTGAAAATCTTCTACATGCAAACTGAAATTGAGTATGAATATATGAAAGAACGGTTGCAACAACTTCAACTGGATAACGAACTTTTGAATGTAGCTGCCAATAACTTAATTATCACGCCAAGAGTACAATTATCATTTAGTAGTGAAGAAATAGATGAAATTAAAAATGTTGTTAAAGAGCGTTTCAAACCTGATATTATTGCGATTGATCCTCTTCGTAACATTTTTAACTCAAGTGAATATGGTAATGAAAATGACAACAGCGCTATGCTATTCTTTTTGCAAAAAACGCTTGAAAGACTGAGGAACATTATTAATCCAGATGCAGGTATAATCCTCACCCACCACACAAAAAAACTGTCCAAAAAGATGCTGGAAGAAGATCCATTTCAAGGCCTAAGTGGTGCTGGATCTTTACGTGGATTTTATAGCACTGGCATGGTGATGTTTGCTCATGATGAAGAAAGTACTACCCGTCAAATAGTCTTTGAGCTGCGAAATGGTGAACGTGTGGCAAGCAAGCTTGTCGATAAGATAAATGGTCATTGGAAACTTATAGACCAATGGAGTTGATTCTTTTTTTCGTTTTGCAATTAATTTATAGGAGGACAATATGCTATCAGATTTTTTAACTGATTTTAATACTGCAAAATCACAAAGTAATTTAATACCAAAAGGTACAACGGTGAAAGTCAAAATGGCCATTAAACCTGGAGGTTATGAGAATTGGTTCACTAAAAGCTACACTACTGGCAGCATCTATTTAAACGCTGAATTTACTGTCACTGAAGGTCTATATGCAAAACGTAAGATTTTTCAAGTAATTGGCATTAAAAGTGGCAAAGCAAGCGTTGAAGGAGAAGATGTTTGGGCAGAAGCTGGTCGTTCCATGCTTAGAAGTATTTTGGAGTCAGCACGAAACATTCATGCAAATGACACTTCAGAAAAAGCAATTATTGCTAGAAAAGTCAACTCTATAGCTGATTTTAACGGGTTAGAGTTTACTGCAAAAGTTGGTATTGAAGCTGATCGATATGGAGAAAAAAACAAGATTGCTACGGTTATTATCCCAGAGCAACCTGAAGTTGATTGGGTGCCATTTTAAATTGTGTCTTTTAGAATTGGAGGACTTATGGAATTTTGTATTACTGGAGAAATGGAATTTTTACTACTGCATAACATCAAAGCATGTTTATTTTATTTACTGCCTGGCGGTAAATTTTTCAAGAAGAAATTCTATATTGGAAATATCGGTGGAGACCAAATTATAGTTGAAGTTGCAGGCGGTAAGATAGGAAGCTGGTATGGCCTAAATAGTGGAAACAATGGTAATATTGTCACACTTTGGAGTTTAGTTGCTGATAAAGCTGGACTTTCTGGAGTTATAAACAAATGGCTCAATAAACATATAACTGCAAAATATAGTTATCTTGACGAGAATAACAAAGTGATAGCATATGCATATCTCTACAGAAACAATTACAGACATGTTTGGTATCCGAAAACTTCTGGCAAGGGCTTAAAACCACTATATAACATACCTGGTATTATTAGGTCCAATGAGCTAGTAATAGTAAAAGGAGAGAAAAGAGCTGAAGCCTTAATAGAGCACGGAATTATGGCAACAACTGTGATGCTTGGTATATATGGATCTATCAGTGAAACGGATTGGTCTATATTAATAGGTAAGCAGGTAATAATTTTGCCAGATAAGGATGAAAAATATGCTGAAAAGATTGCTGCTGAACTAGCTAATTTAGGGATATTGCACAGTATACCTGAGGGGTATGAAGAAGGGATAGATGTGAAACAACTATTTGCATCAAACCAAAAGAATATACAGGCATTTCCAGCTAGACAATATTTAAAAGATAAATCCCCATTACCAAAAGACATAATTTCACCAAGGATTTTAACGCCTGGAGGAATGCTATTACTAGGAGGAGCACCAAAAGTAGGAAAAACCGACCTCTTACTCTCTTGGTTAGCATATATGTCCGCAGGATTACCATTTTTAGGCATGATTCCAGCTAAACCATTAAAAATATTCTATCTTCAAACTGATATTGAGTATCACTACATTAAGGAGCGGCTGCAACAACTGGAATTTGATGAAAAATCTTTAGAATTAGTATCAGAAAATTTAATTATTACTCCAAAGACAAAGCTACTTTTAGATTCTGAAGGAGTAGAAAAAATCGGTAATATTATGGCAAAAACATTAAACGTAAAAGAAGTAGATATTATTGCTATAGATACGCTGCGCAGTATTTTTGATTTTAATAAATACAAAGAAGAGAATAGCAATAGCTCCATGTTCTGTTTTTTAAAAGATAGAGTTGAAAAGTTACGAGCGATGACAAACCCTAGATGTGGTATTATCTTAACGCACAATACCAAAAAAGTATCAAAGAGATCATTGTCAGAAGAGCCATTTCAAAGTTTCAGCGGTGCTTCTGCCTTAAGGAGTTTATATACTTCAGGCGTGATGATGATGAAAGATAATGAACAACACAAATTGATATTTGAACTGAGGAATGGTGAATCCATTCCAGCTATGCAGATTAGCAAAGTAAATAGCCAGTGGCGTAGCACTTGTGCTACTTCTTAAGGCTGAGAGTGGAAGGATTAAGTCTATAGCCATATTCCTTGATACCTATTCCAGACCATGGTAGAGTTTGAATAATATCATCTCTTTTTACATTCATGCCTAAGGTTATAGCTAACTTATCTACCATGGTTCTTTGCATTCTATTTATCGGTTTACGAATTTGTTGTTCAGCATCGGAAATATTTCCCAGGTAATCTGCAATTTGTTCAATAGTTAATGCTTTATGTTGCCCTGGAGAAATGCCTTCTTTAAAATCGCACCAGAATTGTTCAAGAAGAACAAAAAAGATATTCATTCCTAACTTAGATTGCTTATTGACAACCTCTATGTCATTGATATAAATGCCACCGTTTTTGATTCGTAATTGCAGAATCTTTTCTTGAGTTGCTAGTTTGGTTTGTTGTAGTGGAATATAAGGATAGCAATTTAGCGCCTGAAAAGAAACGTTAGGTAATAACTTTGGTACTCCTTTTTCAACTGTTTCATTTAATATTTCATTTAAAGTTCGATATCCACAAATTAAATCAGCCATGGGAATAATGTACAGGTTTAACAATGGTTTAAGGTTTTTTTCATTGAAACTGATCAAAACAGTAGGATTAGTTTTGAGCTTATCTAAAGTTAGATATGATTTATCAGAACAACAATCCGGAATAATTAAGCTGACAAGGCTTGTGCCAACAATAACATAATAAACCCCTGTTGCTACTTTATTCGAAGTGATGTTCAAATTTGCCAATTGTTCTTCAAACCATTCAATAACTTTCAAATGATTAACATTTATCTCTAGAGAATGGTAACGTTGCTTCTCATAGGTATCAGGCAGGATATCACGATTACATAGGTCACACATTATTGGGTCATCATATTCCTCATCGTAGTCACTTGCGATTTCTAGCCTATTGTTACAGAAAGAATCTATTACACGAAAATCAGAATCATCTGTATCATTAGCACAGACTATAAAATAATATTCTCTTAAACTTAAAAACCCAAGGCTTGATAAGTATTGTGCAACTTCTAAAAAATCCTGACTAGGTGAATCATGAGAAGTATTCCACTCAAGCAGGTTAGTAATTATTTGCCGATAGACAGTAGTATTGTGCTTTTGACAAGATGGTAAGTCCATACGTATTCCTAAACAACAACTTAAAATCTTCACGTTCTTTTTTATCAAGTACGTGCTCTGAGTAGTTAATTGCTATATAGCTTGAGTCCTGTACTCGAAAGGATAAAGTAACCTTTTTGTTTTTAAATATCACCTTCACATATTGAATAAGGGAGACCTCATGTAACACACTACCAACTGAAGGTTCTAATATGTTCAACCACTTTTCAACTTCATTTGTATTTAATGTAATAAAGGTCTGTGGTTTAGCTAAAGTAAGTTTAAGTTCACATATGCTAATATCATTAAGTCCTGATTTTGGTATACATGAACATAGGAAGGTACGTACTTGTGCCACTGTGTTTTGGCTATGTAAACTGACAAAAGAGCATTCAAGAGCAAAATAAAGGCTGACAATACTATTTGCTATTTTTAAACCGTGTTTAATATTTTTAGTGGATAAATGTACTTGATTAGCATTAGAAGAAAAATCAAAAATGATCCAATCAGGCTTATAACCATGTATTACTTTATTTAAACTTATCACAAAATCTTTATCTTTACTAGCACGTCGTATAAATAAGTAAATACTATTTTGGTAGTAAAAGAGTTCTTGAAACTGACTTTCAAAACTATCATTTTCTGAGAGATCATGCTGTTTTAATATTTCCTGTATTGTACTTTCTGATAAAAAATTCTTAAATGAAGTGGACTTTTGTCTTGGAGGATTTTTTAATACGAAAGGTAAAAACCCTTTTTTCTGTACTTGATTAAAGCAGAAAATTTGTTTTAGTAAGTTATGATTAGTTATAAAGAGAGTGAACAACAAGGACTTTTTGTCATATTTGTTATTTTGTAGCAGAAATGACTTCAGAAGATCTTGGCCTAATACAGACTGTGCTACTTCAGCTATAGTTGTTTCTGATTTTGCACGACTAAAACGATTGACTAAATAATAATCAAACAGAGATTCAGAAATTTTAATAAGCATCTTGCGTTTTTGCTGAGTTGAAATATCATCGCATTTTTCGTGGTCTTTAAATAATTGCCTATTTTGCTTATTCTGAAAATAATGGTTAAAGATCACACTTAATTGTCTACCAGAAAGAGAATCAAGCCAACTTTCACGTAAACTTGGATTTTGAAAGTCCTTAAGCAAAAAGGATACTGGCATTTCTAAACTACTTTCCCAAAATTCTCTATTAGTTATCATATATCTAAAAGTAAGTATATTATGTCTAAAGTAGATTAAAGATTAGTCAATAAAAACTTATTATGAAAAAAAGAATTGCAAAAAAAAGTGAACACACTTCTGAAAAAAGTTGAACTTATATATATAAGGGGGCTTGAGTTAACAATTGGTATTTGAAGCAATTGCTTTGCTATGAAATAAGGTAATTAATGTCAATACTCACAGAGTCAGGAAGAGCAGCAATAGCCGCAAGTATAAAAGAGCAATCTCTACATCTTGCTTGGGGAGGTGGTGATACAAATTGGGAAAGTAGCCATCAGGTCGAAAAAGTTTTTGTTGAGGGTGAAATAGCTCTAGATCACCACACTATTAAAGATGTAAGGGTTTTTACAGGGCAAACAGTGTATCAGCCAAGTATAGATTATATAGTTGATAGCAGTAGTGGTGTAATAAAACGTACGGAAAATAGCTCTATCAGGGCAAATAGTGCAGTTACTGTAGAATATAGTGAAAGCACACCACCAGAGCTGATAACTTCTGAAAAACTGCTCAATGAGCTTGGCAGACGTACTGCAGATGAGGTTCTCTTTTGCACAGGTGATGAGAATGGAGAGCTTTTGACTCCAACAGGGAGGTTTAGGTCCTCAAATGTACCAACCAATAATTTGTACCTTAAATTTACTTTCGATTTCACGGATGCAGCAAATCAAGTTATCAGGGAGCTTGGGGTTATGGTTGGTACTAAAGTAAAAAAGAATTACCTAGAGGACAGAGATATTTTGAACCAAAAGACGTGGAAAATCCGGGAATTTTGTTAGTTTTAGAACACACCGTACCACTTATCAGAACTGCAGCAACCAGGGAAACTTTTTCATTTGTTGTAACTTTTTGAAACAAAATGACCTTAAATAGTTATTATAACCGCTTTAATCCTGACAAAGAATATGAGAAAAGCTTATTTCTTGCTGGAAGAGGTTTGCAATCTGCAGAACTAAACGAGACTCAGGAGTATGCTCTCTCTAAGCTTAAAGGCATAGGTGATGCAATATTCCGTGATGGTGATGTTATAACAGGAAGCAATTGTATTATAGATGGGGAAAAAGTTACGCTTGAATCAGGAAAAATCTATCTTCGTGGAGCGGTGAGAAAAGTAGAGGAAAAAGAGTTTGTTATTCCACTGAGTACTACAGTTCGCATCGGTGTTTATTATCTAGAATCTACGATTACAGAACTTGAGGATGAAAATCTTCGTGATCCTGCAGTTGGTACACGCAATTACCAAGAAGTAGGGGCAGCAAGGCTTAAAGTTTCCACCATTTGGGGATATCAAGCAGAAGGTGTTTCTCCACGTTTTTCTGAAGGAGAGTTTTATCCAATCTATAACATTGAAAATGGAGTACTGATAGAACATTCACCGCCACCACAAGCAAATATAGTAACCACAGCTCTTGCTCGTTATGATAAAGAGGCAAATGGTTCCTACGTCGTAAGTGGCCTAGAAGTAATGTTTCTGCAGAAGGAAGAGGAAAGGGGTGGAAAAAAAGGTCGAAAGAGACAGGTATTTGTGGTTAATGGAGGTAAAGCTCGTGTTGATGGCTATGAAATAGAATTATCCCACAGTATTCGAGCTTATTTTGATGAAGATCCAGACATAAAGACAGTTGCATCAGAATCTCATACTTTTCAGCCAAATAGCCAAAAAGTAATGGAGCTTAAGGTTCATGATTCTCCGATAAGCGAGATAAAAAAGGTAGATATTACCGTTCAGAAGACGATTACTATGACCCATGGTTCATACTCTGGAGTTGTAGATCCGATACCTGACTCTGCAGTGCTAGAAATTATCCAGATTAAACAAGGCAATGTTATTTATGAAAACAGTACAGATTATAAGCTAAGTAGTGGAAATGTTGATTGGTCATTACCAGGAAGAGAACCAGCACCAGGAAGTAGTTATCAAATAACCTACCGCTGTCGAACTCATGTAAGCCCTGAGGATATAAGTGAAGAAGGATGTAAAATAAAAGGGGCAGTTGATGGTTCTTTGGTACTAGTTGATTACACCTGGAAAATGCCCCGCTATGATTTAATCACCATAGACGCAAAAGGGGTAGTAAGGAGAATAAAAGGAATTGCGCATCCTTGGAAACCATCGATGCCTAAAGCCCCTAGCGGACAACTTTTACTCTGCTACATTCATCAGACGTGGAAAACCGGGGAAAAGAAGGGGTGAAAGTAATGAATAATGCGATCCATGCTGTACCGATGAATGAGCTTGAAGCAATGAAAAGGGGAATAAGCGATCTTTATGCGCTAGTTGCAGAGGAGCGTTTGCGTAATGATGCAAATTCAAGGGATCCGACAGCCAAAAAAGGAGTATTTGTTGATCCCTTCTTTGATGATGATATGCGTGATCAAGGAATTGTTCAGTTTGCAGCAATAGTAAACAAGGAACTGATATTACCAATAAACGTAGAAATCATTGATGTTGAAAGGAGTAAAGAACGTTATTTATTGCCGTATGAACTTGAACCGGTACTAGAGCAGCTTTTACAGACTAAAGGAGAAAGAATTAATCCATATCAAGCTTTTGATCCAGTACCGGTGCAAATTACTCTAAATAAAAACATTGACCACTGGACAGAGGTAAAAACAAACTGGAAAAGTCCAGTGACAAGAGTTTTTAATGTTACGGAAACCACAGAGCTATTGTCAAGCGAACATACGAAGCTGAATTTATGAGAGAAGCAGTACAGAATTTTGAGATCGAAGGTTTTGAGCCAGATGAAAAGCTTAAGGAAGTAAAATTTGATGGCATAAGCATTCAACCCATAGCATAGAGGAAAAAAGTGGAAAATCAAGGACGAATAAGTGGAAAGATAAAAATACCAGCAAATATTCCAGCAGGTACTAAATTAGTACAGTTTTATGGGGATAAAGGAAGCTATGGAGAAGCAACTTATACTGGTAAAAAAACAATTACCATAGAAGAAAGAAGAAGAGTTATTGCAGCAAGAAGAGTTGATCCTTTAGCGCAAACATTTACGCTAAATGAGAGCAGACACATAGGAGGCGTGGAGCTATGGTTTGTAAATAAAGGCAAAAAACGTGTTGTTGTGCAGATTAGAGAAACAACAGTTGGAGTGCCCTCGCAAACAGTTATCGCTGAAAATTCCATCGAGCCAGCTAAGATCAATACCAATGGCACAGCAACACGTATAACTTGGTCACCAGTGTTTTGTCATGCAGGGCAGGAATATGCGATAGTTTTACTTACCGATGACGGGGAAAATGCGGTCAAAGTAGCAGAACTTGGCAAATATGATGCAGTAAACAGTAGATGGGTAACCAGTCAACCTTATCAAGTAGGAGTATTACTTTCATCAAGCAATGCAAGTACTTGGACTCCACATCAAAATTTAGATTTAACGTTTCGATTACTAGCTGCAAAATTTAGCGAAAATTCTTATGTTATTGATCTTGGGAAAGTTACTGTAAACAACGTATCAGATTTAATAGTTTTAACAAATGTTGAAAAAGTAGCATTTGATACCAATGTAGAATTTATCTTAACAGATGAAGAGGGAAAAGAAAACTTTCTGTCTGATAATTTACCACTCGCACTGCGTGAAAGATTATCTGGAGAGCTAACGGTAAAAGCAAGCCTAAAAGGAGGGCGAGAAAAAAGTCCTGTTCTCTATCCTGGGTTACAGCTAGTTCTAGGTAATCTTTCAGAGTCCGGAGATTATGTAACGAGAAGCATTACAGCAGGAGCTAACACCAAGATCACCATAACATATGATGCGCTAATACCTGGCACTGCAGATGTTAAAGCATATGTGGAACAAAGCGTCAAAGGATGGCAATTAGTAAATTTAACATCAGGAAAACCAATTGGAGAAAATTGGGTAGAGAGAACTCATGTGCTGACAAACTTTAATGGCAATGAGACTAGGGTAAAATTAGTTTTAAGTGGAACAGTTGTTTATCGCCCTAAGGTAAAAAATCTCAGAGTGATTGTCACATAATGACTGTTGACCAAACCAAACGAGGATATCCACTGCCTCATCCAGAAAATATTGCAGTTCAAGATGTGGTACGTATTCGAAGAGCTATAGAAAAAATAGATGAAGATATTACCGAAAGAGAAGATGAGCATAATCAACTAAAAAATAATTTTAAACGATTTAGATTTGAAACTTTTTTGAATTTTTGGGAATGAAAGAAGCAATATACCAAAGGATAAAGGATTTAGCAGCAAACAGCACACCTGATCAACTGGCATATCTTGCAAAATCACTGGAATTGATAGCAGATAAAAAAGCTATTGCTGACATTGTGCAGATGACTGAGGTAAAAGAGATAATTGATGTACTACAAAAGAGGCTTAAGGATTTAGCAGAAAACAGTACACCAGATCAGCTTGCATATCTTGCTAAGGCATTGGAATCAATAGTCGACAAAAGTGCGGTTTCTGAAATTGTACAGATGACTGATGGTAAGCTAAAAGAACTTCTTGATAGTGCAAAAAAACACCTAAATGATATAAACAGCAATAAAACAAACTCAATATCAGCAATAACTGCAGTAAAAACAGAGTCTGTTAATGAAATCAACAAGCTTAGGGATAATTCCTTAAATACTTTAAAAGCATCATCAGATTCGCATATATCACTACTTGATACGAGAAAGAATGCCAATATTGCAGCAATAAATAGCATTAGTAATAGTCATAAAGATGGTCTTAAAGGTTTAGTAGAAGATTTTCGTGCTGTTAATAATGTACCATCTGGCTCATCAATTATAGGAGAAATAGAAACTCGAATTGAAAACATCTCTAATGAGGTAAAAACTCGGGATGAACAGTTAAAAGCGTCTCTTATAAATGAAATAAGAAAGCGCAATATGGTTGAATCAGGGTCATTACCTTTCTTATTTGGTGTACTTGGCAGAAAAAATAATTACTTTGGTCACGGAACTTTTACAACAGAGCTTGGAAAGTGGAGTAGTGATATAACAAAAACCGACTATATGTTGCAATTACTAGCAGGTAGCCATACATACGATACAGATTACGTTAGTTTTTATCGGCCAAGACAACTAAGTTTTATAGAGGGAAGTAAAGGAACATTTATTTACGGAGAGTTATGCACAAAAAGTTTTTCGGGTAGTTATGATGAGATATACTATTACCCATATGCTGCACTTGGAGTAGTATTTATAAAAAATACAACGAATGTGAACATAAATAAAACAATAGAATTTGTTGGATCATCGTACTCTAGTACGGAGTACGGGG
>NZ_QPIP01000037.1 GCF_003344345.1 Wolbachia endosymbiont of Cylisticus convexus | reverse complement strand
ACTGGATACATATTTCAGAGAATTTCTTATTTGGTGTACTATACATAGCTGCACTTCTGCACTGGGAAATACACTGTTGATGGCTGCAGGAAAGCTTTTTAGCCCATCTACACATGCAATCAGAATATCTTCTACTCCTCTTTCTTTGAGGTTATTTAGCACTTCCAACCAAAAGTTAGCTCCTTCACTTTCAGCCAAATAAAAGCCCAGGACTTCTTTTCTGCCATTTTGGTCTATGCCCAATATATTGTACATACATTTACTTACGCAATGTCCATCCTCCTTGACCTTAAAGAACATCCCATCCATAAATACTATCGGGTATACTGATTGCAGTGGACGACTACGCCATTCATTGATTATAGGCAGTAATTTGTCGGTAATACTTGATATCTCTGCTACCGATATTTTGTGATCATAAATTTCCTCAACGTGTGACGCTATATCTCTATAGCTCATACCACTGGCAAATGTGCTCAAAATCTTCGTTTCAAGCTCTGGATGTAAGCTTGTTTGCCTTTTTTTGACTATTTGCGGCTCAAAACTTCCTTCTCTATCTCTTGGCGTTAACAGCTCAAATGAACCTGCACTTGTACGTAAAGTCTTTCCATTCCTCCCATTTCTGCGATTATTTTCTTCACTTTCAGCTAATAAATGGTTTTCTATTTCACCTTCTAGACTCGCCTCCAGCAGCTTTTTTATAAATGGTGTTAATGCTCCCTCCTTTCCTGTCAACGGTCTTCCTTCTCGTATAGACGACAGGATATTTGTTTCCAACTCTTTATAATCTACCAATCCGTTAGTTCTGTTTACTACTTTTTGACTCATTGTCAAACCTCCATTTTTAAATTGATATAAATTACTTTTTTTCGGTTTGACACACTTTTTTGAACATTCCCATCAACTGAGATTTTTCCTACTTATGTTAAGGATCCAGAATTAGAGGATGGTATTTATATTCTACCTAAAACGGCAGATGGGGATCAAATAGATATAACAATGGATGGTTACAACTGGAATAATACTACTTATAAAAGTAGCATACCTTTAAGTAAACTTGCAATTGGAAGTGACTGGAATCTTGACATTAGTGGCATAGATCCCAGTCAAATTGAAGAAGTGACAATTATTATCCCTTACAAAGCAAAGATTAACTGGTAAGCAAGCTAAGTTTATCGAGCTTGCCTGATAGTAACATTGCTTTGAACAGAAATGTCATCATCTAAATAAGTACTAGGCTGAGACGAGTTTTCTTGGCCAAACTTATTTAAGGCTTCTTTTACTGATTGGTCAATGAGTTCTACCTTTTCCTCTAAGCACTTATCTTTGGATAGCGGACTCACAGAAGGTGCGTTTTTTTTCCTGTAAGTTTTCTTGCAATTAATTCCAGTAGCATTGTCGCATTATCAACTACAGTACTATTTACTTCTGGCAGCACAACACCACCGTTCTGACCACTCGAATGCTGTATTTCAGGATGGCCATGAACCTTATAGCCTATTAAATCTCTAGCAGTCATTTGTGCAGATGAATCTATGATATGAACTTCACAACGGGTGTGTCCTAGTGCACTTAGAAAGTTAACTACAGCAGTTTGATTTTTCTTACATGCAAGGTCAAGTGGCGTTTTTCTATTCTTATTGACAGCGTTAACATTAGCTTCTTTTCCTACAAGAAGTTCCACCACCTCAAGCTTTCCTGCTTCAGCAGCTAAGTGTAATGGAGTGCTTTTAGTATTACTTACAGCATCAATCTGAGTACCATTACTACCCACAAGTAGTTCTGTGACGTTTAAATTACCTTTTTCAGCAGCTACATGCAAAGGAGTCCAACCCCTTTTATTTTTAGCATTGACATCAGCTCCTTTACTCACAAGAAGTTGAGCGACTTCCAACTTATTTTCATTAGCAGCATAGTGTAAAGGAGTCCAATTCCTGATATCCGCAGCATTAACCTCGGCTCCCTTACTAACTAAAAACTCAGCTATATCAGCTTTACCCTTTTTTGCAGCTAAGTGTAATGGTGTAACCTCATTATAAACAGGATTTTCTGCTCGAGCATTAACATCTTCGCTAGCAAAAAGTTTTACTACATTTAATGAGCTATATTCTGTGGCATAATGCAAAGGTGTTACTCCATCTAATTCAGCTAACTTTTCTACGAGGAGTTTTTTTATTTCTACTTTATCAGCTAGATCTAAAGGTGTTTTTTGGTCATTATTTCCAGCTTTAATCTTAGCGCCTTTTTCAATGAGCTTTTCTACTAAATTTAAGTAATTATACATAGCAGCATAGTGCAGAGGAGTGTCGCTATTACTATTCTTAGCATTAACGTCAGCCCCTTCTCTATAAGCTTTTCTACTACATTTAAGTAATCTCCTACAGCAGCATAGTGCAGAGGAGTTTCGCCACCACTATCCTTAGCATTAACGTTAGTCCCCTGATTAATAAGCTCCTCAACTCTATTAAGATTACCCTCTTTTGCTACATTAAATAGCTCTTCTATGTTTAATAGAAATGTAGAAACTTGTGAATAGTCCCCAGAAATGTCTAAAGGTTTCTGTTGGTTATTATTTTTAGCATCAAAATAAGCCCCCTTCTCTATAAGCTTTTCTACTACATTTAAGTAACCTTTTTCAGCAGCATAGTGCAGAGGAGTTTCGCCATTACTATTCTTAGCATTAACGTCAGCCCCCTTCTCTATAAGCTTTTCTACTACATTTAAGTGACCGTTTCGAGCAGCATAGTGCAGAGGAGTGTTGCCATAACTATCCTTAACATTAACGTAAAGCCCCTTCTCTATAAACTTTTCTACTACATTTAAGTGACCTTTTTCAACAGCTATGTGCAGAGAAGTTTTGCCATAGCTAAACTTACTATTAACGTCAACCCTCTTTTCTATAAGCTTTTCTACTACATCTGAGCGATAGTTTAGAGCAGCATAGTGCAGAGGAGTGTTTCCACTACTATTTGTAGCATTAACGTTAGCCCCCTGATTAATAAGCTCCTCAACTCTATTAAGATTACCCTCTTCTGCTGCTTTGTACAAATCAGAATTTAAATCCATTTTACCCTCCAAAATATTGTATTTATAACGTAACCACTCCTTAAAAGCCTAACCCATCAGCAAAACCTTTACTGTATTGACAGGCTTTTCCCATGTCGTCAGATGTGCTAACCTCGTAAAAAAACCTCTAATTAAAGTGAAGTTTTTTTCTTGCAAGTACCTTATAAGAGAATAACCTACAGAATACAAATTTACTTTTTGATTAGAAAAGAACTGACGACCTGAATTCAAAACTTTGTCTATATCATCTAATTTTTCTTTCCGCGAATCACTGTTCACCATAGTATTGAAAGCATGCTTAATATGGGAATTAGCACTCTTCCAGGACGTTGTACTATAAAATAGCTCATAATATTCGGCTAAGTTTTCCGTAAGAACAATCCAAAGACATTGTGCTCTAAACCCTACTGCATAATAATTAAGAGCATGAACCATTTTATGATTCAAAGTGTTAATGTCATCTTTTGTAGTGAATATCACATATGGGTTCTGAAAAGCTATACCTGCAGTTTTAGCCCAAAGAGTCATTCTGAATGAATTTGTAAAGTTGGAGCTAGTACCCAATCTAGTCTGGTTGTTAAATAGATAAGTCTCTTTACTGTGAATCTTTGTAAGACCAAAGATTCCCCTAAAATTACTAATTCTATTAATTATATTCTTTTGAATTTTACTAAATTCTTCCACATTCACTTTATTAAAGTATACCTCAACATCTAGGTCATCTGTTTTTATAACTGTGTTGTTTTTAAAGTACCAGAATCCACTAGGGCTAGAATTCAAAACTGAAGCAGAAATTGTGTCAGGTAGACCATATACACTGTCTACTGACCTGAAAATATCTTCATCTACTTGAACCCTGGCTTGAGTGATTGCCCTAGGTTTAGAAATTGCTTTACTAATAACAGTAGCACCTTCTACTGGAGTGAAACCATCACGTTCAAGATCACTGCTTTCAGAAATGGTGTTACCTTCTACTTGAGTATTAAGTAATAAAGCGGTATTTTTCACTGTAACAGAAACTTTACTGCTTACTAATTGCTTTTTCCTACCTAAACCCATTACACCTCCTCGTCTTTAGGCTTTGCTATAACACATAAGTTCAAACTCTATACTTGAATACCAACCTATGGGCAACTAGCTACAAACTAAAAACACTCTACATATCAATCTTAATATAACTACTTATACAAAAAAGTTTTTGATGTCAATAGCTTTTTTTATTTGGAGACGACAACAAACAGTGTCATTTTATGGTGCAATGCTTACTATAATATAAACGTTTGTTGCGTAATTCTTAATTATATAACTTTTGCTTGAAATAACTGTTTATTGGATTCTATTTTAGAAACGCTAACTTTGGGAGTGTTCATACATGTCAAATTAAGGCCCAAACATTTAAAGAGGGTATCCTGTTTGATACATTTATTTTTTTAGGAATTCTTATCTAAAATGAGACAATTTTTTTAGAATGATCTATAAATTACTAACTTAATATCTAAAACAGTTTTTTCTATTTCCTTTCTTCCTTATACCACTTTCCCTTAGCTTGACGCGTATGTCAGGCGATATTATTTATTGGCAAGAGCTTTTATTACTGAATGAACAATATTACGTAACGTTTCATCCTTAATTTTCCTATATTCTCTTACTAATCGTGATATTTCTTTGCTACCTACATCGCTATGGAAGGCCTTATCATGTAAATCCTCAGAGGTTTTTGTAAAAAAATATGACATATCAACTGACAAAGCTTCTGCCAAATTATACAATCTATCAACTACAAGCCTTACCTCTCCAGTTTCATATCCTTGTATATGCTGAAATGAAATTTCAAGCTTTTTTCCTAAGTCCCTTTGGCTAAAACCACACATTAGCCTTCTTTTCCTTATTCTTTCCCCTATTTGTTTATCAATAGGATGTTGCATGCTCATTTTACACATTAAAACAATATTAACTATGTATTGTCACTTTGAGAAAAAGACTTTACTAATACATAAACTATACTACGTAACCTTTTGCTCTTAATTTCATTATATCCTTTAACTAACTTTAACACTTCCTCATCATAAGCTTCATGTGAGTCAGTATGCATATCAGTAAAAAAGTTAGCAACATCTGTCGATAGTGCTTTTGCTAAGTCATATAGTCTACTGGCCAAAATGTGGTTTGAACCATTTTCGTACTTTTGTATCTGCCTATACGAAACACCTATTCTCTTTCCCAATTCGGTCTGTGTCAAACCACGATCTAGCCTTAATTGTTTTATGTTTTTACCTAACTGCACCTTTCACCCCTTACTCAGATTTACAACAAATTTTATGAAGTGGAAAAAAAGTCAACAGAGAAATTGCTTTAATAATTTCTGCCTCTCGTTAATTAAATCGCTTGGCCTTATATATTTTTTTTCAATCCCCCTCATTTCTTTTTCTCGTTCTGCAATGCTATTTCGTATTACCTCAGCCGAATATCTGCTTTTGCCACTTGCAAACTCTGATCTTAATCTTCTGACCTTGTATTCGAGCTCAGCAAATCTTTCATGCTGCTCAAGAAGTTCTATCATGTGACTGGTTTCAGAATTTAGCTTTTTTTCCTCAACATCTCTCACAATAAAAGAAAGCAGAAGCTTATCTATTTGGTAATCAATATTTGGTTGAGCAGCAAATAGATCGATCATGGCTTTTACGTCAGTGGGACTTGCAACTAATAAGCTAAAATTATTACATAAAAAACTATAGAACTTTATCGTTTTCACAAGATAATTTTTCATATCTTGTGATAATTGCAATTCTTTGTGAATTCCTGATAGCAATATTTTCAATTCTTCCAAGTATTTCGTATCAAAATTACATATTTCTTTAGGTAAAAGAATCATTAGCAGCTTTTTTACAAGCTCAACATCATTTAACTTTACTGCATTATAAAGAGCTTTTTCTTTATCTTCTTTTAAATCACAAAGTTCTGATGAGTTATCTATACTAAATAGATAGTTTGTTACTTTAGCATTCCCTTGAGGAGAATAGATTAAAATGTCAACTTCTCTTAGCGGGTGATCATCATTAAACTTTTCTAACAACTCTTGATCGGTAGTTTCCTCTATCGCTACAGCTGCTTTACTGATCTTTTTCAGTTCAGCAACATCGTCTCTTGAGTTTTTAAGTATATCTTTAGCCTTGTCTAGAAGCTGCTCATATAGAATTATTTTTTCTTCAACATCAAGTAGCTGACAATGCTTCTTCAACTTTTCAGTGGAGTAAGACAGGAGATCCATTTCTTTCAATTTTACGATCACAATACCCCATTTTTGTTAAAACTGAAATAATTTTTATAGGATGTGTTTTTCTAGTGTAAAATGCCCGCAAAACTTGTTATTATAATGCATAGTAAATCAATAAGTCGTATAATATTAACAATTAAATAATACTTATCACGATATAGTTAATAAGATTAAGTGAGGGTTACAATGAAAAAAATAAATGGTAAAAGACTGTCTAGCAAAACGTTAAAAGCGATAAAGCTGATAGCAAAAGA
Source organism: Wolbachia endosymbiont of Cylisticus convexus (assembly GCF_003344345.1). The sequence goes on along the minus strand of NZ_QPIP01000037.1, from coordinate 10,498 downwards.
AGGATTATTACTTAATTTAATAAAAGCTGCTCCAATAGCAAATAAAAAGATTAGTAAATTACCTGTCTTGTCATATCCTGAGGAGCTCAATCCATTTCGATCAGCTTTATGCAGGACAAGACTAAGTGAATATGAAAATATGAAACTAAATGAATTCTTGGAAAAAGCTATTGCAGCTGAAAATATAGACAAATTAAGTAAAATCGTCGATGAAGCTTTGGATTTAGGAATAAGAGTAAACGCTCGCAACGAAGGTGGCTTTAGCTTCGCTAACGTTACAATGTTTAAGATGTATCGTGATGAATTCAAAGGGAATAAACAAGAAGATATAATCAGAAAGTTAGCCTTAAATGGAGCAGATTTTAATGTGCAAGTTGATAAGAAAATAACTAAAAAAGTGCAAAAAGAAATTGAGCCACAAATATATAGTCTACTCAAAAAGCTCAGAGAGGTTGGAGAGAACGCTACTATAGAAGGAACTGTCGAAAATGTAGAAATTGATAATAAGACCTTCTATATGGAATTTTCACATAGCTGTATAGTTGATGTTGCAAAAGTTATAGAAGGTGCAAAAAATTTAGGCTTAAGTAAAGGAGACTTAAACCTTGATGGCAATATCATAAAAATAGGTGAGGGTGAAGTTGAAGTCAAAACTGGGAAAGACGGTAAAAGAAATTACGTAGATATATCCGATAACAGCGCTTTTACAGTAACATTGTGCACTAGCCTAGGAGAGCTAAATTTAATGGTATATCATGACACAGGAGACTATCATCAAGTACAAGTTGAGGTGGAAGATGAAGAAATGTGGAATGAGTTGCAAAAAATAGGAGAAATTGTAGGAAAGGGTTGTTTATTTGGTGGAATGTCTGTTAAAGAAGCAGTAGAAAAAGGCAGCTTTACTAGATGTGGAAGGTGGGGCAACCCAAATTCTAAAAGTAGTGAGACTTTTTCTTGGGTGAATAAATTAAAAGACAACAAAACGACATCCGTAGGACGTGCTTGATTGGAGGCTATGTTTTACATAGCCGTTAGGAATAAACTATTGCAAAGTAAAGTAGTTCTTGGATTTTAATCAAAATTAGGGAGTGTTAGATAATGAGATTAATAGCTTAAAGATTTTTCTTGGAAAATTTACCATAACTTGGTCAAGATTCTCCTTGAAAGACAAGAACTAACCTTTACTTCCCTGAATTTGCTTTTAACTTGACGAATATGGGTTGAAGATAATAAAGATTTAAAGTTTTTACATGGCGATTGGTAGTATATGGTTAGAATTTCTGAGTGCACTATTTCTGGTACTCTGGTCGGTTTTTTGCCATTTGATAAGAACCTATTTGCAAAATTATCATCTACTGCACAACAGAAATCCTCGACGCAGCAGTAAAGTTCTGTAATATCTTTCTTCATGGCAACCTCTTAATTATTGCTAATACCAATTTCCACCATACAAAGAACAGATAGATAATAATGGAAAAAAAGCCATACTAAAGTAAATGAAATAGCGAGGTTTAAATGGCATTAAAATCAAAATTATTGGATAAAAAAGTAGCGGAATCAGCAAAAGAAATGCTGAAGAAAGTAAGAAATAATACATATGTTGCAAAAAAACTAAATGCTGTAATTGCGGCAAAAAAGCACAGTATATCAATGGTAGCAAGGGTATGGTGTATTTCACGAACTGCTAAAACTTGGAAGAGCAGAAAGGCTATTTGCACTGCCTGAACGCCGTAGAAGAAATATATTAAATCAAAGTCAACGCAATCAAATTGAAATGTGGATAGAGAAACATTACGATTAAAGAGGCAAAAATTAGAATTTTAGAAGAATTTGGCTTAAATATGGGTAAATCACCGAGAGGTACAAAAGATCTATATAACACCACGTCCAGTGCACCATAAATAAAATCCCAAAAAACAAGAAGAGTTCAAAAAAAATCTCAGTGAAACTGTTCGTATACACCCAGAAAAAGATGTATTTTTCTTTGATGAATCGCGATTTGGCACACACTCGAAAGTTGGACATGAAAAAAGGATCAAGAACGCAAGTTAAAGTGAAAGTAGACAGAGAAAATTTTTATCTCTATAGTGCGATAAATCCCAAAAATGGAGAAACTTATTTGCTCTATATGTAAACACCAATTGTATGAACATATTTTTGGAGTAAATGTCAAAAGATTTGGAAGCTCGAGAGGCTTATGGATTGCGCAAGTTGGCATAAATCGAAAAATTTCTGGAAATATCACTATAATTTATTTACCTCCTTATTCTCCAGCAGTTGAGAGATTATGGCAGTATATAAAATACAATATTTTACGTAATAAAATCTATGATACAATCAGCCTACTTGAGGATGTTTTGTGCAAATTTATCTCTAGTCTTTCACGTACTATAGTTAAACAAGTCTGCTATGCTTCTTAATTTGTTTGGCTAGTAAGAGGAATTAGTATAAATACTCGAGTTTACCCTATTTCCCTCTTTTTAGTTCTACTTTTATCTATTTTCTAATCCATAACTGGGGTTAAGAAGATATGAAAAGGCTAAATTTACCTACTCAGAGGAATTGATAAAAAAAACTTTTAAACAAGCACAGCTATTAAAACAATGTAGATTAAACTTAGCAAAATATGGTCATTTAAAAGTTTAGGTGAGCAATAGACTTTTAAAACCCTCATGATGCACTATATCCTTGTTTATAAAAATGCTTTGCATGCAATTCTTCTATAATCTTTGGTAATTTTAGTGTTGTTATTTGATTATAATTTTTACATAATATCAAGAATTTTAAATAGGAGGGTTTATAATGCCAAGGAAAAAAGTAGAACGTTACGCTACAATACTTAAGAAGCTACAAGATAATGTTAGACATACAGATTCTAATATTACTGCTGGAAGGCGCTTAACTATTGAAAGGTGGGTAAAAACCTATATGAGGCAAATAGAGTATCTCAAAGATAATAGGTTAGAATTTTTATATAATGTATTCCAAGATGAAAGTTGTTGGTCAGGTATGAAATTGAATAATGCAATGTTAGGTCAGAAGCTAGTTGAAGAAAAAATAGGTGAAATAGAAAATCCATTTTCTAAGTATAATATGGCATGTAGGTACTGTATAGTAGATAAAATTCCCCAGCTTTTTCAGGAGAAGTCTGAATTTCATAAGGGCAGGTTTTCCCCTGATGCAGTAGATAGTGATGGTAGACCTGCTAATAGCAACAATAAGTATATAAGAAATGATCTATTAGACTCTATGGAAAGTTATGATCCTGTATTTAGTTTCTGGATTGATCGAGAATCTGAAGGATTAAAGTTAAAAGAATACAGTAGTATAGAAGGTTTTAGGGGAGCTGTAGGTCTTAAATGGAGCGAGGGAGTAGAATATTTTTATGGCCGTCTAAGTGAAAAAGAGAAAGAAAAAGAAATTGTCAGTGCAATTATTACCTTATCCTCTGTTCAATGTAATCATAATGGTGCTGTTATTTTAGATTTTTGTCTGAGCAAAATGAATGCTCAAGAGAAAAGTAAATTATTGAAAAACTCTGAGCTATCAAAAAAGGACAAAGGAATATACTCTCTTCTTAGTGTGTTAATACGTCAAAATTTCTTTGATACAGTTCAAGTTATGGTTCCAATGTTTAAAAATAAAATATTAGAGGATAAAATACTTTCACCTAAGGATTACGCTCTTCTTCTTTCTTCCCTTTCGGATAAGGTCGTTGAAAGTCCTACTTTAAGTACTCAAGCTAGAAAGATTATGATGGATCTTATAAGATGTGGTAATTTCAATAGCCAGGAAGGAAAGGAAGAAAAGGCTGCAGTCTTTTTTTCCAATGGCATAGTGCCAATCAAACATGCTCTTGCAGGATTGGTCATTGACTTGGAATTGAGTAGCGGAACAGGTAGTGCTGCAAATGCAAAAAAGAGTGAAATATTAGAAATATTGCAATTTGCTAAGGAGTTTTGTTCAACTACAGACTTTAAAAATTTTGAAAAGTCTATAGTTAAAAATCTAAAGATTGTTGGAAGAGCTGGTATGAAAGATGATATAGATTATGATAAATTGGCAGAAAAGCTATTTTATGAGTTAGAAAAGGAAGCACCTCTGCTTTCTCAAGGTGGTGATTTTAGTGGCTCTGGTGATCCACAGTCTATGTTGAAGGGTGCTGGAGTTAGTGGTTTTTCTTGTCACAGAAGATAGAGGTATTTATATGCATGGTAACGGTGAAAACATTGGGCTAATAAGAACTTTGCTAAATGGAAATTGCCGTGAATTTGTTGAAAGATTTGAGTCTTTTTTAGATCAATGTCCGTCCTTTTTACACTCTGTTGGCAAGGATCGCTTTTTTTCTGCATTCTTTTTTGGCATGTTTGCTACTGCATTTGATTCTGCTATTGTAAATAATAATGAAAGGATTTTCTTCCGTTTTGATAATGATCCACATAACCCTGGAAAAGGAAATTTAAAGGTTGCCGTTTTAACTGATGAAGTAGATCAAAGAGGCAATAGAATTGTAAGGTGTTATACTTTTGCTGATAGGCAAAACAGTCTTGGCTCAAGGTTTAGCGAAGAAGAGAGACAATGGATAGAAGATGAATTATTGCAAATACAAGGTATCAGAAGAAGGCGAATAGCTTGGCAGGAGTATAAAACATTTGTATGGGCATGGAATCAGGGGGAAGATGAGGGTGAAGAAGCAGTAAGGTGCATGCAATTTCGTGAGGGAGAAGCATTTACTGGAAATTCAGCATCTCTATGTGATGGCTTTGATGAAATTACCAGAACACCTGGATTGCAAAATAATTATTTACCAAATTTAATAAATGGGTTAGCAGACAATAATGCAGTTAATATAAGAGATAATATTGAATATGTTTTACAGTATATTCTGGATACATATGATAGGTATAATCAATCGTTAAACTTTAATGGTATCGAGTCTGACTACCACGGCTTTTTGTCAGGCTTTTTGATGAATTTTAGATACCGCCATACAGCAGGCATTTATCTTGAATTGTTTATAGGAGGAGGGTATACAGATATTACTTTTCTTGTGCGTGGTGTGCAGAGGTTAGGGGATTCTGTGCCTATCATAATTGAGCTTAAGGCAGGAAGAAGAAGTGCTGCAGATGCGTTAGAGCAAGCAGAGAACTACGTTAACAGATGTCCTGTTTCATCACTGTCTATCCATACCTCATCAGGTAATGCTGTCTGTGTGGGACTAAACTTTGACCTTAATCGTAGGCGTTTTCAGCTTAGTACAGAAAATTTCTTAGAAAGGGAATATTCTTTAGTAGAAAGATTATTTGAACCCTTAGCAAATCAAGAAGTTGAAGAAAATGTCAGAGATTATTTACTCCATCCATCGTTTGGTGTACCTGCTGTACCTGGTGTGAAAAGTAGAGGTGGTGTTAGCGCTAGAGATAGAAGAGTATTTCTTTATACAACTGGGTTTACTTTTGGAAGTACTGCATTTACAAGAAGAAGAGTTGTGTTAAGAGATGGAAATGAGGTATATGTAACTAAGTACTTGTTTGAGTATCATGATAACGATAGGATGCTAGGTCCGCAAGGAGGAATTGCACAAGTAAATGTTGGAGATCGTGTTTTAACTATGGTTTTACATGCGTTATTGGAGAGAGAAGAGAGAGTTGTTGTGTTTCATATCCGTCATATCTTAGGTCACCAATTTCCCAATATGGGATTAAATTTAACACAATGGCCAAATGCTAGGGTTTATGAAGTTATGTGTCAACTAGATCCTAATAGAAGGAATGAAGCTGATTTAGGCCTAACTGTTAATATAATACCGTTCCAGTCACCTGCTAATTATCTACAGAATAGAGGTAATGCTGTTTTTCAAGGTGACCTTTTACAAGTAGGTAGTGTTAGTAATGTGCACAGTGCTGCAGACATAATGATGAATACTGGTTGGCAAGTACGAAATCGTCATGCACAAGTATTCCAAGCCATTTCTAACGTGTTATTTCCATTAAGGTGGACAGTAAATAGAGACAACGCTAGGGAAGCAGGATTTCATTCTATATTGCATGGGTTATTTTACGCTTGCAGTAATCCAGCTAGGGTAATTATTGAGTTTCAGTTGGGAGGAGGGCAGAAAGTGGACTTGGTTCTGTTAAGATCTGTGGAAGCGAGAGATGGTACCCATCCAATTGTAATAGAGTTAAAATTTGCTGGTACTGGAGAGCTACAGCGAAAAATTGTAGAAGCAAATACTCAGCTAGGTAGTTATTTTAATGCTAGAGGATATAAGCGTATTACTGACGGAAACACAGTAGTTTTAACGTATGCCATCTTCAATGATCGTGCGCAGAGGCCAAATACTCTTATATCAGTTAAGGATGTTCTTCGTATAAAAGACAACTTAGGACATAGTTCTGCAGATGATCTTCCTGGTAGATAAGGGTTATTGAGAGTTTATGTGTCAAATCTAGTGGTATAATGCTAATATATGGTCAAGAGTGTAGTGGTAGAATATATAAAAATTTACTATAAGTTTTCCTTGAATTTTCTCTTTATTTTAAAATTAATTGTTATTAACCTAGTATCATATATTATTAAAAACTCAAATAATATAGTCACTTCCAACAAACAAAACCGCTGCCGGTGAGAATCGCTCGTTTTGGGATGGATTGATCATGCGTAGCGTTTGAACTCTTTAATTTTAATATAAATCAATTTAAACTATATCAGTACTGATTTCTTAAGTATGGCTAAATATCAGGTTATAACACCTGGAGAAAATAAAGAATCTATCGATATTTTATATGGTTGCCACTCTACTATTTTTGGAAAAGCACTTATTGGAGTTACAACACAAAGCATCTGTCACCTTTTTTTTTGTGATTTTAAAACTTCAGCTATTAAGATACTTGAAAAAGAGTGGCCACAAGCCTGCCTGAAAGAAAATAGGCTAACAACGGCAAAAATTGTACGCAATATTTTTGACACACAAATACCTGAGAGATTATTTTCTTTGCTTGTTAGAGGAACAGACTTTCAAATTAAAGTCTGGCAAGCATTGATTTCAATTCCCACAGGTACGACAACAAGCTATGCCAATATTGCTCATATAATTGGTAAGCCAAAGGCCATACGTGCTGCTGCAAATGCAATTGCTAATAATCCAATTTCCTACTTAATACCATGCCATCGTGTTATTCGTAAATCTGGAAAAATTCATAAGTACCGCTAGGGAGTAGAACGCAAGAATTGTTTATGAAGCACTACTATACCTATCTATTAGTAAGAGCCTTTATCACTGAATGAATAATATCACGCAACGTTCCATCCTTAATTTTCCTGTATTCCCTCACTAGCCTTGATATTTCTTTACTACTTGTATCGCTATGGAAGGCCTTATCATGTAAATCCTCAGAGGTTTTTGTAAAAAAATATGACATATCAGCTGACAAAGCTTCTGCCAAATTATACAATCTATCAACTACAAGCCTTACTTCTCCAGTTTCATATCCTTGTATATGCTGAAATGAAATTCCAAGCTTTTTTCCTAAGTCTCTTTGGCTAAAACCACACATTAGCCTTCTTTTCCTTATCCTTTCCCCTATTTGTTTATCAATAGGATGTTGTTCAGCTTGCATAGTCATTTATTAATGTTTTAACTCATATATTAAAGCAATACTAACTTTCATTGCAACTTTGAGAAAAAGATTTTACCAATATATAAACTACACTACGCAACTTTTTGCTCTTAATTTCGTCATACCCTTTAACTAACTTTAACACCTCTTCATCATAAGTTTCATGTGAGTCAACATGCACGTCAGTAAAAAAATCAGCAATATCTATCGATAGGGCTTTTGCTAAGTCATATAGTCTACTGGCTAAAATGTAATTTGAACCATTTTCGTACCTTTGTATCTGTCTATATGAAACACCTATCCTTTTTCCTAATTCAGTTTGTGTCAAACCACAGTATAACCTAAGTTCCTTTATTTTTTTGCCTAATTCCACCTTTCATTACTAATTTTAGCTGTTCAAGCTTACATTGAGTTTTTTAATTTATGAAGTAAAAAAAGAAGGAAAGCTAGAGAACTTTCCTTCCGGTTACAATAAACCACTGTCATAAGAACTAAAGTGGCTCTTCTGTGTTACGATTATATGATCTATCAATTTCATTCCTACATTTTCACGGGTTGCAGCTAATGTAAGTGTGTTATCCTTATCCTCCTTATCTTCGCTTGGATGATTATGTGAAGTTGCAACAGATGCTGCATCAATCAGTAATCCTTGCTTTATTATTTCCCTAACATACAGTTACTCTGTCTATAGTTCCACAGTCTTGAATATACTCGTATATCAAATGACCACTAATCGCAAGCTTTCCTTTCGTGACTGCCCTATTGCTGTTTTAAAGTATTTTAAAAGATACTTGCTATTGCTCCATCCTGTAACTATTTTTTTAGTTTATGAAAGTCAGCATTAATTACCCTTCCTAAACTACTAAAGAGCTCCTTTAGCCTCTTGGCAACTTCTCTTCCTTCTGCATATGCAGATAGACATAAGACCTACCTCTACTTGATAGAATACGAATTTCTAATTTTTTTCTTCTCTTATCCTCACTATTATTCATAAAACCTGCTACGCCAAGCCTGGCTATATAATAGTCATGTGGACAAGTGGTGCAAGATACTATTGGAACTTATACTGTATTCTGTATGCGAAAAAGGAGAAAGCAGAAATGTTGCAGAGAAACTAATAGCGCTGTTCAATAGTGTGGGAAAAGTAATTAGTGCTGATCTTTATGAGCTAAAAAGCGTTGTAGGAATGAATGATGCATCTGTAGCAAGTATTCAATGTGTGAGAGAAATTATAAAAAGGATACTGAAAGGCAAATTAGAAGAGTTATCAATTATGGATAATAGAGAAAAGCTAATAGAGTACTTGAAGGCAACAATAGGGCAGTTCAGAAAAGAAGGCTTACGAGTGATATACTTGGATCCAGGTAACCGTTTGGTGCACGAGTATGTTCAAGACACCGGAACTGTAAACAAAACACCTTTTTACATAAGAGAAATAGTCAAAAGGGGATTATTGGTCGAAGCAATGTCTGCTATAGTAGCACATAATCATCCGAGCGGAGACCAAGAACCATCTGAGGAAGATGAAAAGAATACACGGAAATTAGAGTTGGCATGTGATAATGTAGGAATCAAATTAATGGATCATGTAATAATAACAGAAAAAAGTCACTTTAGTTTTTATGATAATGGCTTAATGTGATACTAGAATTGAAATGGGGTGGTTTCACTTCACCCTTTTTCAAACCTTTGTTTAACTCTCTGTGGAAAAGAAAATTGTTTCAGTTTTCATGAGAATGGGTTACTGTAACGGTAAAGGCAATGGAGTTTTTATCATATAGTTCTGAGCAGCTCAAGCAATACTTTTTTAGCACTAAGCAATGAAGAAAAAATTACTAACTATAGAAGGTTGCTGAAAGAAGCAAAAATTTTACTTAAAAAAGAAAGTAGTGATATAAATCAGCTTAAAAAGCTAAGTAATGCAGCCGTTGCTATAGAAGAAACTACTGAGCAAGAATTACTGAAGGAATTTAATGATGACCATCCACTGCGAGAAGTGAATGTTATAGTCTATCCTAAAAAAGATGGTAGTGAAGTAAATTACTTATTCAGCTTGAGCGATTCATCAGAATTGTATGATGTGAAGGAAGATAGAGAAAAAGCGTTGTACCAGGCAATAAAATCAAGTGATATTGAGATAATAAAGCATTTGCTAATAATTGTGTTATCTGATAACGCTAAAAAGGTACGCAAGCTAAACTCAGATTACTTAAAAGAGCTAGAAACATTTCTATCAAAAGGCTACAAAGAACTGGAAAAAAATCTTTCAAAAGATATGAAAAATTACCTTGAGAAGAAGATAAGGTTTGTCAGCTTTTTATGCGATTTTAAATATCAAGAAAATCCAATAGAGTCATTTGCATCCCAAGCAGATGTTGATTATCAAATAGATAAATTTTTACTTTCTTTGATTGCGGAAAATACCAAAGAGAAAGAGCTATTAAGTAAAATAAACGAAATGATGGAACTTTTAGAAAAGCATGAAAGATTTGATGAATTAGAATACAAAGTGAGGAGACTAAAATCAGAGCTTGAGGGAGGAAAAAGTAAGTACTTAGCAGAAATTATGGGAGCAAGCATCAAAGAACGAGAAAGGGAGATGAGGGAAATTGAGGAAAAATATATACGGCCGCGTAATTTAATAAATGAAAGGAATGATTTATTAAAGCAGACATTAGCTTTTAAAAGGTACATACATTAACTTTAAGTTTTAATCTTATTGTTTTCCCTACCGAAGGTTATCTCACCTTGAGGCAAAGGAAAGGCTAGAATAGTCGCGTATGCTAGCACACCAAGTGCGATATGAAAGCCTACCAAAATACTGAAAAAGGGCCTTGGACCAAATGTAGATCAAATAATTGCCAAAGCATGTATAAATA
>NZ_QPIP01000036.1 GCF_003344345.1 Wolbachia endosymbiont of Cylisticus convexus | reverse complement strand
ATGAATCTAGGGTCAGTAATGTTGCCTACTTTAAATTATGTAGCTGGAAGTTTGAAAGCAATAACAGAGCGTATAGCTTCTTTTGCAGAAAAATATCCAACTTTAACTACGGCAATCATGAGTACTTTAGCAGCTTTGATAAGTTTGAAAGTCTTAGTAGTGGGATTAGGCTATGGAATTACTTTATTAGGAAGTACAATTTTTGGTCTTAAAGCAACAATACTGACAACATTTTCATCTTTATCAAGTATAGTTTTTCCTGCAGTAATAACAGGGCTAAGAGCAATAACACTCGCTGTAATGACTAACCCAATTGGACTTTTAATAGCGAGTCTTGTTGCTGGTGCAGTTTATGTTCTAACTAACTGGCAAAAAGTGAAAGACTTTTTCTCTAGCTTTTGGAAATCACTCATTGAACCTATAGGAAAAGCTTTTTCATGGATGGGAAATACAGTTAGTAGCATATTTGCTGAGAATAGCCCGATTAGAAAATTTGAAAATAATGGAAATTTTGTTAATAAGCTTTCTAAAAATAGCATTTTCAGTAACGGAAACCCATTGACAAGTAATAGTGCTATTAAACAATTTTCAGAAAATAGTAAAGGCAATTTTGAGAGTTTTAAAGTTAAAGGTGTTATAGAAGAAAAAAGAGCTATAGAACAAGAAGAAGTTAAGAAAGCATTCAAGAAAAGTAGATGTGAAAATAGGGAATCTAAAGTATATAACCAAGCATTCTATCAAACGTTTAATATCAACATTAAGTCTGAAGATGTCCGCAGCGTTGCTGATGCAGTAATAGAAAGATTTAGAGAACAAGCACGTGGGGCACTTTTTGATATAGTTGAAGAGTTACATTGATGTTGCTTGGAAAATGTAAGCTTGAACCAATAAGCCTAAGATACAGTAAAGAAAAAAGGTGGTATACAATTGAATGTATTGAAAAAACGTTGCTACAAAACATTGGCTCAGGAATTGAATGTATTGATCTGACAGGAGTGATTTATCCACGTTATCAGAGTAATGGCTTAGAACAGCTAAAAAATATACGCGATACTCAAGAACCGCACGTTCTGGTTGATAATTCAGGAAATATACTTGGAAATTTTGTCATTACTAATGTAGAAGAAAAACAGATATTATTTTTTCCTGATGGAAAACCGAGAAAAGTTGAGTTTATTTTGAAGTTAAAAAGTTACAGTAAGTGATTTATTATTACACGAAAGAAAACGAAATGTTAGATGAAATTTGCTGGAAACATTATGGATACAGTAGTGGAGCAGTGGAGGAAGTATTGCTTGAAAATCCAGGCCTTGCAGAACATGGAAGTTTTTTGCCCGCTGGATTAAGAATTAAGCTTCCTAAAATTCAAAAAATACCGAAAGAATCTGTTATAAACATTTTAGATGAATGACACCAGATTTTGATATAGTAGCAAAAAATAACCCAGTAACAGAGGTTTTAAAAAAGAGTTTAATATTACTACGTGTCACTGATGGATCAGGTACTACAAGTGACGAAGCTGAGATATGTATTAATTATAGCTCTAGCGCTTTAGAACTTAAGGGTAATTTACAGGTTTTTCTAGGATATAAAGAAACAGGTTTATTACCTATGGGGGTATATAAGGCAAATCAAATTACAATACAAAGTCCACCACAAACTTTAAGAATAAAATGTGACGCTGCAAGTTTAAGAGGATCATTAAAGGAAAGAAAATCAAAGGAATGGAAAGACATTACCTTGGGAGATTTGATTAAAGAAATAGCACAAGAACATGGGTATGAAGGTAAAGTCGCTGAAAGATTTGAAAATATATTTATACCACATACCATTCAAGCAGAAGAAAGCGACATGAGTTTTTTGGAAGGATTAGGCAAAAAATATGATGCACTAGTAAAACCAGCAGGAGGATATATAATTTTTATTCCGAAGGGAGAAGCAAGATCAGCGACTGGAAAGATGTTAGGTACAACAGTATTGACACCTAAAGATATTATAAATTGGGAGGTAAATTTTAATGTGCGTAACAAATATGGATCTGTTATTGCAAAATGGCACAGTTATGAAAAGGGAGAAACTATAGAAGAGAAAGTGGGAAATGAGGGTCCAAGTTATACCCTGCAAACGCTTTACTCTACCGCAGAATCAGCAATTAGTGCAGCAGCAGCTAAGTTAAAACAACTAAAACGTAGTACATCAAATTTAAATGTAACTGTTCCTGGTAATCCAGAATTATTTGCAGAAGCTAAGATCAGTCTTTCAGGATTTTGTCAGGAAATTGAAGGTGAATGGGTAATTAGCAAGGCAGAACATATTCTGAATAATAGAGGATATCAAACTATAGTAGAGGCAGCAGTGAGCAAAGCTGTTTAAGTGAAACTTAAGCAAATGGTCATTTAATTCTAGATGGGTATAATTATTGCAGTACTACATGAACAGAAATATAAGAAGGCTTTTTCATAAAAATTCAATTATACGCCAAGGAGAATTTGATGGATTAATTTTTCTTATAGTGCTAACGGTGTGTATTGTGGTTATATATTTTTCCTTTTTTAAAAAAGGAGATGAGAGTTACAGTGCCACATTAGAAATCGCAGCTAAGAACTGTGACTTGGAAACTGTGAAATCCTTGATAAAAGATAATATAAGTATTGGTGAAAAATCATTACGTTATGTTGCAGGAGAAGGATGTTTAGAAATCGTAAGGTTTTTAGTAGAAGATGGTATTGATATTAATGCTACTAATAAATTCAAATGGACAGCGCTACATTCTGCTGCAGATCAAGGCTATTTAGAAATCGTTGAGTTTCTATTAGAAAAAGGAGCGAATCCTAATATAAAGGATAGCAATGGAAAAAGCCCTAGAAGAATAGCTGTAATGGCATCAAGGCACAACAAAGATAAACCTTACAGAGAAATAATAAAGCTACTTGCAGAAGCAGAGAATCGATACGAGTCAACAAAAAGTAATCACTAAAGCTGCAAGTTTTTTATGATCTCTATATAAACTCCCAAAACCATCCATAATAGATTAATACTTTCACATGAAAAAGCAAAAAATCCCAATAGCGGTAATAATAACAATAGTTCTACAGACTGTAGGATGCATATGGTGGTTGGCAAAACTTGACTTACGTGTACACATCCATGATAAATTTATAGAAAAAAACCAAGGACTAATCGAAATAGTCTATCAACTTGAAGAGAGAGTGAAAAACCTCACTGAAGAAGTCAACGAACTTGAAGCTATTCACAAACACAAATAAATTTTACAGTGACAAAGTACATTTTATCTGTAGATGGAGGTGGAATTAGAGGTATCATACCAGCCATTATTCTTGCAGAAATTGAATCTAGGACAAAAAAGCCAATTTCCCAGATTTTTGATTTAATGGCAGGCACCTCAACCGGTGGGATTATTGTTGCTGGACTTTGTAAAAGCAATAAACTTCAATACTCTGCCAATGATTTGGTTGAACTTTACCAAGAGTATGGAGCATATATCTTTCAATCATCATTTTGGAGAAAATCAATTGCTTCTTGGCTGAGTGGTTCTCAGTACTCGTATAGAAATATGGAATTTATTCTCAACAAATACTTTGGTGAAAGTACTATGGCCGATGTTGCGAGTAATCTACTACTCACCAGTTATGACATTCACAATAGTTGTGAATTTTTCTTCAAAAGTTGGAAAGAAGAAAACATTAAGTTGAAAGATGCACTCAGAGCTACAACAGCTGCCCCAACGTACTTTACACCAAAACGTCTAAAAATTAGCCAAACAGAGAGAGTGTTGATAGATGGCGGAGTGTTTGCTAATAATCCAGCGGCTTGTGCATATGCAAGTGCTAAGAGGCTATTTCCAAATGATGAGATTATACTGCTATCAATAGGCACTGGTGGAACAGATAGAAGTATAAAGTATGCTAACTCAAGGAAATTTGGCAAAATAGGGTGGGTCAAGCCACTACTGAATGTGATGTTTGCCTCTGGATTGGATTGCGTTGATTATCAACTAGAACAAGTAATAGACGATAAATATATAAGAATACAATCGCAATTGAAAGTAGCATCGACTGAGATGGATAACATTACATCAAAAAATATCAAATTTCTTCAACAGGAGGCAAAGGCAATGATAGAGGACAATCAGAAAGTGATAGAAAAATTCTGTATAGAAATATTAAATATATAACTATCTTTACTTATATCTTAATATATTGTTTAACACAATTCAATTTTCACACTCATCAGCAGTTAGACCACTTGCTCGCACAATAATATCAATAGCAACACCTTCCTTAACTAGATCTTTTGCAATCTTGATTTTCTCTGCTTTTTTAACCTTTTCTTTACCAGTTTGCATTCCTTCAGATAAAGATCTGGCTACCGTATCCAGTAATTCTTGATCCTCAATTTTTTCGCATTTACCTACAAACCTCAAAACTGGCTCATTTTCATATTCTGTTAGTCCAAGAGCTTTAATGTTAACTGATAATGTCTTTGCTATCTTATATAATATTTCAATTGGAATGTCTGTATATCCTCGTTCATAGTCGTGTATTTCTTTAGGTGTTGAACCGATTTTATTTGCCAAGTCCTCCTGAGTGTATTCCCGTATTAATCTCTGCTCTTTTATCCTTTTCCCCACTTTGTAGAGTATAGAATCAGTACAAATTTCTTTCTCTATATCATCATATTCATAAGTAGATAAGCGAGTCACTTGGGAAATAATATCAACTGAAACTCCTTCTTTCACTAGATTCTTTGCTACTTCTATTTTTGCTTCTTCTTGGCTAATTTTCTCGCTAATATATACAAACCTTACTAATGGATACAGCTTCTTGCGTAATTCCTGATCCTTAATTTCTCTATGTATTTTTGTTAGATAGACTATTTCTTTATCCTCATCTTCATACCAACTGTTTTCTCTTAGTACTGTTGGTCCTGGAAGTAGATCTATAACATTGACTGACAATGCTCCTGCTATCATATACGATTCTTTGATTGTAATAGCCTTGCACCCTAGTTCAAAGTTATGTATTTCCTTATGTGTTAAACCAATTTTTCTTGCTAATTTTGCCTGAGTATACCCTTGTACTATCCTACAACCTTCTATTTTTTTCCCTAGCTCGTAGCTTACTGAGCCAATATGCTCTGAATTATCATAGATAAATCCTCTAAAAGCTGTTTTTCCTACAGAAGCAAACATATATTCTATCACAAAAAAATCCACTATTGGCTAAGTTTTTATGAAATCACAAAAATTTCTCAATCATATAATTTGATAAGCCTGTCGCTTGCAAGATAATATCAACAGAAATTCCTTCTTTCACTAAATTCCTTGCAATTTCAATCTTCTTTTCCTCTCTGACCTTTTCTCTACAAACATGTATACCTTCAAATAAAGACTTGATTAGCATATCGCGTAATTCCCGACTCTCAATCTTTTTGTATTCTTCTATCAAGTTTGATAGCTTTTCTTCCGCTTCACTATCCTCATCTGATTCGGGAAGTAGATCTATGATACTGATTGATAATACCTTTGCTATTTCATCTAACATTTCAAGTGAGACAGCAGCTCTCCCTTGTTCATATTCGTATATTCCTTGATTTGTTATGCCAACTTTATTCGCTAAATCTTTTTGTGTATATCCTCGTATCAATCTCCACTCTTTTATCCTTTGCCCTACTTTGTATGGAACCGTAATTTTGTTCTCCTCATACTCACTAATAGATAAGTTAGTTGTTCGAGAGATAACATGAGCAGAAACTCCTACTTTCATCAAACCCCTTGCTACTTCCATTTTTACCGCTTTTCTGCTTCTTTCCTCACTCAAACGAATAAATTTGGTTAATAAATAAAATACCTCACTTAATTCTTTATCCTTATATCCCTTTACTAAACTTAATATTTCTTCCTCTTCAAAATATCTTTTTTCATTTGGTAGTGTCTCTCCACAAACTAGACCTTTAACATTCACTGATAATGCTTCTGCTATGGCATATAACTTCTTAATTGGAATTTTACGGTTCCCTTTCTCATATTGCAGTATTACCCAGTACTTTACACCAATTTTCTCAGCCAAACCCTTCTGAGTATAACCTCGCTCTAACCTCCAACTTTTTACTTTTTGTCCTACTTCATAGTCTAGACTTTTTTCCACGCAAAAAACCATATATATAATATTTTCTACTATAGCTCAAAGGCTCCAGATATAACGGTAAGAAAAAACCTCTGGAACCTTAATAGTTGGCTGTAGACGCATTAAAGTTCTCTAAAGGTTTCTTTACTACCTTCACGTATTCTATTTACCCACGGAGACAATACTTCATTATTGCTAACCTCTTTTATAGCATACTTTTCATTCCATATGCCACATCTAGTGAAATTACCTCTCTCTACTGCTTCTTTAAGTTTTACTCCAGCAAGAAGACAATTTTTTCCAATTTCTTCTCCCCTTTCTTGTAATTTAGACCACATTTCCTTGTTTTCTACTCTGACTTGTACTTGATCATATTTTTTTACATCATGGTACAATATAATATTTAGCTTACCAATGCTTGTAGGAAATTCTAATATAATAGAGCTTCCATCTGACATATCGATATAGTTTCTTATACCTCCCTTCTCACTTTTAACCTCAACTGCATCATTGCCAATTTTTAAAATATTACTTCCTAGCTCTCTCAGTATTTTGGCTACCTCTACCTTGCTATCCCCAGAAAATTCTATATACGATGTTGTATTATCTATCTCAACATCTATTAATTTTCCTTCTTGCACAGCACTTTCGCCAGCTTTCTCTAGTTCTTCTAGTCTCTCATCTATCTGTGGCTGAACTTCTGGTTGTAGCTCATTATAGATTTCACCTATCAGTTTATTCTGCAATAAAGTATCATGAAACTCTGCACCACTTAGCATTAGCTTACGCATTATCTTTTTTCGATCACTTTTTTCTAATTTATGAAAATGTGTACCCAATACTACATATTCAGCAAAGCTCCACTCTCCATCATTACATGCATTTAGCCTTGCTCCAGCAGCTAGCGCTTCGTCTACAGCCTTGTGCAGTTCATTTGGACTTTTTGCTCTTACCACAGCACTCTTAAACCAGCTCAACTTTTCTGCACTTGGCTTTATTTTTTTCAAAGCTGAAGCAAATGGATTTTTATCTTCTTGATCACTTACAGGTTTTGTGCCATAAACATAGTCAAATCCTTTCCCATAGTTGATTTTGTTTTCGCGAACTTCTCTACCAGGGAAAGGTGCTATTTCTTCAGGCTTTTTAGCCTTATTAATTTTGCTTACAAAGGTGGATTGCTCCTTAGTACGACCAATTCCTACAATAGCATTTAACACCTCACCTTTTGATAATCTATCAAGATCAATGTTTAACTCGTAAGTACCTCCTTCTTGATCATCAAAAGGTACAATTATTTTATTACTCATATTAGCCTCCGCTATTAAATATATTTAACTAAGTCTATAACCTATTTTATTACTTTATTATTAATTCAATATATACTTTTTCATTAATTATAAACAGGGATTAATGCACTTGCAAATACTTTCTTCATTCAAGTAGTAAAACAACTCATGAAAATCTTCAAACATCTGCTTTATAACAGTCCTTGCTCTTTAAAGCTAAAATACCCAACACTTGTGATGATAATGTGATCCAGTAACCTAATCCCTATAGTCTGACAAGCTTTAGCCAAGTCTTTAGTTACAGCTTCATCCTCATCAGATGGCTTTAACCTTCCTTCTGGGTGGTTATGCGATATTATTATTGACGTCGCTTTTCTTATTAATGCCTTTCTTGTTACTTCTCTTATGTAAAAAGGTACCTTATCCACTGTACCAGTGAACACTTCTTCCCCCTTTAAACGGCACTTTTGATCAAAATATATTATTTTCATCTTTTCCTCCTCTGAATAACCAATACTCACCCTTAAATATTTTACGATGGTTTCCAAGTTATCCATTACAGGTCCTTTCTTTAACTCTTCTCTTGGTACCCTCTTTGAAGCTTCCTTTAGGCATAAAATTACTGCTACTGTAGAGTCAGTTATCCCTTCTATAGTTTTCAAGTCATCTATTTCCTGGCCTAAAACTCCTGCTATTCCAAAACTATCTATTAGCTTTCTAGCAATAATTCGAGCTTCTTCCCTGTCATGCACTGCACTTAGAAACGTTTCTATTACTTCACGATCAAGTAGAGCTTTACCGTTGCTTTCTAATGCTCTGAATTCTATTTCTTCTCTACGATCTTTCTTATTATTCATAAAAATTACCCTTCACTAATAACAAAATGTTTTTATATATTTACTGCTGTTTTTTTTGTCAGCATTGGCATAGAGCCATAGCTTTCGAGTGAAGTCAAATCAATTTTTCAATCTTTTTTACTTATTTTTTCATCAAAAAGTAAGGATATTAATAGATACTGATTTTTTATTTTAATTTTGTTGAATTTCGTCTAAAGAGATGCCCACTGTTTTTAAAATAATATTGATAGAAATTCCTTCCTTAACTAAATTCTTTGCAATTTTCATCTTTTCTACTTTCTTCACTTTCTCTTTGCAAACTTGTATGCTTTCAAACAGAGATTTTATTAGTATATGACGTAGTTCTTGGCTTTTAATCTTTTTGTATTCTTCTATTAACCTTGATAGCTCTGCTTCACTATTCTCATTTTCTGTTGTTTCTGGAAGCAGATCTGTAATATTAATTAATAGTACCTTTGCTATTTCATCTAACATTTCAAGTGAAACAGCAGCTCTTCCTTGTTCATATTCATATATTCTTTGATTTATTATGCCCACTTTACTTGCTAAATCTTCTTGAGTGTATCCTCTTCTCAACCTCCATTCTTTTATTCTTTGACCTACTTTATACGGAATGGAAATTTTTTTCTCATCATTATCATATTCATCAATAGATAAACTGGTCGTTTGAGAGATAACATGAGCAGAAACTCCTTCCTTAACCAAACCCTTTGCTACTTCTATTTTTACCGCTTTTCCACTTCTTTCCTCACTAAGACGGATGAATTTGGTTAATAAGTAAAACGTTTCACGTAATTCTTGGTCCTTAATCTCTTTATGTCTTCTTACTAGATTTAATACCTCTTCTTCTTCATACCTTTCCTCATTTGATACTTCTTGTCCGCAAGCTAGATCTCTAGCAGTTGTTGATAATGCTTCTGCTAATTCATATAACTTCTTAATTGAAATTCTGCGCGTTCCTTTTTCATATTGCAGTATTACCTGATATGTTGTTCCGATTTTTTTTGCTAAATCTTTTTGAGTATATCCCTTTGCTAACCTACGATTTCTTACTTCCTGTCCTATTACTTTGTAATCTAAAAAATTAGAGCATTTATTCTCTTTTTTCACATTTTATACTCCATAACCAGAAGAGCTGTTACGTATACTTAATTGGGAACCTTTTTGACAGACTGAACTCATCTTCTTTCAAACAATTTTTCTATATCACTTAGTTTCATTTCTATATACGTTGGTCTTCCGTGGTTGCATTGCCCAGCATAAGGTGTTTCTTCCATTTGTCTCATCAACTCATTCATCTCCTCCAACTTCATTTTCCTTCCAGCTCTAATTGAACCATAGCATGCAATGGTAGCTGACACTTTTTCTTCTATAGGTAGAGTATCTCCTATCTCCATTAATCTATTAACTACATTCATCACCATCTCTTTTACATTTATTCTTCCTAGAATTGCAGGTATTTCTTTCACCCTTACTTTATCTTCTGATTCTATTTCAATACCAAAACCCATTTCAAAAAGCTTATCTTTATACATTTCAACCATCTCCATTCCTGCTTGGTTTTTAATCTCAACTGTTTCAGGAAGAAGAAGTTTTTGTCTTTTTATGCCTGATTTTTGCTTTAAGCTCTCGTATATCAATCTCTCATGGGCTGCGTGCTGGTCTACTATAATTAATTTGCCTTTAGCCTCAGCAATAATGTAAGTATTGTAGACCTGACAGCGTGCATATCCTAGAGGATGATCCGCTATTAAATCAATTTGCTTCCTTTCTAAAACCATCGTTCCCTTTTGGGGTAGAGATTCTCCATATTTAAACGTTTCTGGTAAGCTTTGCCTTCTTTCATCTGGTGCATTGAATTCTTTCATTAAACGATTTTCTAAAAGACTTGGCCTCTTTTCATAAAACTCTTTTTGATTTTTTTTCTCTTTACTATTAACCGGCTCTTGGCTATCAAACTCCTCAATACTTTGAAACTCAACATCACTTGCTGCAAACGTGCCTACTCTAGTCGATAATGCTTTTATTATTCCTCTTCTCACTATTTCATATACTAGCCTCTTGTTCTGAAACCTTACCTCTGATTTATTTGGATGCACATTTACATCTACTTGATCGTATGGTATCTCTAAGTGCAGCACTGCAAAAGGATACCTCCCACTTGGAATAAAGTCCTGATACGCATATCGAATTGCACCAATAAGTAGATTGTCTTTTATTGGCCTGCCATTAACAAACGTATAGATCTGAGTTGAATTACCACGACTAATAGTTGGTTTACAGATGTGTCCCGTAAGTTTGATGCCGTCTTCTTCCTCTTTAACTTCCAGCGAATTGCTCTGAAATTCTTCTTCTGTTTCACATAATCTGTTAAATAATGAAGTTTGCTTAACATATTTTAAGAGCTTTTTATTACCGGAAGTGAGAGTAAACCCAATACTATAGTTAATCATTGCTAAGTTATTTACAATGTCAACAATGCTTTGTGTTTCTGCCCTCTCGGTTTTTAGAAATTTTAATCTATTTGGTGTGGCAAAAAATAAGTCACGAATTTCAATATATGTACCTTGCAACAAAGAACAAGGGATAATCTCTCTTATTTTTTCTCCTCCCTCATATCTTATAGACCATGCTTCCTTTGCTCCACTTGCCTTAGATGATAATTTCATTCTGCTTACTGCTGCAATTGAAGGCAGAGCCTCTCCTCTAAAGCCAAGATGTCTGATCTCTATTAACTCACTATCACTTAATTTTGAAGTGGCATGCCTCATAAGTGCTAGTTCCAGATCGTTCTTTTCTATTCCATTTCCATCATCTGTCACAGTTATAAGGTTACGTCCACCACTTTCTATTTTGATCTCTATCTCTGAACTTCCAGCATCTATTGCATTTTCTACTAATTCCTTTACTACACTCGCTGGCCTTTCTATTACCTCTCCTGCTGCTATACGGTTTATAGTTTTTGTGTCTAAAAGAATTATTGCCATAACACTCCCTCCAATCTATGAAACTTAGAGCTCCCTCTATTTTTTTGTGATTTCTTGATCTCACAATCTCTATATTTTAGCTTTTTAGATTCCTTTCTAGCAAGTCTATCTGCCTCTTCATTATAGGTATTACCACTGTGAGCCTTAACCCACTTCCAGTTAATATCATGCTGCAAGACAATTTCATCCAATTCCTTCCATAACTCAACGTTTTTTACTGATTTTTATTGGCTGTCTTCCAACCATTTGTTCTCCACTTATTGATCCACTCTGTTATACCTTGTTTAATATACTGACTATCAGTGTGTAAAACAACTTTGCAAGAAACTTTCAACATCTTTAGCCCGTTAATCACAGCCTTTAACTCCATCTTGTTGTTCGTTGTGTTTTCTTCACCTCCAGAGATACGTTTTTTGATAAAGACACTTTTATTTTCATACATCATCACAGCTGCCCATCCACCAGGACCTGGATTTCCAGAACATGCTCCATCTGTATATATTATAACCTTCTTTTTTTCGCCCATACTTACAGAATATAGATTCAACGTAAATTTGCCACCGAAATGTTGACATTAAGTTTCAAGATCTTTATCATGTAAAGGTGTGGGAGGCTAATGAACCTGTCCTCACGATGTTAGGTAAATCGTAATTGAGCTTTTGGGCTCGTGTTTTTATTAGGAGGTTAGTCTCTCATACCCAAAATAATTGTTTTTAAAGCTCTTTATAGCTCATGAATTCATTTGCTGGGGTTTATAGAGGGAGTTGTAAAAGATGATAAAATATAACATTAAGGTGCGTGGTAGCATTCTAGGGTCATTTATGAAGGTAGTTTTTTGCCGACTCTTGAAATTTAGCTAACCTTAATAGGCTTTAGTACAAAAACGTTGAATATTTCTTCACAATTGTGTATAATTATTAATGCTTTTTAGGTTAATTCGTCATGGCTCTTTCGAAATTTCTTGATCCAAAAAACGACCTTAGTTTTAAGAAAATATTTGGCTCTGAAAAGAATAAAAATATCCTCATCCACTTCCTCAACGATATCTTGGACTTTTCTACTTCTGATCAAATAATAGAAATTGAATTCCTCAGTACTATCATGGATCCTGAAATTGCCTCTGACAAACAAAGCATTGTTGATGTTCTTTGCAAAGACTCCATTGGTAATAGATTTGTCATCGAAATGCAGCTCGCTCGTGATAAAGGCTTTGAAAAACGTGCTCAACTTTATGCTGCTAAGGCTTACTCAAGACAATTAGATAAATCTGGTAATTACATTGATCTTCAGAAAGTCTTTTTTATTGCTATTTCCAATTGTAACCTTCTGCCTGGAGAAGTTGACTATATTTCTACTCATAATATACGGGATATCAAAACCAATGGTCATTACTTAAAAGATCTACAATTTGTCTTTATTGAGTTGCCTAAATTTACAAAAAATAGAGTAGAGCAGTTAGAGAATACTACAGAGAGATGGTGTTTCTTTTTTAAATACGCAGAAGAAACAACTGAAGAAGATTTGAAAAAGATAGCAGCAGAAGCTCCAATAATAAAGCTAGCATATGATGAATTAGATAGGTTTCGCTGGAATGAAAAGGATTTGATCGCATATGAGGAAAGAATATTGAGTGTACAGAAAGAGAAGGCTATCCTTGCTCAAAAACTCGATGATGCTAAACTAGAAGGCATCCAAATCGGCCATGAAAAGGGTAAAATTGAAGGTAAAATTGAAGTTGCAAAAAACTCACTCAAGGCCGGTGTCTCTATTGATGTTATCGCTGAAATCACTGGCCTTTCTGCAGACAAAATTAAACAACTTCAGGAAGAAATGGCATGATATGATCCTTGTAACTGTTTGTCCACTGTTGTATTATTTAAATAGCTTCTAGGTTTATTATTAGCAATGTCGTTGGGCATTTGCACTTGGCCACTATTAGCTATCTGCTGCTCATCAAACATCTTTTCAATATTACCTTTTAAAGTACTCAGAAACTTCTCATTTTCCGGATAAGCTTCTTTTGCAGCTAAATATAAGGCATTTGGTATTTGAGAGTACCTCTCGTTCCTCACGTGGCCTGCTATATCTAAATATACTTTAAAAAAGTTAACATCTTTTACTAATACACCAGATTGTTTAGCTGTTTTTTCAAGTGTCTTTTTAAATTCTTCTACGATACTCAGTGTGTCAGCCAGAGCTTCTTCAGGGGTAACGGAACAAAACTTAGGAAGAGGATATTTTTTATCTAGGAAGCTTTGTAATAAGAAAAATCCTAAGCCAACATTGTTACTGATACAAACTTCACTGTTAAACTGGCTAGTACCAGCTGTATTAGAATAATTTGCTGAGGTTTCAGGCAGAGCAGCTCTAGAACCTAACAACTCACCTATAGAGCTTTTTACCCAACCAAATAAATCACTTATCCATGAAGATGGTCTTGCGCTACTACTCGCCACTACCTCATGTTGATTACTTAAATCTATAGCAAGAGGTTTACGTGACAAGTAACCATGATGACGACGTTTGCGTTGTGCAGGTCTATCTTTTTCTTTATTGAGCTCTTTCTCTAAATAATTGATAACATTATTACGTCCTTTATCTCTAGCAATATCTATAGGTGTTTTACCATTCTTATCTTTAGCATTGATATCGGCTCCCTTACCTACAAGGTATTCTACTACATCGAGACGACCACCTTTGGAAGCCCAATGTAATGGTGTCCACCAATTCCCATGAGATCTGTAACCATCCTCCAGTTAGCATCTACTTCCTTCTCAACAACAAAAAACTCTACAATATTTTTATGACCATGAAAAGCAGCAATATGTATAGGAGCCTGGCCATCTGTAGTCTTATACTCCCTAGAATAGAAACCAGCACCATTTTCTACAAGGAACTTAGCAGCTTCTTTGCTTCCAGCTTTAGCAGCATAGTGTAGAGGTCTCCAATAATCATCACCACAATCATTAACATCTTCTCCTTTGCTAACAAGAAAACGTAGAGTTTCTATATCATTATTTTCAGCAGCAAAATGCATAGCTTTTTTACCACGGGCATAATCTTTACTTCTTTCTTCCAAGTATTGAACGATATCTGTATGTCCTTCACCTTTAGCAATATCTATAAGTGTTTTACCATTTTTATCTTTAGCATTGATATCGGCT
>NZ_QPIP01000035.1 GCF_003344345.1 Wolbachia endosymbiont of Cylisticus convexus | reverse complement strand
AAGGGGGTGTTATGCAAGCAGCCCTTTCGATCAGCGCGTGACACTAGAATCTAGAAAGTTTATATTAACAAGTTGTCATTCCAGTGCGTGACACTGGAATCCAGAAGGTTTATATTAACAAGTTGTCATGCCAGTGTCAAGCACACAGCTGTACGAACATTGCTTATGGAAAAGAAGAAAGGTAATAATCGTAGACTTTTTCTGAATCACCACCGCAATATTCAATGACAGATTTCGAGTCTAAGTTCGTTCATAAAAGCTCTCCTTGTAAACTTGTAACTCTTGATTTCGCTGCGTTTCCTGTATTCCGTTAATAGAACAGAGGCAATGAGAATCATGTACAACGTGACCAAAATTGTATTTTTACTATACCCGAGAAAATGTTTTGCATTGAGCTCCTGCTTGATCAATCTAAAAAAAATTTCTATCGATCAGCGCTTTTTGTAAAGAGTGCAAATCTCTTCAGCAGACATTTCGTAAATATTGGTTAAAAATGTGAGAATCTCACCACTTTCTTGGTTTTTTGCTTTAATGAGCCTGATTTCAAACGACAAAAATCTTGAACCATCTTGCCCTAACTGGACTACCATATCTTCTATCAGTTCGAGCGTTTCTGTTTGTATACCTGCAATTTTTGTGTGAATACGAACTATTTTATAACGAATATTGTCGTTGCCACGAGTGACAAAATGTATATCTTTTTTTAAAAATTCTTCAAAAGCTGCACGTTTTTGTAGCCCACGGTCGAATATACAAATTGACTCTTGACCATGATTTAAAATCATTTCCCGGAACGATTTATGATCCGAAAATCCTTCTGCCTGAGTACATAAATTAAGCAATTTTGCGAATCTTCCATCTGTTGAAATAGTGCATTTTATCATATTTTTCTCACAATATTTTGCGTTTCTGCAGGGAATACCAAGATGTAGTAATTTACTTGATAGCTGAAGTGTAGTTATCAGCAACTTTCGTTGATTTTCCGGAACTCTGCAACACGAACGAAAAAATCTTCTCAAAATACTTGACAGGTTAAGCGGCTTGCTACCGATGAATGGCGAGTATCTATATTGAACATTCTATGATAATTTTCCTCGATTGTCCTCAAACTCAGCTCATTTTTCTCCAGTATGCTATAGAGCAACAAATTGAAAACGTTTTCTCCAGTCAGCTTGCTAACCCTATAATCAACACCAACTGCCTCACCTATTTTCTCTAGCTCTTTTCTAGGCAATTTTGATATTATTTCTTTGTAGTAGAACATCACATATCCCAAATTTCCACAATATTCTACTACTTTTTCAATGTTCGTACAGCTGTGTGCGTGACACTGGGATGACAGAAAGCAGCTCAAAGGCTCTACTCAACCAGTAAAAAAACAGATATATGTAGACATTGGCTAAAGCCATTCTAATAACATTTTAGTGAAACTTAACAAGTTTATCTATAGTTTTAGTGATAATTTTTGGAATATTTGGAGAAACTTCTGAGCCCAGCCTATTTAATTGCTCTATAGTAAACTCGCTATTCTCATTTATTATAAAATCACATAAAATATCTTCTATATCTTTAATAACACTTTCATGCTTTTTTAGAGGATGGTTATTCGGATATCTATGGATAGTTTTGATGCTAGAATACTCAACGAAAGCTTGATCTTTAAAAGCAAGTTGTCTCAATTTCTCTTTGAATTTTTCTTTTTCCTCTCTTGCTAAAAGGCAAGACTTTATCAGTGATTCTGTAATCGAGTTTATAGCCTGGTGTATTTCAGAATGCACTATAACTTTGATGATATTTTCTTCCACTATGCAGTCATAAATGCTTTTTTCGCTCTTTAATGATTCTATAAGCATTTTGCTGTTTTGTGAATTTAATTCCAGATTCTCTTCACTCATAGGAGTCATTATAAAGGTATTCTTGTTTACTCTGATATTAAATTGCGGAAATCCTTCAGAAAAAGAAAATGCTATATCCTTAAACTCAAGTGCATGATTATATGCAGAAAAAAAGGTATTTGCTATGACGCTGTTTGGTACCTTCATTCCATGCTTACTCAGGTGATATAGCACATTTTCAACATCACGATATGTAAAACCTGTATCTTTTATCAATTCAACAACTTCTATGCGATTGTGTTGTTTATACTCTATTCTCACTTCTTCTGTAAAAAGCGTTCTAGCTGCTATATGTTTATCAAGGACTGTGAAAATCTTGATGAAATTCTCTAAATCTTGTTTGTTAATTAATTCAATATTAATTAAGTTTTTGCTAATAATTGTAATATTTTTTATCATTTCTTTCCCACTAAAAAAACTCACTAGATGAATTGTATTTTTAATTAATTAAAAATTGTTTAAAGTGGACATGCCAGCAACGGTAAGGCAAAAAAATCACATAAAATCATCATGTGATATAACACATACCTCATGTTCATTACTGCTGCTTGTGTAAGCTGTTGCATCAATGCTATCTTCATTGTTATTTAACATATCATCCAACTTTCCTTCTTTTTCAAGATCCATCAATTTGTCGCTTCCTGCAATATGGTGAATATAATTTCCATTGTCATCAGTAATAAAGATCTGTGGAACTGTTCTAACGTTATACTTTGATTTTATGTCGTTAAATAGATCTGAGTTTTTGAGCACATCGATTTCTTCATATTCCACACCTTTTTTATCTAATAAATCCTTTGCCCTTATGCAGTATGGACAGCCCTTCTTTACATATATCACAACATTTTTCACAATTTATCTCCGTGGCTTACTAAAATATAGTTATTATATATAAGAAATATTTATAAAATATCAAATTGTATGAAAGTTATTTATAATTGTGAGCAAAGGATAGAAGATAATGTAGCACTAATTTTCGGAAATTTCGATGGCGTTCATTTAGGGCATAAATTCGCGATTTCTACTCTAAAGAAGATAGCGCAGGAAAAAGGATTACCTTCCGCAGTTTTAACTTTTGAGCCCCATCCATCGACTGTCTTATCTAGCAGAAACAATTTTAGATTGATAGATCAAGAACAAAAAAAGGAACTAATCTGCAGCCATGGCATAGATTACTTATATATTATCAATTTCAATGAAGGTTTTGCTCAAGTAAGCTGCGATGACTTTATTAGTAAGATTCTAGTAGATAGGTATGGTGCTAAACACATAACTGTTGGAGAGAGTTGTACTTTTGGTCATAAACGACTAGGTAGCATATTAACTCTGGAGAAATATTCTGAAACGTATGGATACTCTTTAACTAAATTAGAGCCATTGATAGTTGATGGAGAAATTTGCTCTTCTTCTTCAATCAGAGAGCATTTACAAAAGGGTGAAATAGAAGTTGCTAATAAGTTGCTCGGCAGGCTTTATCAAGTCTCTGGTGTTGTGACAAAAGGTGCGTGTAGAGGTAGAGAAATAGGATTTCCAACCATAAACATTCCGTTAGAAGATTACATGATAAAACCTAAGTTTGGTACATATTACGCTAAAGTGGCACTTTTTGAAAATAGTGCAAATTGGCTATATGGAGTAGTCAACATTGGTATGAGACCTACATTTAAGGACTTAAAAAAACCTATAGTAGAAATGCACATATTTGACTTCAATGAAAATGTATACAATTTAAAGGTTGATATACAACTTTTAAAATTTATTAGGCCAGAAAAAAAATTCCATAGTATTAACGAGTTAACAAAACAGATAGATCGTGATATACTAAAAGCTTACCAGTTAAAGATAAACTTATGAAGAGGATATGTTTAATTATTATATTGATTATAGTATTATTTGATCAAATGAGTAAATTGTATATAAACTCATTGATTGATGAGGGGGAGTCAATCGAGGTTACTAGTTTTATGAAATTAGTTGAAGTTTGGAATTCAGGGATTAGTTTTGGAATGTGTAGTGCTCTGCCGCATGGCAGCTTCTTTTTTTCGGCATGTTCAATATTAATAATTGGTATACTTGCATACTTGATATACAAATCTAATGATAAGTTAATTTACCTTGGTTTTTCTCTGATGATTGGTGGAGCGATCGGAAATGTAATTGACAGAATCTATTGGGGAGCTGTATATGATTTCATATATTTTCATATCAATGATTGGTATTGGCCAGCCTTTAATTTAGCGGATCTATCTATAGTTTGTGGAATGTGTACATTGTTATATAAGTGGTATATATACGATAGGTCTATCTCTAAGCAAAATGAGGAATGAAATAATGCTTCGCAAATTCTTTAGTTTTTTTATACTACCTGTGTTTTTTTTCATTTGTCCGATTTCTTTGGAAGCTGAAAGCGTAAAGCACAGCATAAAGCATGCTAAGCTCAGTAATGGACTAGATGTCTATGTTGTTCCTAATCATCGGATTCCAGCTGTTTTTCATGCAGTAATATATAAAGTTGGGGGAATGGATGACCCAATTGGCAAAGCAGGATTGTCTCACTACTTTGAACACTTAATGTTTGAAACTACAGGAAAATTTAAAGACATAGAATCTACTTTGGGTAGTATTGGTGCCCAGTTTAATGCGTTTACCACTAAAGAATATACCTGCTACTACGAATTAGTTCTCAAAAAAGATTTACCACTAGCAATGGAAATTGAGGCAGATAGAATGGGTAATTTTGATGTTACTCAAGACAAAATAGATAGAGAAAAAAATATCGTATTAGAAGAAAGGAAGATGAGATTTGATAATAATCCTGAAGCTTTATTATGGGAGAAAATGAACAGTGCATTTTATCGTAATGGTTATGGCAGATCTGTTATTGGTTGGGAAAGCAATATTAAAACTTACAATCAGGATGACATAACGAGGTTTCATGATAACTATTATCATTCAGGTAATGCTATACTGATCATTGTTGGCGATGTGGAATTTGATGAGGTAATGAAATTAGCGGAAGAAAAATATGGCGAAATTAAAGCTAAGCCTGTGGTTAGGCATTATCCAAACCAAGATCCAGTACATAATGCAGATATATCGGTAACTTTGGAAAGCACTGAAGTAAAGGAGCCAGTTTTATACTTTCGCTATCGTGTTCCTTTGTTTGAACGTATAAGTGAAACTTTTCCTGTTGATTTGGCAGTTGATGTTTTGGGGAATGGCAAGTCTAGCAAGCTATATAAAGATTTAGTTCTAGATAAGAATGTAGCAGTGGAAGTATTTGCTTATTATAACAGTTTAGCTTTTAGTAATGGCTACATTGAGATTTGTGTAACTCCAAAAAGCGGAGTGAATTTGGATACTGTTGCAAGAGAGTTAGACAATTCTATTCATCACTTTACCTCTGGAGGAATAACAAGTGAAGAATTGCAAAGTACAAAGTCTAAATACAAAGCAGCACAATTTGATAAACTATCTGATTTAACTAATATAGCAATGTTTTACATACCACGTCTAGCACTAGGTATTCCACTTGATGAAATAGACATTTCATATAGCAAAATTAATTATGTCAACCTAGAGGATGTAAACAACAAAATTCACGCTATCTTTTCTACTAATAAATTAGTCGGTCGTTTGCTACCAAAAGGAGGTAATAATGAAGATAAGTAAATATGTATTTCTATTTTTTTTCTGTCTAGGCTTTAATTTGCAAGCAAGCGGTCACCTAAATATAGAGGAGGTTACTACTAATAAAGGACTTAAGTTTTTATTTGTTGAAAACCATGATCTACCAAAAGTTTCACTCAATATATCGTTCAAAGATGCAGGTTATGTGTATGAAAATGCAAAAAAGCAGGGGCTTACTTGGTTTACTTCTCTTGTAATTCAAGAAGGGGCAGGAAAAAATGATGCCAAAGATTTTTCGAAAAAGCTTGAGGATAAAGGAATAAATCTAAGTTTTAACGCTGGCTTAGAAGCATTTAGGGTTTCGTTAAATACTTTATCTGAGAATCTAGAGGATGCAATTTCACTACTGAGTGATGCTATAATGCGCCCTAAAGTTGATTCTGAAGGATTGAATAGAGTTTTTGAAAAAGCCAAAGTAAACTTTAATAACTTTGAAAAAGATCCTTATTTTATTGCTGCAAAAGAGTTGGATACGTTGTTATTTAAAAAACATCCTTACTCAAGAAGTGCGTATGGGACTCTTGAAACTGTAATGAGCATTACTAGAGATGACATTTTAACATACATAAAGCGTAATCTTACCAAGGATAATATAGTTATAAGTGTTGTTGGTTGTGCAAAAAAAGAAGAAGTTAGTACACTGATCGATGAATATTTATCTAGATTACCATCAAAAAGGTCAAAAGTTAGAAAAATACCTGTAAAAAATGATTTTGGTCCTGCAGAAAGTAAGAACATTTTTATGGATATACCACAAAGCATAATACTTTTTGCTCAAAATGGTATAGCTTATGAAGATCCAGACTACTATAATGCTCAAGTTTTGGTTGATGCGCTTGGTGGTATGGGGCTGAATTCAATATTAATGAAGGAATTGAGGCAAAATCTAGGTATTACTTATGGTGTTAGTGCAAGTAATATTACAAATAAACATGGAAATGTTATATCTGGATTTATAAGTACTGATAATTCTACTGCTGGCAAAGCTATATCAGCAGTAAAAGATACATTTAGCAGAATAAAAAAGGGAGGAATTGACGAACAATTATTCAAGGACGCAAAAACCAGTTTAGTAAATAACCTTACCTTCTCTTTCCTATCCAATAATGCGAATACAGCAATGTTGCTGGATAGTATGCAGATAGACGATCGTGATGTTAACAGTATAAATAATTATACGAATATCATTAATAATATTAAATTGGAGGAAGTAAACAAATTGGCAAGTTCTTTACTAAATCCTGAAAATTTATTCTTTGTTGAAGTTGGAAGAAACGCTCAAGGTCAATAATTAATACCTTCTGCTATTGATCTTACTGCTTCCACATAACACTTATGCTCTTCAGCTAGGATGCGCTCTGAGAGGCTTTGAACATCATCATTTGGTAGCACTGGCACAGTAGCTTGAGCGATTATGGCTCCAGCATCAACTTCAGGAGTGACATAATGTACAGTACAACCTGTAATTTTTACACCTGCTTTCAGAGCTTGCTCCTGGGCATTTAGGCCCTTAAAGGATGGAAGTAAAGAGGGATGAATATTTATAGCTTTGTTATGCCATTTATTCAGGAAATTAGCCTTTAGAATTCTCATAAACCCTGCAAGGCAAATTAAATCAACCTTATGTTGAACAAGTATTTCATGAATTTTATCAGTATCAAGTGGCTTATCCTCAACAACAAACGCTGGAACTCCTACTTGCTCTGCTATTTTAAGGCCTTCAGCTTCACTGTTATTTGTGATAATACATACAGTTTCTGCGGGAAAATTCTGATCATGACATGCTTCTATCAAAGCCTGCATGTTTGATCCTCTGCCTGAAATGAGTACTCCGAGCTTTATTTTTTTCATTGTAGCATAGTTAATTTAGTGTGAAATTTAATATTAACAAAACAGCTCAAAAGGAAGCTTTATTTTAGAGTAAATACTATTGTATAGCAATAACTATCATTTTACACTGCTGGATAACATGGAATTAAAGAAATCATTTAGTTTGGAGTAACTTTAACGTTTAATTTTAGGAATATTATGCGATTTATGGTAAATAAATGCATATTTTTATGGTTGCGTTATTATTTATTTAACAAAGTATTAGTATAATTACTACACTGAATTAAATGGAGAAAATTCAATGAATAAGTTACCAAATAATGCAAAAACAAGCAAATCTCAGGTTACTCAGTGGGAGATAATAAAAAATTGTGAATATTCTGATAATTGTTTGTCAAAAATAGTAACTTTATATGTCATTAAGATGGTGCAATTATCAGATATTTATACGAGTAATGAACCTGAAATTAACACTATACTTACAAGAATAAGCATAACAAGTGAAAATGCATTTTTAAATAAGGTTGTTAATATTGAAATCATGGAGGGTATTTTTCCACATAAATTCAACAGCAAGAAGAAAAATAACATATCAAGGCTAGAAGATTTGTACAATTATTTATGTTCTACTGTTGGTGATAGCCTTCCAAAAGAAATGCTTGAAAGCCTAACAAGAGAATATAGGGACGCTGTTAACTTATTTAAAGCAATTACTTAACTAGATGTAGCATTTTTAAGACTTTACTTTCTATTTCAGAAATGCCACTTTCAAGATCTTTATCTATCAAACATATGGTAGATAAATATGTTTTCTGCTTCTTTTCAACATTGATAGTTAAAGTCCCAGGGGTAATCGTGACCGAGTTAGCAAATAATGCAATGGTCTTATTATTATGTCCTGTGCATCTTCTTACAATAACAATTGGCTCAACTGTAGATTTGAATCGTAGCACCTTTTTTGTTACATAAATACTTGACAAAATAATTTGGTACATTAGCCAAGGTATATAACTTACAAGCTGGTAAAACGACAGTCTACTACTATCATTTAGAATTTGATTAAGAGTGCTTTCAGCGTTCACTAATCTTCTAAAGACAAGCAATGTGAATACAGAGGAACACACTCCACAAAAAATAAAAAATGGCTCAAAATAACCAGATAATATAATCCATAGAGAAAACAAAATCACAAATGATAGAGAAAAAAACTTAATATTTTGCCTGACTTTCATGGTTTGGAGTATAACTTAAATTATTTTTTAGGAAAATAAAAAGTTCTTGATCTTTGTATCAAAGATCATGATAACCAGGTTATTTTAATAAAGTGGGGAAGTTATGACGCTTGATGATTTCATAAAAATGCTTGCAGAAGTAAATGATACTTCAGGTTTAAATAAGAACAACATAGTTGAAAGAATAAAAACAAAATTAGAAAGAAGTGATTTATGGAGATGGGAGAATAGTGGATTTAATATAAATCATGTATTTACTACACATAGTGATCTAGATCCTGTAGAAACTACATTGTTGCATTTTGCTGCTAAGAGTGGTTATGAGAACATAGTAAGAGCTCTAATTGAATATGGAGCATATGTTGATGCATGGAACAGCGATGGATGCACTCCTTTACATTTTGCTGCTGAATGGGACCATAAAGGCATAGTAGATATTTTAATTGAAAATGGAGCAAATGTTAATGCGTGGGACAATGATGTATGTACACCTTTACATTTTGCTGCTGAAGGTGGTAATGAAAGTGTAGTAAGAGCTCTAATTGCATGTGGAGCAGATGTTAACGTGCAGAACAATGATAGACATACACCTTTACATTTTGCTGCTGAAGGTGGTAATGAAAATATAGTAGAAACTCTAATTGAACACGGAGCATATGTTGATGCGTGGGATAATGATAGAAGTACTCCCTTACATTTTGCTACTAGAGATGGCAATGAAAATGTAGTAAGAACTCTGATTGAGCATGGAGCATGTGTTGATGTGTGGGATAGTTGTGGACGTACTCCTTTAGATTTTGCTATCGATCATGAAATAAGAGATATTTTAATTAGAAGTGGGGCATATGTTAGTAAGCAGAACAATAACGTATATGCTCCTTTAAACTTTGCTTTTGAATGGGATTGTAAGGATGTAACGAGCTTTTCGTCAAGCAGTGGGACTAAAATGGAGGTAGAGAAAGTAGAGCAGATTACACATGTGAAAAGATTGAAAACCACACCTGCATTTTTGAAATAATCGTTTTGTTATGAATTAAACCAAAAATTCTGTAATATATTGAAGCTTAAAGATATCTTTAGATATGGAAGTTATTGCAGAAAATAGGAAAGCAAGGTTTGAATATTTTATCTTAGAAGAATTTGAAGCAGGTATGATTTTGTTAAGTAGTGAAGTGAAATCACTAAGAGAGAGAAAAGCAAATATTTCTGATGCTTACGTTACTGAAAAAAATGGTGAAATATGGTTATACAATATGCATATTGCAGAGTATAAAGCTGCAAACCAAAAGAATCATAAGCCGAAAAGAGAACGTAAATTGCTTTTGCATAAAAAAGAGATAAATAAGCTAATTGGTCAAATCAAAACCTCTGGAATAACTGTTGTGCCACTTTCTATCTATTTTAATGATAAAGGGTTGGCAAAAACTAAAATTGCTATTGTGAAAGGAAAAAAACTCTACGATAAGAGAGCAACCATAAAGCAGAGAGAGTGGGAACGTGAGAAAAGTAGATTGTCTAAGAATAATTTGTAGTAAAATATGTCTTTAAGTCCAGTTATTTTTAGCATCGGTCCTGTTTCTATATATTGGTACTCTTTAGCATATGTTTTGGGTATAGTTTTTGCATATTGGTATTTACATAAGCTAGACAATCAAAAAATATTTACTAAGAATTTTTACGATTCGTTATTAACAGCCGTTATTATAGGCATTATCCTTGGAGGTAGGCTTGGGTACGTATTGATATATGATCCAGTTCTCTATATAAGCAATCCTATCGAAATACTAAAGACCTGGGAAGGAGGTATGTCATTTCATGGCGGTGCTATAGGAGTTTTGCTTGCAGTAATAATCTCCTGTAGAAGACATAACATTCCTATATTTTACACACTGGATCTAATTTCTTGTGGAGTTCCGATAGGTTTACTTCTAGGCCGCATAGGTAATTTTATAAATGGAGAGTTATTTGGCAGGGTTACAAATATGCCGTGGGGTATGGTATTTCCAGAAAATGGTGATAATTTATTGCGCCATCCAAGCCAACTTTATGAGGCATTTTTTGAAGGAGCGCTACTTTTTGTAGTTGCAAATTCACTGTTTTTCTTGACTAGAGTGAAACTGTATTACGGTGCAACAACTGGTATTGCAGTTATGTGGTATGGAATAGCACGTTTTGTGGTTGAATTTTTCCGCGAGCCAGACTATCAAATTGGCTATTTATGGTTCAATTTAACTATGGGACAATTTCTTTCTATACCTATGATTTTGCTGGGAATGCTTATATATTTAGGTGCGTTGAACTTAAGATTTAATACGAAATCTGTTCAATAGAGAAAAGGTAAGTTGAGTAGAGAAATATAGTAGGAGTCTATCTACTCCATAGCATGTACAACTGTACAAATTTTTCGTGTTGCAGAGAATAAATGTAAGACCAGCAAACTTTTGTTGAACAGCTATGAGAAAAACTTAGTAGCTACTGACCAAATTCATTATTAAGCAGATACTCATTTTCCCTTAGAACCTTCTTGATTGAGAAGCTACTCTGTTAAAACATATTTTTAAATTTTTGCCAGAACCTTGGTTGATTATCATTAACCTTTGTGAATGCTATGTTTAAACTGTATTTTGGATCGTTTGGCACATCATATCTAATATTCAGTATTGAAACTTTGTTTTTATTATAAACAGAAACATCGTCATATGATAACTTTGTCGTGTAGCACTTTATATGCTTTTGCTTTTCATATACTATATCACCTAATTCCCCTTTTAGTGCCACAAATTTCATTTTTTTTTGACATTCCTTTATTTTTATTAGATCCTTGTCTAGTGATATTGAAATCGGTAGCGTATTTCCAGTATATTCTTTAGCTAAAAGCTCACTTTGAGGATACATTTTTATTCCCCTTCCAAAATGTGAATCTATAAAATTATTGCTCCAAAATTTATCTCCAGAATGTACGTATTCGTCAGTAGCGTAGGGTACACCACCATAACTGCATTGA
Source organism: Wolbachia endosymbiont of Cylisticus convexus (assembly GCF_003344345.1). Next base: position 3,960 of record NZ_QPIP01000035.1, on the reverse strand, counting down.
ACTTTGTAATCTCCAATACCATTGTTTTGAAAAAAATCATGAATGGTAGTGTAGCTACCAGCAGCATCGTCTATGTAATCCATTACCTAACCCTCAAAACCTTTATACCGCATTTAATTACATTAATCAACCAGAAAACCTTTTTGATAGCAAGTATCTAGGGAGCATATTGATAGGATTGTGACATCCGTATTCATGAGTGTTGAAAGTGGTGATAAAAGGACATAAAGAGCTATTATTACAGAAAAATGGAGGTAATAATGGATCAAATAGAAGGAATACTGAAATTAATTAAAGATGAGGATCTAGAAAGATTGGGAAAATTAAATGAGGTAGATAACTAAACTATTGGGCAAGATTATATTCAAGGGTCTAATGAAGTTGATATTAATGGGGCAGAAAACAAGTCTTAGGACGCTAGAAATGGTAGTAAATCGGTGTGTGATAGATAAGAATGATGATAAAAACAAACAGTGAAAAAGGTTAAGAACTATAAATACCAATTACTTTAAGGAAGTACATGTTAATTTGATAAATAAAGCTGAAAAACTACTACCCAAAAAAACGTCATATAACTTACGTAGATTTAATCATAAACTTATCAGGGTTGTATATGAAATCAAAGTCGCAAGACTGTAATGAGCAAGCTGTCAATTGGGTTGATTAGGTAGGTACCTTAGTACACTCCTAGCCTAAAACAATGTAATACGAACGGTAGAGGGATCTAAAAACAACCCTGTATAGCATTATTTGATTATATTTGTAGGTACAAAAATGGGTATTTTTGATGTTTCAAAAGAAACACTTGATATCTCAATCAATAATAAATATCAGCGTATAGAAAATGTCGAGACAGCTATATCTGAGTTTATAAAGTCAAAAATGGCTAACGTATTTGTTAAGTTATGTGTAAACAGGGGGTTACGAAAAGCTTGTAATAAAATTATTACAAGAATATAACATAGTTGTTCATAGAGCTCACCCAAATCGGGTTTGCAAAAGCCTGTAATCACTTTGCAAAAACTGATAAATTGGATGCAAAGTTATTAGAAAATATGCTGAGTTTATCACGAAGAATGACGGGATAAAGGAATGTGTAGTTTCACAAGAGCATGAGGAATTGAAAGAACTAAGGGCAGTTGAGCGCAATCTAAATGATGAAGTTCACGCAAATAAGTGTCGTTTGCATAATGCTAAAGGAAAAGCCAGAGAATACATAGAAAAACAGATAGAATTTACCAAAAAACAATTGGAACAAATTAGGCAAGACATAGAAGATATAATAAACTCTGACGCTAATTTGAAGAAAAAAAGCGATACTATGACTAGTTATAAAGGAGTTGGACGAAAAACTGCAAGTATCTTACTCATAGAAGTACCTGAACTTGGTAGTTTAGATAATAAGGAAATAGCCTGTTTAGTTGCCAAAAACCAACGAAAGCGGAAGGAAAATAAGCAAAGCTCAAATCATAGGAGGCAGATTTTATGCTCGAAAAGCATTATACATGTGTGCTGTAGTTGCAATTCGTCATAACAAGAAAATGAAGGTACTTTATCAGCGTTTAGTTGATTCTGGCAAAGCTACTAAAGTTGCTTTAGTTGCTGTGATGAGAAAAATTATCGTGTGTTTAAATGCCATGATAAAAAATAATCATCTTTATGTTGATGTTTAAGACGGTAGGTACTGACCTTACCCAGAAAAAGTAGAGAGGAAGAAAAGACGTTTTTGAAGTAAAAAAAAGTTTTTTCAAAGAGGTGTGATATGACAAAAAGAAGAGAATATACAGCAGAATGCAAAAATGAAGACTGGAAAAAAAACAGGTCAATCATCAGCAAAAATAGGAAGAGATTTGGGTATTAGCGGCTAAGCAGGTGGGTAAAAACATACAATGATAGAATAGACCTCTTTCGAAACTAGGATAAAGCGAAGAAAAATGATGTGTTTTGAGTGAGGGAAAAGGTGAAATACAAAACAGTAAAAGAGTTAGATGATTTCGCAGGTTAACAGGAGTAAAAAAGGCAACATTTGATAAAATAGTAGAAATTTTACGAGAAGCCAATAAAGGCTAAAGGTGGTAGGAAAATAAGCTAAGTGAAGAGGGCATGCTGCTTATGATATTAGAATATCTCCGTGAATATCGAACATATTTTCATAAAGCTATGGAATCAGTGAAAGTACATCATATAAGACAGTAAAATGGGTTCTTTAATAGAGCCCCCAGATTTTGCGTTGCCAAGCCGAAAGAAGTTATTGAAAAGAAGACATAGAGTATGAGGTCTCGATAGCACAGAAACACCTATAGAAAGACCAAAAAAGGCAAAGTTCCGGTAAGAAGAAAAAACATACATTAAAAACTCAGTTAATTATAGAAAAACAGAGCAATATGTACATCATTCTCAAGCGGCAGAAAGCACGATTTTAGGTTATTCAAGGAGTCAAAAGTAACTGTGTGTTAAGGTTCTGGCGGATATAGAGGTCTTAAGAAAATTCATGAACATATGCAATACAGGAAAACGAAAAAGAATCCATTAAGCAGAGAACATAAGAAAGAAAATCGGGATCTTATGAGTAAAAGAGTGGTAGTAGAAAACGTGATTGGGTTATTGAAAAGATTCAAAATTATCTCAGATCGTTATCGAAATCGAAGAAAACGTTTCTGCTTAAGGTTTAATCTGATAGCCGGAATTTACAATTTCGAGCTGGTGAAATGAGTTTCGAAAGAGGTCTATTAACTTAAGTGCTAGCTAAACTTCTTTAGTTAATATTTTACAGAAAATGCAGAAGGATACTTGCTTAATTTATATAACCATACTAAAGTTTGCATCATGCTGAGGATAGCGCCGGACAGATAAAACCTGTCAAACCAAAAAGAAACTTCCTAGCTGAATGTATGGCAAATTTTATATATAATTTTGTAGAGAAGAGCTTTTTGCAGTTATAGCCGAACTATGCAATGGTGCCTTAAGTGCCCGTAGGATAGCGTGGCTTTGGAGGAACGGTCGAACCACTGATGGAGCCTTTTGGGCTACCTCGATTAGAAGAATGTATAACTCAACCGTTCCAAGCTTAAGCACTTCTCAACTATGGATTATTATATAATGGAGATTAAAAATGGCAAAGGTCAAAAGTAAATTAGAGATAACGAATCCTAATGCAGCAGGAATCGATGTTGGCTCGGCTGTACATTATGTATGTGTACCCGAAGGAAGCGATGAACAACGTATACAAAAATTTAGCTGCTTTACGGAAGATCTCTACAACATAGCAAAATGGTTGAAAAAATGTAAAGTGAATACAGTAGCCATGGAGTCAACAGTGGATTCCTTTGTTTCAAGTACTTGAATCACACGGATTTGAAGTAAAACTGGTAAACGCAAAACATGTTAAAAATGTACCTGGGAGAAAATCAGATGTGCAAGATTGTCAATGGATTCAACAACTACACAGTTACGGGTTACTCCAAGGGTCATTTAGGCCAGATGTGTGTATTGCGTAGTTATGTTCGGCAACGTAAAAATTTAATTGAAAATGCTTCTACACATACTTTGCGTATGCAAAAAGCGCTAACACAAATGAATATTCAACTACATAGAGTTATAAGCGATACAACTGGTGTAACTGGAATGCAAATTATTAAAGCAATAATAGATGGTGAGAGTAATCCTGAAAAATTGGCTGAACTAAGAGATGGATGAATAAAAAGTGATAAATCTGTTATTGCAAAAGCATTAGCAGGAAACTATAGAAAAGAACACCTATTTACATTAAAGCAAGAATTTGAGCTATATAATATTTATCAGGAAAAAGTAGCAGAATGTGACAGGAGCATTGAAGAATATTATAAAACATTTGAGACAAAGTCTGATGAGAGTAAAAAGTTAGGTGAAGAGAAAAATAAGCATAGAAAAAGTAAACCAAACTTTGCTTTGCATGAAGAATTATATCGAGTAACTGGTATA
>NZ_QPIP01000034.1 GCF_003344345.1 Wolbachia endosymbiont of Cylisticus convexus | reverse complement strand
AGGTTGTCCTGAAACTAGAAAACTTAGGCATATTTCCTCGTTAACATAACCCTATTCATAGCAAGACATATGAAATTTTCAGTAGATGTTGTAAGCAAATCATATTCCTTTGATAGCCTTCTATTCCTCAAGCAAAAGTCCTTTCTACAACCCACCTTCTTGGCTGTACTTTAAATCCCTGTTCTCTCGCTGGCAGCAGCTCAAGCGTTATGTACCCAAAATCTACATGGAGGTCTTTTAACAATTTCAATATCTATGTCATATTCTTCCTTTATATGCCTTTTTCTACCTTTTACTTTTTTATTTCCATCATAACCTTTGACCCCCCTTTTTCTGTAGTTTTCACAGATTGACTGTCAAGCGCTTGGCTCCTCATTTCTTCCTATTTTTCTCCTGCTATATTTGGCAATTCATTTTCTCAAAAATTTCCTGCTTTTTCCATTGCCTAAACTGCTCATACACAGTCTTCCATAGCATTCCCGCCATTGGCATCCTGTACGCAATACATAGAAAATCGCCTCTAATATTTCTCTTTTACTATACTTTGGCGGTTTTCCTCCTTTCTTGTATCATACTCTGAAATATTTTTCTATTCGGCCTTTTACTTAGATCTGTTGGATACTTTTTTCTCATTTCTTACCTCACTTTTACATTTCTTATACTATACCTTATCCTACTTTCAAGATAATCTCTTATAGCATCTTCCATAATAGTCCGAATATAATAAAATAAAGATTTATAGTAAGAGGAAGTAAGAGTGCCAGCAACATATAGTTACGATTTAAGGAAAAAAGCAATGCAAGCTCTAGATGAGGGAGGAAGTAGTAGCGAAAAGGTTTAAAATAGGAAAAACAACATTATATGAGTTGGCAGATAAGACGCAAAAAAACTGGGGAATGGAGCACAAAATTATTGACTGAAATGCGTTTGCTGAATTTGCTAAAAAGCACGGTGGAAAAACTCTATCAGAAATAGCTAAATTTTTGGGCAATATAAGTTGTCAAACGATTAGCAGAGCTTTAAAAAAGGTCAATTTTACGAGAAAAAAAGACCTATGGGTACAAAGAAAGAAGCGAAGAAAATCGTGCTAAATTCACAAAAATTATAGAAACAAAAGAACCTGAAAACTTAGTGTATATCGGGAGAGTAGACCGGCGGAACTTCCCCACCAGTCTCTCGCAAAACTGTAAAACCTCTCGGTTTATACAGCTTCCATTATTTAGCCTTTTGATCCTAACCCAAGTGTCCAATGATAAAAAATAACTTGGAGACCTCTTTCTCACTTTTCCTAGAAATTGTCTTGCTATTCTTTTGTGACCCCTGAGTCTCTTAAGTAGAAACCTTTTTTTGAGGCTCAATTTTAACGTTAATGTGTGAAGCTCTGAGTTCTGTTAGGGGATTTTCCAGCTGAACGTCTAACTTATTCTGTATATTCGATAAGCAAATCAAAGCTGAGTCACAATTTTCATCAAACTGCTTCGCTTCATGCATACCATCGATTATTTCCTCTAATTCTTCCACATCATCCATTTCTTGCGGCGCACTTTTTAATATCGCTTTTATTTGGCTTAAGTTTTGACAAATTTTCTCCTGATATCCAGCAATTTTTCCTTGATATATATCAATCATTTTTTGACATGCGTTGCCTCTAAATGGATGTTCTTTTTTCTCTTTTATGTAAGAACTTTGAAAGTCTTTACAGTTAAGGATTGCTTCTCTATGTTTTTTTATGTCATTAATTGCGCTGACTATCGACTTATCTATTTTCTTCAAATTTTCTTCCCGTTCTTCTCTTTTAATTATACTTTTGGATTCATTTTTCATTTGGTTATACAGGTTTCTGCATTCTTTGTAAGATACCATTGGTTGTAATATTCCTTCTTCTACACCTTTATTGTAAAAATTCTTCAACTCATCACTTGATAGTATTGTTATAGCATCTTCCCTTTTGCCTTGTGATTTAGGATACTTTTTATTCAATGAACTAACATGATTTAACAAGAAATCTTTAACTAGCTCTTCCTTTTTAACTTCAGCTAATTTTTCTAGTGTTTCTATATATTTTAGAACTTCCGCAAAGAGCTGTCCACCAGATGGAGCAAATCCTTGAAGTGGTTTACTCTGAGCTTTATAAAAATCGGTTTGTAAAAAATCTTCAGCTTGTTTTTTCATTACTGAAAGTTCATTAAAGGCTTTTTCTGGATTGATTTTCCTCAAAATACTAATAGCTTCTCTAATCGCTTTTTCTCTCTTTTTATCACCTTGTTTTTCATTTAATATTAGACGTTCAGCTTTAGTAAAAACATCACCGCGATCACTCTTTGCAATGTTACAAAGGATATTTTTTACAACTTTTTCGGTTGCTGCATAATCTATTTCTTTTGCAAAGCAGTCAACAAATGATTGCCAAACTTTTTTATTAACAAGCTTACCTGTCTTATTTTCAAAATCTTCTGTATCTTTGAATCCTAAAATAGTATAGAGATTTTTTTCAACTATTGGTTCGGCATGTTGTTTTGCCACTTTACCTTTTATATTAAATGGAAATTTACTAATCTTAGTTGTACCCACAATATTACCTCAATATTAACGCTACTATAAAAGTATAAAGACTTAATATTTAATTTTAATTAATGCCAGCATTATTAGCGCAGTTAGCTGCAGAGATATAGCTAAAGTAATTTAGGCTTATCGACAACCGTCATCGTAGAATGTCTACGCTGTTTATTATAAAAAATTTCTATATATTCAAATATTGCGGTGTTGTGCAGAGTGTTGTGCAGTATCAATGAGTATGAGTGAACTAAAAAAGCTCTCTGAAACAGCATTATCATAACAATAACCTTTGTCTAGAAATAATATTTTTTGTACTCAGTAAAAATTGATAATTTTTAGAGGTGTATTGTGATCCTTGATCGCTATAAGCAGATTTGCGCCTATCAATAGCCATAATTGTAATAGTTTAGACTTGATCTGACAGATTAATAAAGTAAGATAAAAATATAAATAAATTTTAAAGGAGTGTCAGATATGAGAAGAAAAAATACTAAAACCAAAGTTGGAGAACTTGCAAAACAATTAGGGAATGTATCACAGGCATGTAAAGTATTCGAGAGATACATTTTATCGTTTTAAAGAACTGTACGAAACAGGAGGAGAAAAAGCATTAAACAAAAGCAAACCATTACTTGCCAATAGAGTACCAAAGGATACAGAAGAAGCAGTAGTTAAAATAGCAGTAGAGTTTCCAGCATATGGACAGGAAAGAGCAGCTAATGAGTTAAAGAAAAAAGGAATTCTAATATCTGCTAGCGGGAATATGGCAAAGAAACGACCTTGAAAATTTTAAAAAGAGATTGAAAGCGCTAGAAGCGAAGGTAGTCCAAGACGGTATAATTTTGACAGAGGAGCAAGTTGCTGCTTTAGAAAAAACTAAGGAACAAAAAGAGGCCAATGGCGAAATTGAGACACTGGATACTTAGGTAGTCAAGATACCTATTATGTAGAAAGGTATTGGACGAATTTATCAACAAACTTTTATCGACACCTACTCTAGAGTGGCCTTTGCTAAGCTTTATACGGAGAAAACTGCTATCACAGCTGCAGATCTTCTCAACGATAGAGTTATACCATTTTTTGATGAACAGATTGCTACGCATTTTAACTGATCGGGGTACAGAGTATTGTGGCAAACCAGGGAATCATGCGTACCAGTTATATTTGGGAGTAGAAAATATTGATCATTCTAGAACCAAAGCTTATTCCCCACAGACTAATGGTATATGTGAAAGGTTTCATAGAACTATGCAAGATGAATGTTACAATATTATCTTTAGGAAAAAGATTTATAGTACTTTGGAGGAGCTTCAGTTAGATGTCGATCATTGGTTGCATTCTTACAATAGAGCTAGACCTCATTCAGGTAAGTATTGCTATGGCTATGCAGACCTTTTTTGATAGTATGCATATTGCTTACCAAAAAAATATTGATAACATTAAAACAGATTCTGATATCGGTTTTGACTTCGTCGATTCTTCTGTCAGATAATTTATGCCTGTCAGATCAAGTCTAAACTATTACACACACGCTGGAATGACACCCAAACTTACATTCTTGTTAGCGCAATGTCCATACAATATTGCTTGGGTAATACAAAATAGATACAATTTAACTCAAACTCACTTTTAAATTTTTCGCTGCCAATATTAATGATTCATTAAAGAAGCTATCAATATCGCTAACACTACCTATGCTTTTTGTACTGATAATTCTTTTAACTAGATTAGATAAAACTTTGTTAGGCCCAATTTCAACAAATTTATTAGTGCCACGGCTTGTCATATATAAAACCATCTCTCTCCACCTGACTCTGCTTACGACTTGCTTAGCGAGTAAAGCTCTTATGATTTCTGGATCACTTTCCTTTTTAGCTGTAACATTTGATACAAAAGGAATCGAAGGGCTAGTTATGTTGACGCTCTCTAAAAATTCTAGAAGTTTTTCATCAGCGGGTTTCATAAGAGATGAGTGAAAAGGTCCACTAACTTGTAATTTAATCATTTTCTTCGCACTCGAGCTTTTAAACAAATCTGGTAACATCTCAAGAGCTTCTGTAGTACCACTTACCACTACCTGCCCACCACCATTATCGTTTGCAATTTCACAATCAAGTTGAACTGATTTCAATATATCTTCTACTTCGCTTATTTCTGCTCCAAGTAGTGCAACCATTCCACCTTTACATTTCAGTGAAGCTTCATGCATTGCTTCGCTACGAACTTTTAACAATTTAACTGCAGACTCAAGCGTCAACGCCCCTGCAGCACATAGCGCTGTATACTCGCCAACTGAATGCCCACAAACATATTTAACATTGCAATCAGAAAAAAAGGGCCTACCAAGCACATGCTCCATAACACGTAATGTCGCAATTGACACTGCCATGATAGCTGGCTGAGCATTTTCTGTTATGGTTAATTCTTCAATAGGACCATTGAAGATCAAATGAGACAGCTTTCTACCTAATATGTTATCTACTTCATCAAATACTTGTCTTGCAACTGAAAACTCATCATATAAGCTCTTTCCCATTCCTACAAATTGAGAGCCCTGACCAGGAAAAGCAAAAATCATAATAAATTCTTCATTCTTCACTAATAATACTACTTTATTTATTTTTTGTCAATATTTCACAATAATGATTGACTAAATCAATCCTATTCACTAGAATGTGATTTGATAAAAAGTTGTAAGCAGCAATGGCAGAAATCAGTTATCACAAAGTTATTATAGTCATGACAGACGGTCAAGAGTTTGAAACTTATTCCACTTATGGAAAGGAAGGTCAAAGAATAAAACTTGATAGAGATCCTCTTACTCACCCTGCATGGACTGGAAGCTTGACAAGCGGATCAGGAGACAAGGATAGTAAAATAGCTAAGTTTAATGATAAATATGGGAGTCTTTTCTAGTTTTCTCCTTCTTTATCAAACATGTATAAATATAAAAATATAGGCTATATTGCTTCTACATCACCAAAGTCCCAGGAAGTATCTCAGTTATTACAGAAGTTCAATTTTATCAATATAACAGAAAAAAGTAAGTTCGAAATTGATCTACTTATAGTCATTGGGGGCGATGGTTTTATGCTACGCACTCTGCACAACTACGTCATAGGAAATAAAGATGTACATGTGTATGGAATAAATACCGGCAACGTCGGGTTTTTAATGAATAAATGCTTTAAAGATCTAATTGATCATATAGAACATGCAGTCCCTACTCAGCTAACTTTACTAAAAATGGAAGCCACAGACATAAGTGGCAAAAAACACCGTTACATAGCAGTAAATGAAGTGTATGTCTTCAGAAAAGCAAATCAAATAGTGGAGACGAATATTACCATTAATGATAAGCTAAAAGTAGAAAAATTCAGAGGAGATGGAATAATATTGTCTACTCCCACAGGCAGCACTGCATATAACTTCTCTGCCGGCGGGCCAATTCTGCCACTTAATTCAAATTTATTTGCACTGACTTCCATCAATAGTTACTACCCAAGGCATTGGAATGGAGCGCTCATATCAAATGACACGATAGTACAAATTGACATTAATGACATAAAAAATCGTCCAGCACTTGTAGTATCAGATTATAAAGAATTCCATGATATATCGCAGGTAAAAATACAAAAAGATCACGAAAATACAATCACTCTGCTTTTTGATAAGGATTGCTCATTAGACGAGAGGATCTTTGATCAGCAGTTCTTATACTAAATTCTTCATATTTATCCTTAAATTAGTATTTACTGTATTTTAATAACTATCGCGTAATTAAAGAGCATCGTAATTAATTTTGGAGCGAATATGCATGGATTAGTAAATGAAAATAATGCCACACCGATTTCTCATATAACGGAGGGTGAAAATAGTGCAGCAACTCCACCAACACCAGCACCTAGAAACACAGTGTTACAAACAACCGATGAAAATGAAATTTCACAATCTACAAGTTCGGTTAGCGAATCAAGTTCTGATAAAGAAGGGGAAGAGGCATCGAATGTGGCCATTTCAGAACATAGTAGATCAGGTTCACAAGGGACAGTATTTGATGAACCCTGGGATAGAGAAAAAAGTGAAAAAGATCTTCTTGAAAAGCTCAGTCAGCATAGCGATACATCTTTAACTTCTCCATCGCCATATGAAACAGATGGCTCTGAAAAATCTTTGCTTGGAGATAATAAAAAGACAAACAGAATACGTTCAACTTCTCTACCACCACATAAGACAGATGGCTTTGAAAAGTCTTTGTCTACAAATAGCGAATTTAAACTGCAAAAAAACAGATTCTGGCCAAAAGCGCAGTATGCCATGCAGCAGAAAGGCGTTATAATTTTTGGTATAACTGCTATTGCATTTGGCACATCTGCAGCTTTAGTGTGTTTACAAGATAAAGCAAAATTTATCGCGTTCTTTGCAAACAGTCCGCTCTATACTATTATACCAGTTATTGCAATTGCTTCATTGCTCGTAATTAGTTCAATGTTTCTTGGAATAAAACAGTTTGTAAATACCAAAGAATATCAAAATCAAGGAAAAAATGCAGATGAAGTTTTAGGTAACGTATTGAAGTGTCAACCAGAAAATAAAGCTATAAAGTCTGTAAGGCTGGAATATAGCAATGGCACTCATTCAAATTTTGTACTTAATGCTTGGGAATCTAAAAAAGGCTTCGTCAATATTGATGAAAAAGTAATTAGTAAAACTAATAAAATAAAGTCCATAATTAATAATAGACCTATATTTACTACATTATTAACTGGCGTAGTTGCTCTAAATATATCGTTCCCTTTATTGCTGTATGTGCAAGATGGTGTTAATAATACACAAAGATTTTACCGGAACCCTTTAACCAATAACATAGGATTATCAGTTCTTATAGGCTCAGGTATAGCTGCATTATTAGTTGTGTATCTTGGCGTGCATTACTATAGAAAAACAAACTGTACTAATCTTATATATTCTGAAGAAATGATTGATCCTAAAAATATTAATGGGAAATTCATTGAGGAAATAAAACGAGAAAGAACAAACGTTCTTGAGGAAAATCATAGCAAAGATGCTAAACGCAGCAGTTTAATGCTTGAGCAAGTTATAGTTCAATCTCATAATTATCCAGATGTTATTTACGGTTGGTAGATGAATTTCAATGCCCCTTATTGGCACTTGCCAGAACCTTGCTATTTGAGTATCTTAAAATGAAGGGATTTGTTTTATGATATGAAAAAAGCTTTAATATTCGCATCTCTAGTAGCGGTTGTATTGATAGTCGTTAATTTTTTATATAAAAATAGCGGAATTGATGATTCGCAAGTAGTAAATGTTTATTCATCACGTAAAGAAGAATTGGTACATAGTTTATTTGATGAATTTACAAAAAATACGGGTATCAAGGTACGTTATATCATCGACGACTATTCTCAGTTACTTTCACGTATGGAAAATGGTGGTGAAGCTGATTTATTTTTAACCGCAGATGTGGTGAATTTGATTTTAGCAAAAAAAAGAGGGCTTTTGTCTCAAGTGGATTCAGAGGTTCTAAAAAATGCCATATCTGCAAAATTTAGAGATAGTGAAGATTATTGGTTTGGCCTTACAAAAAGAGCCAGAATATTGGTTTACAATAAAGAATCAGTAGATCCTAAAGAATTAAGTACCTACGAAGATTTAGCAAATGAAAAATGGAAAGGGAAAATATTAGTGCGTTCTTCCACAAGTCCATATAACCGATCATTGATTGCTTTTATGATTACAAAAAATGGATTTGAAAATACCAAGGAATGGGTTAGTGGAATTGTGAACAACATGGCAAGAAAGCCAAGTGGTGGTGACACAGACCAAATCTATGCTGTAGCCGCTGGTGAAGGGGATGTTGCAATAGTAAACAGCTACTACTTTGCAAGAATTCTTTCGTCAAAAAATAAGAAAAGTGTTACAGATAAACTAGGAGCTTTCTTTCCTAATGATGGTGTAATGGTGAATCTTAGTGGCGCAGCAGTAACAAAAAACGCAAAAAACAGAGAAAATGCTATAGCTTTATTGGAATTTTTTGTAAGTAAACAGGCTCAAGAATTATATGCTGAAAAAAATCAAGAATATCCCATTGTTGAAGGTATTGAAACTTCTGATGTATTAAAATCTTGGGGAAGTTATCCACAAAGTGATCTACCTATAAGTGAGCTTGAGAAGCACCTCTTTGAGGCTATTATGATAGCAGACGAGTGTAAGTGGAAATAATAGTCTTTCTTCTATTCTATTTTATAACTGTAGAGTTGAAAAATAATAATTAAGAAAGTAGAATAAGCTCAAAAAGGGAGCTATGAACAAAAAAAGGAATCTGTTAAATATCTCAGATCTCACAGTCAGTGATGTAGAAAATATAACTAAGTTAGCCAACCAATATCTTGAAACAGAAACTAGCCATATTCTAAAAAACAAGATAGTAATAAACTTATTTTTTGAAGATTCAACACGCACACTTGCATCTTTTGAAATAGCGGCAAAAAGCCTTGGAGCAAATGTTGTAACTTTGCCAATAAAATCTTCTTCCGTTAACAAAGGAGAAGATCTAAAAGATATGATAAAAACATTAAATGCAATGAATCCTGACTATATGATAATCAGGCATAAAAGTAGTGGTATCATTAATACACTGGTAAAGCATGTTAACTACTCGCTAATTAACGCGGGTGATGGAAGCAATGAACATCCAACTCAAGCTCTTGCAGATTATCTCGTAATTATCAGTCATAAAAAGCAAATAAAGGATCTCAAAGTTGTAATATGTGGAGATATTTTGCACAGTAGAGTTGCAAGGTCAAATATAAGATTGCTAAAAATGTTTGGAGCAAAAATAAGCTTGGTTGCACCACCAACTTTGATTTGTAAGCATTTTCCTGAAGTAGATTCAACTCATTACTCATTAACTGAAGGTATAAAGGATGCTGATGTAATTATGCTTTTGAGATTGCAAAAAGAGCGCATGAATAATAGTTCTTCGGAAAAAGAATATTTTTATTTGTATGGACTTGATGCACAAAAACTATCGCACGCAAAACCCGATGCAATTGTTATGCACCCAGGGCCAATCAATAGAGGAATTGAAATTAGCAATGATATAGCAGATTGTGTTATTTTACAGCAAGTAAAGTTTGGATTAGCAACGCGTAAAGCAGTACTGCACTATTTAATAAATTAAATTAATGTTTAAGGAATTTTAGACATAATGATCCTCCTATAAAAAAATTTAGAGAAAATACAACACACCTTATGACAGAAATTAAGCACACTTATATGCACTGAAGTAGACTGTGCTATATTTTTTATTGAGAAATTAATTGAAAAGTCTGCAGACTTGAATAAGGTGAATTTCGAGCTCTAAAATACCCTCATTTTCATTGAGAATAATCAAGTTACAAAATATGTCAAGTAATTTTTTGCATTTATTTGCAAAAAAAATACTATAAACACAAAGCCAGCGTGTGACATACAGTTATTGTCTGCCATACGCTGTAAGTTAATTTCTACTAATAGATAGCAATAGATAATCTAGAAAACCCCACAATCAGCTTTACAGTGATCATCAGCTGAGAATTGCATATACTCTGCGTAGCAGGAATGATTTTCTTCTAAACAGTACTCAGGGTTATAATAAACATCTACTAGACTACCTACTGGGCAAGTACTAGGTAATTCACCTTCGTTTTCGTCTTCTTCCATCTTAGTAAAAAAACTAAATCTTTCATCACCGTCACATGCTTTGGCATTATAAACTACGAACTGCTTATTTCCACTTTCCTCACATGAAATCAGTTTAGCACACTTTGTAAGCATAAATTACTCCTAAAATACAAATTATGCTGTTTTATACATGAGAATTATGAAAAAAGTTATACCTATAGTGCATACCAAAGGAAGCATTCTTATTTGAGCTGTATTTATGTACTAAAAATTTTCCTATTCTTCGCAGATATCCTTTTTGTATAGTATAACTAAGGCACTTTTTACTGTAGATTAATCATTTGATTATAGTATCATTTTAATTAAGCCTATATTTGCAATGTTTATGAAATATAAAGTATTCTTCATACTATTAATCGTTATATCTAACCTGCTTGCTGCAGAGCAGCCTGAAGAAAATAAAAATGAAAGCAGCATAAATCAAGAAGACGAATCGAAAAGCAATACTGATGCTGAAAGCGATGATAAAGAGGATAAAATTCCTTCGCTTATGAGTGAGAGTGAATCACTAAAGGAAAGCACAGACCAAGACTCAATAAATGTAGTCGAAGTACCTTCAAGTAATGAAAATATACAAACAAACCTACAGCCTGAAGAGAAGATTAATATAAAAGATACCGAATTTTCAACAAGTCCTTTATTAGAAGAAAAAGAAGAAGAACCTGAAGAGAAGAAAATCAGTCACAATAATCAAACAAACCTACAGCCTGAAGAGGAGGTTAGCATAAAAGACACCGAACTTTCAACAAGCCAATTAACAGAGAAAAAGAAAGAAGAACAGCCTAACAACATAACACCTGTGAACAAAGAAAATGAAGAAAGCGAAAAATGGACAAAGCTAAACAAAGAAATGAAAAAAGAATGGAGCCATAGAAGCAAGTCGATATATAAGCGACAATATGATAGCCTCAATGAGCATCTTCCTACAACTATATTTACTGATGATTACAGTAAGCAATTTTTTTACTGCATCAAGAAGGGTAACTTAATTTGTTTAAGAGGAGTAATAAATAAGCTAGAAAAAATTGGATTAACAATTCAAGAGATATTAAGTTTTAGAAATAAATTGGGTGATACTCCTCTAATTTATGCAGTGAAGCAAGGTCAAATAGACACAGTTCGTTTTCTCTTATTACAAGGTGCTGACCCTAGAGCAGTTGGTAATAATTTTAAATCCCCTATTGACATAGCAATCGAGAAAAAGCAGATCGATATAATAAATGCAATTGCCGAAATGATGCCATATCTTTTGGAGGATAAAGAAATAAACAATGAAGAAAACTCAGATATGTATAACTTTGCTATAAAAACAAAAGAAACTACCTGCGATGCAAAAAATAATTAGACTTTTGATATTAATTTTAGTTGGTCATTTATGCTATGGAGATGATGAAAAAAATCCAATTAATGATTTTTTAAGCGCTCTGCACGATATAAAATACGTATCTTACAATACAAAAGATTTTGCTAAGTTTTTAGTACAGTGCAACAAAGCAGGGGTTCCACAAGATTTTAGGAAAGGTTTTGGCCCTAATTTAAATGGGGCTAATTTTAGTCAATTATATTTAAATAAATCTATTTTTGACGGAGTGAGTTTGATTGGTGCCGATTTTTCTAACACCGATTTATCAGATGTGTCTTTTATCGACGTTGATTTACGTGATGCTAATTTTTCCAATGCTAATTTACATGGCGTTAAAATAAAAGGCACAAATTTGAGTTTTTCAAAATTTGCTTCTGCAAATTTAACAGATATCATATTTGATCAGTCTAATATCAGTTATGCTGATTTTATCAATTCTAACCTCAACAAAGTAAGTATGCGTAATATAATTGGTTTGCATACCAAATTTTTGAATGTAAAAATGAATTTCTCCGATTTATCAAACTCAAATGCTAGCTACATAAATTTTAGTGATAGTGAAATAAACGATACTGTTATGCAGAGGAATAATTTCGACAATGCAAGTTTCTTTGGAGTGGATGTATACAAGCTAAAAATACAATTTTCTTCAC
The DNA here is from genome assembly GCF_003344345.1 of Wolbachia endosymbiont of Cylisticus convexus. The sequence goes on along the minus strand of NZ_QPIP01000034.1, from coordinate 2,112 downwards.
TAAAAAATGCTAATATATACGGTGCTGAAATAAAAAAATCGGATTTTACAGGTAGCAATCTTTCGAACGCCTATTTTAATTCTTCCATTATAGTGGATAGTAATTTCGAAAAAGCCAATTTAAGCAATTCACAAATTTCCTATGTGAAAGGGGATAATTCAAACTTCGTTAAATCTATACTAAATGGTTCCAAGATAAAACATGCATATGTTTCTGAAGCAGATCTTCAGGATGCTGATTTATCTAATATTGATTTTAGTTTTAGTGAATTGTATAAAGTTAATGCCTATGATGCTAACATTTGTCACGGAAAGTTTCATAATACTAAAGTTGTGAATTCTGACATGAATGGTTCGTTCTTTGACCATTCATTGTTTACCTCTGCAAAAATAGAAGATTCAGATCTTTCTACAACCTCAATGTATAAGACGAAAATTCAAGACTCTCAAATTTACAATAGTACGCTTTCCCACCATAATATTGATTTCAGTGAGATAGAAAATTCAATATTCTTCAAATTATTAGCTGATAACTCAAAGTGGTCTAATTTAAAAGTAACTAATTCAAACTTCATTGAAAGTGATTTTAGATCTTCTGTGTTTTATGATAATGCCTTTAGGAAAACTAGTTTCTTTCTTGGCAATTTGAGTAATTCAACAATGAGTGATATGTCTTTTCACTCTTCAAGCATATATAAAAGTTCAATTGCTGATATTCATTTAACAGATTGCAAATTTGATAATTCAATTTTGATCGACAATCAGGGACAGGCAAAAATTACAGGTCTAGAGGATGCCATAACTTCAATTGGAGATTTGCAAGAGAAAATATCACAGGGTGAAAAATTTGATGTAAATTATTCTTACTTTGAGTTCAAGGATATGAATTTAGAAAATGCTAATTTTTCTAATTCAATATTAAGTAGAGCAAAGTTTATAAACGTTAATTTGAATAAGGCAAATCTTGAAAAAACTGATTTACGTTATACTGTCTTTGATAATTCCTCTCTTATTGGTACCAATTTATCAAATTCTAATTTAGAGGGCTCTAGTATTTTAAACTTTGACTCAAAAAATACAAAGTCTTAAAAAACTCTATAATGTATTTGTAAAATTACGTAAAAAAGAAAAATGACCGTAAAAAATGAGGGCATACTATTGATTCTATCCTCTCCTTCTGGAGCTGGAAAAACTACTATATCAGAAAAATTACTTGAGCAATCAACTAATTTAGTTATGTCTGTTTCTATGACTACACGCAAGCCTCGTTCCGGTGAAGTAAATGGAAAAGACTATTTTTTCGTTACTGAAGAAAAGTTTCATGAACTATGCAAAGCTGGTCAAATGCTTGAATATGCCAAAGTTTTTGAGAATTTCTACGGTATACCAAAAGATTTTATAGAACAAAATCTGAGTAGTGGAATAAACGTTTTACTGAATATAGATTGGCAAGGAGCATTCTATTTGTTTAAAACCTTAAGAGAAAAAGTTGTAAGTGTTTTTATACTTCCCCCTTCAATGGAAGAGCTTAGGCTGCGCCTACAAAGGCGTAATAGTGATGATGCAAGTGAAATAGAGCGCAGATTAGCCGAAGCTCAAAAAGAGATAAGCAAACGTGGTAAATATGATTATGTAATAATCAACGATGATATTAATAAAAGTGTAGAAGAGATAAGCTCCATACTAAATAAAGAAAGACTTAAAAAACTAAAAGAAAAACCAAGTTTGAAAGATCTATAAAAACATTGGTTTATCTCTTTCAGCAGCACTCATGCTTCACAGTTTAGCCACATTTATTATTTTTTAAGATAAAATAGTTAAAATAGTAGACAAGTGCTAAAGTGAGGTTCAACTATGACAACAGATTTTCTAATAGAAACTAGTTTTCTGCCTTTTCACCTATATTTCGATCACATCTAGCTCAAATTAGAAGTCAAACTTCTTGGTTGTTAGTTTGTGCTGACAACTTAAATAGCTTTTAATATTGAGGTTTTAGTATGGGTATAGATATAACTGCACTAACTACTAATGCAGATAAATTAGGTGAATGCATAGATAAAAATAAAAAGACGAGAGCAGGATAGAAAGGATGAGCAATTGTATGACGCTATAG
>NZ_QPIP01000033.1 GCF_003344345.1 Wolbachia endosymbiont of Cylisticus convexus | reverse complement strand
TTCTGATTGTGTAACAGTACACAGATTACAGTTAGTGAATATGTTGAATGGATTGGAAGCATTTTTTGATTTTAAACTACAGTCAACATCCTAGTTCTGTAATTCTTGATATGATTTGGATCAAAAGCACTTTTGGATGTCAGGATACCGAAAATGATATGGAGTAGCTTACGCATTGCAGCTCCCACAATTGCCATATTATGCTTACCCTTCTTCTTTAGTCTTTGGCAAAAACTCACAATGATAGGATTGTGATTCTTGGCTACTATGGCAGGAAAGAAAAGGGCCTTACGTAATGTTTGTGAACCTGATTTACTTAATCTTGGTTTAGAATGTACAGATGAACCTGATGTTATATTTTTCGGTATAACTCCTGTATATGCTGCCAATTGCCTGGCATCTCTAAAAGCTTTTATGTCAGGGATTTCAGCTAAAATAGCCATTGCTGATTCCTCTCCTATTCCTGGAATAGTCAATAGAAGCTGAAAATTTTCCAACAATTCTTTGTGCTGCTTTAATAGTTTGCGTATGGAGTTTTTTATTATTTCTATTTTTTTAACTATATTCGTTGCAACAAGCATTTGCAACTTCTTTAGGCAGTCTCTCTTTTTTTTCTAGGTGGTTATTTACTAATTCTTTTAACGCAACTGAGCAACGATAAAGATGTTTTAATTTTTTCATTTCAGAAGAAGGTGGTGTCCAACGAGTTGGTTCCTGTCTTTGGCAATAATCAGCAATAATTTCTGCATCAGTCTGATCATTCTTTTGTCTTACGAGCTTACTCCTTGTATAAGATTTAATACAATAAGGATTTACAACACTAACAAAATGTCCAGCATTGTGCAGAAATTCAGCCAAAGCTTCGCTATAACAACCACATGCATGACTTTACTTCTTCCACATTATGCTTTTGTAGAAAACTCAGCAGACCTTGAAACCCAAGATCATCGTTCTTAAAGCTCCTTTTCCTAGTTTCACGCTTTTCTTTTTTACTTATGAATGAAAGAAAAACATCAAAGCGATCTTTTGATACATCAATTCCAAGAAAGTTGTTGATCATATATAACCCCATACGTTACCATTTAAAACGAAAAGTAAGGCTAACCTTGTGGATACAGAATTAGAGCCATTTAGGTCTTTCTACGATACCGTCCAGCCTATACTTTTGAGGAGGGAACTCTTATCTTTCTTACAGATTTTATATCTAAGAGGAGAAACAGAGTTCTTCCCTCCTCCACCTAATGCTTAAGCTTAAAACATTAGATGCTTTTTACAAGATACAAGAGGGGAAGAGACGCATGCGGTAATGGTAACAGATAAGGGTTTAATCTACCGAGAAGAATTTTATACGTCATTATCAGCGGTGGAAGGGAAAATAATGGGAATGAGTTACAATGGGCCGCTCCTATTTGGTTTGCGTGATCAAAAGGGAAGGGAAAATGTGTAAAGGGATAAGATGTGGAATATATACGAGAAAGTCAAATGAAGACGGTCTAGAACAAAAGTTTAACAGTTTAGATGCGCAGCGAGTAGCATGTGAAAAATATATAAAGAGCAGAGAAGGCTGGGTAGTATTGGCAAAAAGGTACGACGATGGAGGTTTCTCAGGAAAGAATTTAGAAAGACCAGCAATAAAGGAATTATTTGAAGATGTAAAGGCAGGAGAAGTGGACTGTGTGGTAGTATATACATTAGACAGACTATCAAGGGAAACAAAAGACAGCATCGAAGTAACATCATTTTTTAGAAGGCACCGAGTAAATTTTGTAGCAGTAACACAAATATTTGATAATAATACGCCAATGGGAAAGTTTGTGCAAACGGTATTATCAGGGGCAGCACAACTAGAAAGAGAAATGATAGTAGAGAGAGTAAAAAATAAAATAGCAACATCGAAAGAGCACGGAATATGGATGGGTGGAACTTTACCGCTAGGGTATGATGTAAAAGATAAAGAATTAATAGTAAATGAAAAAGAAGCAAAAGTGGTAAGGTATATATTTGAAAGATATTTGGAGCTGAAGTCAATGGCAGAATTGGCAAGGGAGTTAAATAGCCAGGGGTACCGTACGAAAGGAAAATCAGATATCTTTAAAAAGGCAACGGTGAGAAGAATAATAACAAATCCAATATATATGGGAAAAATCAGACATTATGAGAAAGAGTATGAAGGAAAACATGAAGCAATAATAGAGGAAGAAAAATGGCAAAAAGCGCAGGAATTGATAAGGAATCAGCCATATAGAAAAGCAAAATATGAGGAAGCGCTGCTTAGGGGAATAATTAAGTGCAAGAGCTGTGAAGTAAACATGACGCTAACGTACTCAAAAAAAGAGAATAAGAGATATCGATATTACGTATGCAACAATCATTTAAGAGGAAAAAGTTGTGAATCAGTAAATCGAACAATAGTAGCAGGAGAAGTGGAAAAAGAAGTGATAAAGAAAGCGGAGCAGCTATATGAAAATTGGAAAGAAAAGATCGAAGAAAAATGGAGTTTTGGGAAACAGAAAGAAGTAGTGAAAAAGTTAATAAAGAGAGTAATGGTAAAAGAAGATGGAATAGAAATGAGTTCAGAGGATAAGGTGGAATTTATACCAATAAAAAAGAAAGGAAACAAATGCACAGCGATCGAGCCAGAAGGCAAAACAAATAATGCGCTACTGAAAGCAGTGGTAAGAGCTCATTTGTGGAAACGTCAATTAGAGGAAGGAAAATATGGAAGCGTAGGAGAGTTGAGTGCAAAAATTAATATAGGTACAAGACGAATACAACAAATTTTAAGGCTGAATTATTTAGCACCAAAAATTAAAGAAGACATAGTAAATGGGAGACAGCCAAGGAGTTTGAGGTTAGTGGATTTAAAAGAAATACCGATGCTGTGGAGTGAGCAATTAGAGAAATTTTATGGATTAGAATCTTAATTTACAAAAGCAATAGGCAATGAAAAAGACTATGTGCCAGAAAATTAAAAGTATTGCAAAAGGAGCTGCTATGAAGGAATCAGGTCTAAACTATTACATATTACAGCTAATGTAGTGGATAGAAACTGACACTCAATTATGTAAACATATCAATAAAAATAGTAAGAATCTTAATATACCTAGCTTACATGTGAAAAACTAGCAAAAAAATGCTCCAACAGAAACACCAAATGCTTCCAATAACCCCTATTCAGCTGACATGTAATACTGCAGAAGAAAAATTCATCATACTCTAAAAATCATAAGCATCGGAATAACTTTTTAAAAATTATCTTAAGCTATTAACTTAATAAAGTTTTCCCAAGAAAAAATACAAAAGGAAGGTAAAAGATGGTCCTCCCTTCTGCTTGGGCTTTTGTTAGCAGGCTTTTTCAGATACTTGTTGGTTAGCTAAGTCAGGTTTATCTAGCTTATTACTAGGCTTTGATACTGAATATGTAATACCACCAGCAATAACTCCTATTACTAACGCAGCTGCTACAGCTATGCCAGCTATAGCTAATATTGATAATTCAATACCGGTAATACCGCATCCAATACCTATTGTCAGTGCAGTTATAATACCCAAAGTAATACCAGTCTTTATTGACTTGCTAATTATTTGCTCTTCTGCCTCTTTTAAAAGCTGTGTTATATTTTTATCATTAGCTAGGTCTCTTGGAGTTTTACCTTTTTTATTCTTTATTAAAGGATTAGCCCCTTTTTTTAATAGAGTTGTCACTACATCTTTATGGCCATTTCTAGCAGCTTCATGTAAAGCAGTTTCACCACAAATATCTTTTTGATTAACATCAGCCTTTTTATCATCTACAAGGTATTTAACTACATCTAAATGGCCATTTCTAGCAGCTTCATGTAAAGCAGTTTCACCACTAACTATCTTCTTGATTAACATCAGCCTTTTTATCATCTACAAGATATTTAACTATATCTAAATGGCCATTGTAAGCAGCTATATGCAGTAATGCTAATTTTTTGTTGTACATGGTCAATTGTACATCAAACGGATGATTTATATCAAAGTCTTTCCGTTCCCACTCTTGATATGTATCTTGATCTTGTTTCTTTAATTCCTCTTTTATTGCTTCAAGTATATCACCCCCGTTTGAGTTTATTGTATCTAGTATCTCTTTCCACTGTTTCAATGTTAAAGACATAATTTCCTCCACCCTATTGAAATAATATAATTATTACGCATTCTAATGATTAATTTAAATTCCTTTAGCTTGATTAATATGGAAACATACTAAAAATTAGCGCCATAAAAATCTTGAATATTTACTTTTTCAAAAAACATAAAAATAGTACATATATTTGTGAGAACGCATCAGGTAAAAATAGAGTTGTGAAAATAAAAAGGTAAAATTTTTGCAACAAAATTAGGCAAACCAGTTCGTACGTAGATTTAGCGAAAGTGAGCCAAAATAGCTGGTCTTGCGATATAGTAAAATTACTATACAGGAAAGTTCGAACGTATCACTTGGTAGCTCACAAGTGGTCTGATTATAGTGTTCGCACTCAAATAATTTTTTTGATTCTTTTATAAGATTTTCGGATTTGGTAATATATAGAATTTTTCCTCCCCCGAACTTCTCTTTTATCCTTCTTAAGCTCTCCAAAGCCACTGACGTCTTTCCACTGCCAGCAGATCCATTGATAACTAAAGGTAATTCAAACTTTCCAACCCTTTCAACTATATCTTCCTGCTTTGCATTAAAAGTAATAAGTTTACCAAGATAACTAACTTGTGAAGCATTTCCAATTTCTACTGTATTTGCGCTATCAGAACCTTCTTCACTTATTATTTTTATGTTTTTTATTTTTTCTTTATTTGTTAAAAATTTAGACTTCCGGTAATCATGATTCAGAATTACTTCTAAAATAACAAAAGCATCTTTATCATTATGCTTTGTACTCGTAAATAATAATCTGTCACTATCACTTAATTTAGCTCGAAAATATTCAATATTCCCGTTACCTTTTATTAACTTTATATCTCCTTGGCTTGTACTGTTGTTTTCCTCTAAATCTTTAATTATTTCATTGAACTTTCTTCTTAAAAGGTTTTCATTATCGCCTAAATCGTGCTCATTAAATTCGTTACAATAAAATACTGGACTATTGACAGAAGGTTTTGGCTGATATTTCTGCTTTGGTTTAGATTGACAATTATCATTATTGTTAGCTTCTTTGATTCGAGGTTTCTGCTCTGCACATTTTTCTTTTTGTAACAAGCACGCAAACTCAATCCTTATTTCCTTTAACTCCTGCTCACTTAACTCGTAATTTAATACTTTCTCTAACTCATGATTCTTGTCCATAATTATTTCTGCATTTTTTAAGGCATATATTCCACAATTGTAACCATCTTTCTGTTGCTCAATACAAAAAGATTGAGTTTGAATACCACTCAGTTTTGACTCTAACAGCTCTTGAAGATTGTTGTAATTACTATCCTTAAAAAATCCAACATTCTCTGCACTCTCTTGAAAGGAGGAAATATCATAACCTAAAGAGTCAGCATAATAAGCAGTAAATTCTGTTTTATAACTAGCGTTACCCAATGATTGGCATTTTTGTTGATTACAAAAATAGCAGGCTTTTTAACTTTCAACTCAATATAGCCTTGTATCTGCTTTTCTAACTGACTTGCTGATCCAATTACTTCAAACAGTATATTGCCACCTCCATGCCATCCATACTTAAACCGTGCAATACGAGCAATATCTTCTTGTTTCAATAGCTCTTCATAATTTTTTTCTTCCAAAGTTTTATGAGTAAACTTACTAGGACTTACACTTGGTGCACAATTTTCCTTATCTCGGCCTTTTTCAGGAGATATGTAACTATTTTCATGTGGGGGAAAACTCCCAATATCTTTAAATGGTTCACGAATTTGCTTACTATGGGATCTGAAAGAATTTATCATTAAATTTCCAAACTTTTCCTAATACTCTCTCTAAGGCTACTGAAAAGGGCCTTGTTGCACAGCAATCAAAGAAATCTGGTGGCTACTGACAAAATTTATTATAAAGTAACCATTTTAACTGCTTAAAGAAAAATCATGCCACAAAAGACAAAAGTCAATAACTAGAACAAGTGTAACAAATTCCTTGAAAAAAGGGGAAATATTTTTCATTTCGTCAGTGAAGCAATTGAAAATTGGTATGAAAATAGTCCAAAAATGCAAAGCGGCAACTATATTTATAGTGATAAAGTCGTAATTTGGGTTCATATAGTAGCCAGTCTCTTTAGAATTGGTTTAAGACAAACAGTCGTGTTTATAAAAGGATATTTGCAACAGATAGAAAAAGATTTAGCAGTTATCAACTATACGCAATTCCAGAGGGTTCGAAAAGCTTAACTTGAAAATTGATGATCATAGAATCAACAAATGTGATTGGAAAAGTACTGAAATTGCCATAGATAGCACGAGAGTTAGTATCTACAATAACAACGGTGGCCATAGTAAACTTAATATTCGAGGAAGAAAATACAATGGTTACAGAAAGCTATACGTTGTTTTAAACACAAACGATAAGAAAGCAATAAGCATACGTGGTATTGCTCTGATCGATCTGCGATATGTTAAAGGAAATCAGTGATAAGTATAACATTCGTTCTATTCGAGAAGATGCAACTTATGATATAAGAAGTGTGCATAAAGAATGCAGAATATTATCCCTATTATTCGGCCTAGCTAAAATTTGCTCAGCTATCAGAAAGAAACAAGTATAGCTCTTCTCATAATAGTCAGAATAAAAAAGCAGAATCAACAGCTTGACGGAAAGACTTAAAAATAGGGATATTTTTTCTAGCTCTGTTCTTTATAGCAAACCAATGATGCTCAATTTCGTTAAAGTCTGGAGAATATGGAGGAAGTTCAGCACCAACTCCTTTAGCAAGATCATCTATTTTAGATTTATGAAAAGTAGCGTTATCAAAGTTTGGCCAGACCTTAAAATTGGAGTTAAAAACTGCTCAAACCAAGCCTCGAAAACATCCTTATTGCAGTAAAGGTCAATGGAGCAATGATTTTCTTTTTATTTTGAGCTATACTGACGCGCTGAGTTTTTTTACCTAATTTTAGTGAATGAAACCTCTCTCCTTTTCTGCAATATCCGTATGTTCTGTATTGTCTATTCCAGATTCGTCAATATATACAAGATTTTCATGACGTTTTGTTGCTATAACCTTTGAAAATTGAGCTCGCTTTTCTTCATTTCTTTCTTTATATCCGTAGATCTTGTAAATCCAATATTTTTAAGTGCTCGTTTGTCGACTGATATTGCCCCAGCATCTCTGACTGAGTTTTGCCACCTTGCAAATTTGGTAAAAACATTCCAGTCGGTAATTTTATCTGCCCTTCCAGGCTTTTTTGACTGAAAATCTCCCGTTTCCTTACGCCTTTTCTGCCACTCATATAGAGTCGTTTTTCCAATTTTAATCTCTTGGGCTCTACTTTCTCCTTCATCCAATGCTTCCATTACCTTTTTCCTTAAGTCATAACTATGTGCTACTGATCTTCACTACTATAAATCCATATCTTACTCTTTTTGGACTATTATGAGTAGGGCTATAATACCAAAGCGGGTGATAATATGGATACTCCTAAAAATAAGAAACTGGCTATTGCGTAAGTTATATAGTTTTGAAATGCAATTGGGTATTTATGTGCATGAGTGTAGAAATTAGATCTATGGAGATACGTAGATCTATCTTGTATATACCTGGCCGCATTTTTATAATTATCACCTATTTCATGAAAAAATATGAGATGTATTTCATTTTCTTTATTATACTTAGCAACGTGCATTATTTCCCTCTAGCACATATTACACCTAGTAAAAGAATATTCTGTTTTGAGAATAAGATCAACTTTTTTTAAAATTCTAAATAACCTGTTACTATACACTAACACTAAAAATAACAAACATGCACACTAACAGACTTGAGAAATACAAGATAGCAGCATTAATAGTTGCAGCAGGAGTAGGTAGTAGATGTAATGCCAAAACCCCTAAACAGTATATAAAACTGGCAGGTAAATCTGTTTTATTTCACACAATTAGAAAATTCTTAGCTAATCAATACATAAGTTACATAAGAGTGGTAGTGAATGAAAGTCAAAAAGATTTCTATAAAGAAGTTACATCATCAATTATAGATACTAAATCGCTGAGTCCAGTATGCGGAGGGAAAAGCAGGCAGAGTTCAGTTAAACTCGGACTGGAGAGTTTGCAAAAGATCAATCCAGATTTTGTCGTTATACACGATGCCTGCAGGCCTTTTGTGTCAAATATTCTAATAGATAACTTGATTGAATCTATGATTAATGGTCAATATACAGGAGTAGTTCCAGCAATAGAAGTCGAGGATACTATGTCATTGGTGAGTAATAATTTCGTTGAATCTACGATTTCAAGGGAAAAACTTAGAGCCATACAAACCCCTCAAATTTTTAATTTCAGAGAATTATTATCATGCCATCAATCAATCAAAGAATTTACTGATGATTCATCGCTAATGGTAGAGCACAAAAAACATGTTGCGATTATTGAAGGTGAGAAAAACAATTTTAAGTTAACCAAAAAAGAGGATCTCAATATGGCAAAACTCCTTTTTGAAGAGCCAAAATTTCGTGTCGGAACCGGTTATGATATACATAAATTTGTTAAAGTTCAAAATGATGCTAAGAGTTTTATAAAGATTTGCGGTGTAGAAATTGAGCATAACATGGCAATAGAGGCGCATTCCGATGGTGATGTTGCAATACATGCAATCGTTGATGCAATACTCGGAGCACTAGGATGTGGCGATATAGGAGAACATTTTCCTCCCAATTCCTCTGAATGGAAAGATTGCAATTCATCTCACTTTCTTGACTTTGCTGCTAAAAAAGCACAGGAAAAAGGATATAGCGTGTCTAATTTAGATATTACTATAGTTTGTGAAGAGCCTAAAATATTGCCTTATAAAGTGGAAATGAAGAAATTTATATCAAAAATATTAGAAATTGATGATGAATTCATAAATGTTAAAGCAACAACTGCAGAAAAATTGGGTTCTATTGGGAGAAATGAAGGAGTAGTAACGTATGCTTCTGTGCTATTGCATGCAAACTCTTATTGAAAGTAGCTCATAAAAACTCCTTTACAAACTCCGCCAATTCCCTTATCATAAGACTGAAGCTATATTATTTAACTTCCCAATCTGTGCAGATTAAAATGACAAGAAGACTTGTATTTGGCGTACTATTTTTGCACTATGTGCATCCTATGTCTTTAATAGAATTCCGGGTTTTTCCCTATACAAGCTGAAACGGCCTGTTTAAGACATCACTCAACGTCAAATTTTAAAATAAAGAGTGAGCTACTCCGGGGGTTCTTTGTCTTTTTTTTCTGCTAGTAAATTTCTTAAATATTTGTGATTGCATTTAAAAGCAGCTAAATTGCAGTGCTTAAGACTAAAAAGCGCTGATACTGACAATAGATAGTAACTGGGGTTTCTTTTGCCTTTTTTTTGCTTAGTAAATTTCTTAATATTTATAGCTAAAAGAGACCGAAAATAGTGGCGTGTGAAGCTGGTTCACTTTATGACAATGTCATCCAAGTACTGGGATCCAGTTTTCTTTACCAAAAGTGCTTCATTCTATAACGCAAAATCCATACTCCAATGCATTACTTGCAATCTGGATCCCAGTACTTGGATGACAGGGAAAGGAGCACTGATATGACACCGAAGGGGCTACTTACCTTGACGATTTGTGAAATCTCGCTAGCGGCTAAGTGGCAGTATGACGTAGAGTGTATTAGTCCTTATAAGCTGTTATTTTGCTATAAATAGCTGTAATGGCATCATCTATTTTATTGCTATCACAGCCTATTTGAGCAAGTTCGGCATTTCCACCGCAATCCCTTTCGGTTACAGTAGATACTAGCTCTTTTGCATTAATCTTATCAGTCAAGTCTTTACTTACTTTGACAATCAAAACTGTTTTATCCTTTTCTGTTACCGTGAAGGCTATTACAGTTTTTGGTTTTTGTTGCTGCAAAACAAATTCCCTTATTATACTTACTGGAACGTCATTGAAAGTGTGGCTTACGAAATTTATTCCATTTATTTCGGTACTTTTTATATTCTCTACACTGACAAGCTTTTTATAAAGATTTTTTATTTTGATTTCAAATTCTTTGCGCTCTTGGCTTAAAATACTGAGTCGACTTATTATTTCATTTACTGGTGCTTTTACAGATTCTGCAACTTTTTTTAAGCTAATTTCATTATTGCGTACATAATTAATTGCTTCTTGACCGGTTAAAGCTTCAATCCTTCTTACTCCAGATGCAACGGAACATTCTGCTGCTATCTTAAACAAACCAATTTCTCCAGTACGCTCCACGTGTGTACCGCCACATAATTCTTTTGAATCTCCAATTTTTATAACCCTAACCTTATCACCATATTTTTCACCAAATAAAGCCATGGCTCCTTCGTCTATTGCCTGATCCATACCTTGAATTTTTGTAGATGTAGAAAGGTTTTCTCTGATTAGAGAATTTACTGTATCTTCTACTGAAAACAGCTGATCCTGAGTGACTGGCATGCTATGACTGAAGTCAAATCTTAGTCTATTTGGTGCGACTAGAGAACCTTTTTGAGTAACGTGATCACCTAAGATTTTTCTGAGTGCAAAGTGTAGAAGATGTGTGGCTGAATGATTTCTTCTTAAGTCTTGTCTTCTTCTCTTATCAAGACTTGCTATAACTGCATTACCTTTACGAACTGAGCCAGATCTCACGATACATCTGTGTAAATATAGGTCGTTAATCTTGTTGGTATTTTCAACTGTGATAATACTTCTGTCAGATTTGATTATGCTTCCAGTATCTCCCACTTGTCCACCTGACTCACCATAAAAAGGTGTTTTATCAAGTATAACGGTTATCTTCTCTCCCTCTTTCACAGAATCAATCATTTCATTTTTAGGGGAAATTATTGCTAGTACTTTTGCGTCCTTTACTTCATCACACTCATAACCAACAAATTCCGTTTTGCCAAACTGATCGATTAAATTAAACCATACTTGTTCAACAGATTTTTCACCAGATCCAGACCAATTAGCACGTGCTCTTTCTTTTTGCTCTTTCATTGCATTGTCAAAACCTTTTTGGTCAAAATTTATTTTCCTTTCTTTCAAAATATCAACAGTGATATCCAAAGGAAATCCATAAGTGTCATATAGTTTAAATGCTGATTCTCCAGGCAGAGTGTCACCTGATTTTAAATCTGCAGTAAATTTGTCCAAGAAATTAATGCCTTTCATTAAAGTGTCTTTAAAGTTTTCTTCCTCTGATTTTAATGTTGTTTCTATTAAACTTTTAGCTCTGATTAGCTCTGGATAAACATCTCCCATATAAGCCAAACTTGTGCCATCTATGAGTGCAGGAAAAACAAGGTGCAATAGAGAATCATTATATCCAAGTAGGTGAATATAGCGTGCTGCTCTTCTGATCAATCTGCGTAGTACATAGTTTCTGCCTTCATTTCCAGGGAGCACTCCTTCTGCGATGAGAAATGCAGCTGCACGAAGGTGATCTGCGATAATCTTATGAGCTACTTTATTTTCCGTATTTCCACAGTACTCTTGTGATTTACTTACCAGAGCGGAAAATAGGTCGATATCATAGTTATCATGGACCTTCTGCATAACAGCTGCTATTCTTTCAAGACCCATTCCGGTATCAATGCATTTTTTTAGTAATTTTTGTAAATTACCTTTCTCATCTTTATTAAATTCCATGAACACCAGATTCCAGATTTCAACAATTCTGTCGTCCTCATGCAAATCAGGATTTCCATAATCGTAAAAGATTTCAGAACACGGACCGCATGGGCCAGCATTGCCCATGCTCCAAAAATTGTCATCTGTTGCAATTCTGATGATTTTATCGTCTGAAAAGCCACTTATCTTATGCCAAATCTCATATGCTTCATCATCAGTGTGGTAGACAGTTATGGACAGTCTGTTTTTATCAAGAGACAATTCTTCAGTGATAAATTTCCACGCGAGTTCTATTGCCGTTTCTTTGAAGTAATCACCAAAGCTAAAATTTCCAAGCATTTCAAAAAATGTGTGGTGCCTGGTTGTATAGCCAACGTTTTCCAGATCATTGTGTTTACCGCCCGCTCTGAGACATTTTTGACTCGAGACAGCACGTTTCATTTCAGTTTTTTGCACGCCGGTAAAGATGTTTTTGAACTGTACCATACCAGCATTTGTAAACATGAGTGTTGGATCATGCTCTAGAATCAAAGGAGAAGAAGGAACTTGCTCATGATTATTATTTACAAAAAATTTTATAAATCTTTCTCTAATTTCGTTTAGCTTCATCGTTTTTACTGAGGTTATCTACGCATAATAAGCTGTAATGAGAGTAAAATCAATTTATCAATCTAAATATTGATATATATTATTTAGAATAATATATATAATTTTTATGTAAAAATCTTAATAAAATTATAGACAAAAATAATTTATCCATCATATATGTAGTAATATTTATTAATTAATTTAAGGAGCATAAAATGCCAAAAGAATTCCAAAATACTAAGAATAGCATGCGAAAGAGAGAAACAACAAATAAGCAGGAGATGGATAGTCCAACAATTAGAATTGCATCTGATTTGGAAAGTATAGAACAAAACAGAAGGATAGAATTTTCAATTAAAGGAAAGGATTTAACAATAGACTACCTCTCTATATCTTCTAGAGTAGCTCAGATAGGCTTTGTTACAGGAGAAGTAAAATCAATAGAAACTCCTCAAGCAATTTGTGAATCGATAATAAATGGAATTATTTTAGGTCTTAAGAGTAGAAAAATACAAAATAATAAAGAATATGATTATAGAGAATTTAAGGAAAGATATCTAAAAAAGCTTTGGGATAAGGAAGTAACACAAGAGCTAAAAGAAATAATTGATGAAAATATGCAAATTAACCAATTGAGAAGATCTACTGCTGAAGGGGTTGATTATCAGATGAAAGAAGATAGTGAATATGTAACTATAGAACCAGCTCCTTTAAAAAAACAAGAGCCAGAATTATTCGATTTTGCATCAAGCAAAGCAACTACTAAAGAGATTAACAACGTAGTAGGAGAAGTAGTAAGATCAAATGCTAGCAATGGAATTGCGACTGAAAATATAAGGAGTGTTTCCCGTTTTGATAGCAATTCAAAAGAAGTATTAGAACATCCTATATTTAATAGTACGGATGTGGAAGGGCCTAAATTACCGGAAATAAATGGAGGACAATATATAAGAATATCAGTAGCAGGGATTGCTGGTGGTATATTGGGTGGAGTGCTGGCAGTAGCTTTTGCAGGATTAGGATACTTTATATGGCACAGAAAAAATAGGGAAGGCAGCTACGATGTTGAAAAAGCACAGAGGAGCAATGGTGAGACGGCAAGCCTTTTTGAGCAAGCTCAACTTGAGCATTCCAGAGCTACACCAGAAGCAGAAGAAAGAGAATCTTTGCTCAGCAATGCTACATCAGTAGCGCATCTATCTTCTCAAATTAGCATCGAGTAAAACCCCAGAGTGTGATGGCACAACAGTGCCATCACAAGGATGCACCTTAAGCTCTACCAGCATTTGTAATGCTTTGGAATCAAAGAAGAAGAAGGAACTTGCTTATGATTATTATTTACAAAAAATTTTATAAGTCTTTCTCTCTATTGGGAGGAGGTGATTTAAAACTCAATTATGCTTGATGATTCATCTTATCGTATGCTTGTTGCTGAAGGAGAAATAGTGCATGCAGAAAATCCCAAAGTAAATTATCGATCGATGATTGATGATATTGTTTCTGATCTTAAGAATGGAGAAATACAAAGTTATAAAAGATGTAATGCCAAAGAATTTTATGAAAAATATCTCAAAGGGTTTTCGAGTAAGGAGAGTTTGCAAAAGCTGGAAGCTAGTGCTATTGAAAGTGCAACAACAGAACTATCAGACTTAAAATAAGTAATAGAAGAAATAAAAAAGTCAAATGCTAGTCATAAAATTATGACACAAAATATAGAAAATGTTAAAAATATGACAAATATTTTAGATAGTCTTATACTTCGTGATACGAATGTGAGAAGGCCTAAATTATTGGGAACATCTCGATCAAACAAGGAAAATATGGGAGTGTTAACAGTAGGTATGTTAGCAGTGGTAGCAGCTGTACCATTTAAATATTGGTTTTGTAATAGAAAAAGTAAAGGCCATAGTAGGTCTAAAGAAGAAACTCCATCTAGTAATTTATTAAATGTAATAACCTTAGAAAGTAGAGATAATTGTATTAATTAGCCAAAATATTCCAAATACTCTTTAATAGAATTCTTTTTAGTACTTTTTTTTATAATTTCCTCATTTAATAATTTTGATGTTCTAATTATTATACTTAATGTATCATTACTTATTGTGCAAGCAGGATGAGAATTTTCAATAACGTACATCCTTTAGTAAGAAAAAATCAATACATTCACGATAAATTTACCTCATATCTGTGTTTTATATGTGGAATTTGGAATGGAAAATTATGCAGGCAAAGAAAGAAGAATAGTGAATGTAGTTACTCAACATTGGAGTGATATAAAAGGATCAGATAGGGAATGGCCAGAAAGACATGAAATAGACACTGCAGAAATCATGGAATCATGGCAGCATTGTTTTATCATTGAAGTTAAAGATCGAGGTTATGTTTGTGAAAGTGCAGGAGAAAAAGCTATTGAATTCTATGGTTTTGAAAAAAAGATGTACATCGATAATAAATATGCAATTGATGCACCATTTTTGCGGCTATATAAAATAGATGCAGTTATTGATAAACTTGAGACTGTAATAGAAAGTAAATGCCTAATTAACGAAGAGGAAGAAAGTGAAAGTGTTAAAATGAGGCAAGTATTGTTGCCAATTGGGGATAAAGAAGGTATAACACATATATTAGGCGTAATTACATTTAAGCTCCTTTAGAATATAATTTTAATTTGATTCTCTAATAAAATTATCTATACTCATACTACTAAGGAACTAGATAGTGGTGTTTGTAAATTTGTTTAGGATATGACAAAAATAAAATTAAAAACTAAATCTTCTGTTAAAAAGCGCTTTCACCTTACAGCTAAGGGTAAAGTCATCTCTACTCAGTCAGGCAAAAGGCATGGCATGATAAAGAGAAGTAAATCTAATATTCGTAATCAGCGCGGCACAGCAATTCTCAATAAATCTGACTCGCGTATAGTTAAACTTTATATGCCTTATGGTGTTTAATAAAATGGAGGTAAAATAAAAATGGCTCGGGTAAAACGTGGAGTCAATACTCATGCTCGTCATAAAAAGATATTGAAATTAGCAAAGGGTTATAGAGGACGGGCAAAGAATTGTTATAGAATTGCATTACAAAGAGTTGAAAAAGCACTGCAGTACGCTTATAGAGATAGAAGAAATCGCAAACGTGATTTTCGTGGCTTGTGGATAATACGTATTAATGCAGCAGCAAGAGAACATGGGCTTACTTATGGTAGGTTTATGCATGGTCTTAAACTTGCTAAAATTGATTTAAACAGAAAAATTCTTGCTGAGATGGCTGTTAATTATAAGGATAATTTTGCTAAATTAATAGAAACTGTAAATAGCAAGTTAGCAGAAAATTCTTAAAGCAAAAACACTTAAAAACATGAGAATTATTTTCATGGGGTCACCGGAGTTTGCAGTTAGTACGTTAAGCTTACTATTGAAATCGCACAACAAAATAGTAGCAGTATATACCAAGGCACCAAAACCTTCAGGGCGTGGGCAGAGGCTAACAAAATCTCCAGTACATGTTGTTGCTGAAAAAGGTGACATGGAGGTATGTATCCCTGCCTCTCTAAAATCTCCAGTAGAGGAAGAAAAGTTTAGAAATTTTAAGCCAGACGTTGCAGTTGTTGCTGCGTATGGATTGATACTACCAAAAGGAATTTTGAATATTCCCAAATATGGTTGTATTAATATTCATCCTTCATTGCTGCCCAGGTGGCGCGGTGCATCTCCTATACAGCATGCAATTTTAGCAGGGAATCAAGAAACTGGTGTCAGTATCATGCAATTGGATGAGGGATTAGATTCTGGCCCTATTTTAAAACAGAGAAAACTTCTTATTGAAAAAAGCGATAATTACAAGACGTTGCATGACAAACTGTCTAAATTAGGTAGTGATTTATTGCTGGAAGTACTAAACGAAATTGAAAAGCAGGTTCCCTTAAAACAGAACGATAATGACACGTGTTACGCTGACAAAGTAGAAGACTATCAAATTTACTTAAGTGATACCTGTGAAGTTGCTTATAGAAAAGTTAAAGCTTTTTATCCAAAAGCATTCATTAAGATAGAAAATAAACGCATCAGGATACTTGATGCTGACTTTGAAGCTTTCGCTTCAGAACACGGCAAGATTATCAACGATAATCTGTATATAAGTTTAAAAGGTGGCACTTTAATTCCTAAAGTTGTACAAATGGAAGGAAGAAATCCTTGCAGTATTGAAGACTTCGTTCGTGGCTTAAAGTCAAGTGTGACAAAAAAATTTATAGAATAAACTACTTTAAATTAGTACAGAAGTGTAATAGCTAAATTTCTTTTTCTTAGATATAATCTTAAAAAACCTTCCATATAAAAATGAAAATTAAAAGAGCTTTAATATCAGTATATGATAAAACAAATATAATTGACCTTGCATCATTTCTAATGCAGCAACAAATAGAAATTCTTTCAACGGGCAATACTTATAAAGTGCTATCTGATGCCGGAATAAAAACGCAAGAAGTCTCAGATTATACGCAATTTCCAGAGATACTGGGTGGTAGAGTAAAAACTTTACACCCTAAAATTCATGGAGGAATACTTTGCAATAGAGAAAAGCACAAAACGGAAATACAAAATCTAGGTATTGAGCTAATAGACCTGCTTATAACTAACCTATATCCATTTTGGGAAACGGTGAATAGCGATTCAAGTGAAGAGCAAATCATAGAGCAAATAGATATCGGTGGAGTGGCATTAATTAGAGCTGCAGCAAAAAATTTTCATTTTACTTCAGTCATTTCTAGCACTCAAGATTATGAAGCACTAAAAGCTGAGATGATAAAAAATAACAATGAAACAACATTGGAATGTAGAAAACATTTGGCAACTAAAGCGTTTGCTCTTACTGCGCAGTACGATTCTAATATTTACAGTTGGTTTTTATCCCAGAGTAAAAATAATGAATTGCCAGAGTTTTTTGCACTATATGGACATAAAGTACAAAAACTCAGGTATGGTGAAAATCCTCATCAAAAAGCTGCATTTTATAGTAATCAATTTAGCAAATATCCACTGGAGAAGGTACATGGAAAAGAGTTGAGTTATAATAATATAGTAGATATAGAGTCCGCACTTAACATAATTTCTGAGTTTAAAGAGCCTGCAGCAGTAATAATAAAGCACAATAACCCATGTGGTGCTGCTGTTGGCAATAGTGCTTTGGAGATATATGAAAAGGCTCTATCGTGTGATGAAATAAGCAGTTTTGGTGGCATAGTTGCCTTAAATCGGGAGATAGATTTAAAGCTAGCAGAAAAATTAAACAAGATATTTTTGGAAGTAGTAATAGCACCATCAGTAAACAATGAGGCACTAAACATTTTGCAAAGAAAGAAAAACTTAAGAGTGATTATTCATAAATCTTTTCAACAAAATGTGAAATACAAAATTAAAAATGTTGTTGGTGGATTTTTGGTGCAAGAAAATAATAACCACACAATAAAAGTAGAGCAAGTAACAGAATGCACTACAACAGAAAAAGAAAAGGAAGATCTTATTTTTGCCTGGAAAGTATGTAAATATGTGAAATCCAACGCAATAGTTATAGCAAAAGATGGTTGTGCTATTGGCATCGGCGCAGGGCAAACAAGCAGAATAGATAGTGTAAACATTGCAGTGAAAAAAGCAGGTGAAAAATGTAAAGGTGCAGTGCTTGCTTCAGATGCATTTTTTCCATTCCCAGATAGCATAGTAGAAAGTGCAAAACATGGAATAACAGCTATAATTCAGCCTGGTGGCTCGCTGAAAGATCAAGATGTGATAAAAGCTGCAAATGAAAATAAAATTGCTATGTTTTTCACTGGCGTTCGCAGTTTTTTCCATTAGGCTTTATGTCTTATGGCTAGAGATTTTTGTCTGGTAGAGATCATAACTTTAAATCCTCCTATTAGGTTTAACTGCTATGATCCCCCCAACAGAACCGTACTTGCGGGGAATGTTCAAAAAAGTGTGTCAAGCCGCATTTTTAGTTCAACTCAATTTTCAACCTATCTGGAAAGAAAATATCAAGTTGAGACATAGTTAAAGCCCAATTAGGGAGAGCCATAATCCACTTTTGCTCTACCTTTTTTATAGCACAATATACCTGTTTGTACAAGGCATTTGTACTAGTAAATGAACCCTTAGTTTTAGTAAATTTCCTGATTTGTCTATGCAACCCCTCAATTGGATTAGTGGTGTAAATCAGCTTCCTAACTGGCCCAGAATACTTAAAATAACTGGATAAGTTTTCCCAATTGTTCTGCCAGGATTTTATAACTAAAGGATACTTTTCTCCCCATTTTCCTTCCAGCTCAAGCAGATAATTCTCAGCAATTTCTTTACTTGAAGCA
>NZ_QPIP01000032.1 GCF_003344345.1 Wolbachia endosymbiont of Cylisticus convexus | reverse complement strand
ATCAAGGTACACTAGCCCTATCTCTCGATACGTTTGAATAGTTGTGTGGGACATACATATGCACCCGTTTACAATCTTAAATTAACTAAAACTAATCGAGGTTATTATGATTACATCTTATCAAAATTTTATTGGCATTGATATCGGAAAATTTAAAAATGTTGCTGCAGTTCACAACCAAAAGAACACTATCAAGTTTGATAATAATGCTGCTGGTTGGCAACAATTGTTTCAAAATTTTTCAAATATTCTACCTAATTCTTTTGTAACTTTGGAAAATACAGGAAAATATGAGCTTGGCTTAGCACACTTTCTGGTTGATAAGAATGTTGCTGTACATCGAGCTAATACTCGCAAAGTAAAAAGCTTTACCTTATCTCATGGAATTTTAGCAAAGTCTGATCAATCAGATGCAAGAGCCCTTGCTCAATATGGATTTGAGCGTTATAGTACTCTATCTCTATTTGTGCCTATGTCAAAAGAACAAACAGCCTTAGCTGCACTTTGTCAACGTCGTGATGACCTTACACAAATAAGAGCTCAAGAGAAATGTAGACTGAAAGCACCTGAAAACGACTATATAAAAGAAAGTTGCCAAAAAACTATTGACTTTTTTAACAGTCAAATAGATGAGCTCAATGATGCCATACAAAAAATTATCGATGAGAATCCAGAGTTAAAAAAGCGCCAAAAAATCATAAGAACAGTACCAGGAATAGGTAAAAAGTTATCACAAGATTTTGTATGCTTGATGCCAGAACTTGGCTACTTAAGCAGGCAAGAAGTTGCTAGTCTTGCTGGAGTTGCCCCGCATCCAAAAGAAAGTG
Source organism: Wolbachia endosymbiont of Cylisticus convexus (assembly GCF_003344345.1). The sequence goes on along the minus strand of NZ_QPIP01000032.1, from coordinate 15,672 downwards.
GTAAAGCTATTGGTTATCGCAGAATAAGTGGTGGCAGAAGGAACGTTCGTGAAAAGCTTTTTACATCTGCGATGGCTGCTTCAAGGACTAAATCTGCACTTGGTGCTTTTTATTCTGCTCTCATTGGTAGAGGTAAAAAGAAGATGGTAGTCATAACAGCTCTAATGCGCAAAATTATAGTGATTGCTAATGCAAGGCTTAAAGAAGCAATTAACGCAAATTTTTAAAATCTGCATAAGAAAATAGGTTAATGAATATGCGCGCCACACAAATTTAAAGCACATATTCATTAATCATAAGATCTAAGCAGTGGTAGTTGTTTGATATAAATTTCTTTCTGTAATGAACTAGGGTTTTTATTGCCAAAAATACGTTTTTCAATTGAATAAGAATACAAAACTATAAATAAGAGTTGTAATAAGACTAAATTCAAAAAATTTTAAAAAACATAGTTGATGAGAATTATGAAGATGGTATTAATGAATGGAAGAAAAAAGTTAAGTATGGAGCACGGTCTTATATTGAAGTCTTTTTCTATAGGTTATTTGGGTTTGGCTTGAAAAATAAATCAGAGGTAAATCGTGTGTTAATTAAGTGCTACTTACTGAACAAATTTACTGATATAGGTATGGCTAAATTTAAATTAGCTGCGTAAATTCATTGTGATTTACATGCCTATCAGTGCTATGCAACATAGCCAGCCCGCATCAACCAGTATATTTTGGACTTCAGCTGGATGTTTTATTAGAGAACCCATTTTGCTATTTTATACGCTGTGCTTTCACTTACTCCATAGCTTTATGAAAATATGTTCCATATTCCCACAATACCATAAGCAGCATATTTTCCTCGCTCAGCTTGTTTTTCCTACCTCCTTTAGCCTTTTTTCCTTCCCGTAAAATCTCCACCATTTTATTAAATGTTACCTTTTTTACTCCTTTAACCTGCGAAATTTTTCATCATCCAACTCTTCTACTATTTTCACCTTTTCCCTCACTAAAAATACTTATCTTGCTATGTTTTTTCCTCTTATCCTAGTTTTAAAGAAGTCTATTTCTGAACGTTATGGTAAAGGGGACGGCAAAGCTTGTAAAGCAATTTTTTTATATAGCACGGTTTAGCTATTTAATAAAAAGATTGTGGCTAGACCGAGAAATATAAGAGCTGAGAGAATATCAGTTGTTGCTGATGTTAAAATTGAAGAGGAAATAGCAGGATCGGATCTTAAACGATGGAGCATTATAGGAATGAAAGTGCCGATAAATGTTGCAGTGACCGACATTACAATCATGGAAATCACGAAAATGATCTCCACTTTTAAACTATGGAACCTTATTGCTAATACTACGAGTGAAATTGCAGATAAAATTATCCCATTTATAAGACCTATCATAAATTCTTTTATAAGTATTCTTTTTGCATTTTGCTCAGTTAGATATTTTGTTGCGATTGCACGGATAGTTAGTGTTACCGTTTGGGACCCTGCATTTCCGCTCATTGATGCAATAATTGGCATAATTATTGGTAGTACTATAAAACTTTGTATTACGTTATCGAAAAAGCCAACTACTATAGAACATATTGTTGCAGCTAAGAGGTTAAACAATAACCAAGGTAACCTTTTAATTATAGTTTTATGTATAGGGGCATTTATATCAGATTTAGAAGATACACCGCTTATTTTAAGTACATCCTCTTCTGCTTCTTGTTGAACAATTTTGATTACATCTTCAATGAGGATTACACCTATAATTTTACCATTTTTATTTACTACTGGAGCTGATAATAGAGAGTAATCTTTAAATATTCTTGCTACTTCTTCTTGATCCATTCCAGTTTTAATTATTTTTATATCTTGACTCATTATCTCTTTTATTATTGTTTCTCCTGAGTGAGATATTACCTTATTTAAGTTGAAACTACCTATGGGCTCTAATTTCGAGTTAATGATGAAAATTTGATAAAATGTTTCTGGTATTTTTTTATAGTTGCGCAAGAATTCCATTAGCTGATTTATCGTCCAATAATATGGAGCTATAACCATATTTTTATGTATCAACCTTCCTGCACTTTCTTCTGGGTATGATAACAATTCCTCTACTAATTTTTGAGTTGCATTGGGTAAGTAGTTAAGTATATTTTCTATAGACTTTCTATCCAAGTCTTTCACTATGGCTACTATATCTTCTACATCAAGAAGCATTAGCAACTTTGCTGTGTTTTCTATTCCCAATATTTCTATGATCTCTATTTGTAAATCTGGCACCACATGCACTAGGGCATCACTTAACAAATGTTGATCAAGGATATTAACTAATTTCTCCCTGTGATCACTGATCGAAGTAGATAAAAAATAAGCTAACTGAACGCTATCTATCGTTTTTACAATATTACGAACATTTTCTAATTCTTGATTATCGAGTGACTCTATTAAGTTATCAATAGCCTTTTTGTCTAAACCATAATGAGAACTTGTTTTAATATTCATTACTTTACCTTATTTTTTAATAAATATACACATTTGATTTTGTTGAACATTCAAGTATAATAAAATTATTTTGAATTAACTATTATATGGTTAAATTTCTATTTTGTTTGCTGTTATTGTTAGTGATAATAAATATATTAAAATCTAAAGTATAATGAAAACCCATCCAGAAATCCTTGAATACTTTCAAGGCTTAAATAAAAGTATTTCTCTTATCAGGAGGTGTCTTTGACATAGAAAAATTAAAGTTGCGTCTTGAGGAACTGGATTCTCAAGCGTCGAATGATAATCTATGGCAAGACAATCAAAAGGCACAAGAAATTTTAAAAGAACGTTCTAAAATTAAGCATGACATAGAGTCGTTTTCAAAGCTAGAAAGCGATTACAATGATGCCGTCAGCTTAATGAAGTCTGCTATTGATGAGAATGATGAAGAGTTTTTCTCTGAAGTTGAAAATGAATTAGCTAAACTAGAGAAATTGATCAAACTTAAAGAGAAAGAATCCTTATTTACTGGTGAAGCAGATAATAATAACTGCTTTTTGGAAATCCACTCAGGAGCTGGCGGAACAGAGAGCAATGATTGGGCTGAGATGCTCATGCGCATGTATACAAGATGGGCAGAAATTTATCACAACTTTAAAGTTGAAGTTGTAGAAAAATTAGATGGTGATGCGGTTGGTATAAAATCTACAACAATAAAGATCATCGGAGAAAAAGCTTACGGGTGGGCAAAAAGCGAAAGTGGAGTTCATAGATTGGTAAGAATATCACCATTTGATGCAAATGGTAAACGTCATACCAGTTTTGCAAGTGTAGGAGTAACTCCAGTGATTGAAGATTCAATAGATATCGTTGTGGATGAAAAGGATTTAAAGATCGACACTTACCGTGCTTCTGGAGCAGGTGGTCAGCATGTAAATAAGACTGAAAGTGCGGTACGTATTACGCATATTCCAACAGGTGTTGTAGTTCAATGCCAAAATGGTCGTTCTCAGCATAAAAATAAAGATGAAGCACTTAAACTACTTAAAGGACGTTTGTATCAAATTGAATTGGAAAAAAAAGAACAGAAAATGGCTGAAGAATATGGCAAAAAATGCGATATAGGTTGGGGCAGTCAGATCAGATCGTATGTTATGCATCCGTATCAAATGGTGAAGGATTTAAGGACTGGACATGAAGTGGGTAATATAAACTCTGTTTTCGATGGTAATATAGACTGTTTCATAGTTAGCGTGTTAGAGTTAAAATAAGGTTTGCTGAAAAGTTAAGTTTTATGCTCTGCTAATAAGGGAAAAACAAAACCTATTGAGAAAAATGGAACAATTTTGTCAATAGACTTCTTATCCAAGTAGCTCATGGAAACGGCAAATCGTTTCTTATGGGTACAAAAAATGTAACATGAAGAGAAATCGCTATACATTAAGTTGTAGCCGCGCAACGTCTGCCATTGATGATTATTTCACCTACTGTAACTGCTGCTAAAATAAAGCAGTAATACACCTGCGTTAACAAAGAAATAGGTGAAACAGAAGCGATGCTACCTGCTAGCAGTAATTGAGAACCATAAGGCAAAATGCCTTTTGTAACGCAAGCAAAAATGTCTAACAAGTATGCACTACGGTATGACGGAATATTGTGCTTTTGCGCGAGCCTTTTTGCAATATCGCCACTTAATAAAATAGCAATGGTGTTATTAGCAACTAAAACAGTAAACATAGATGCTATTCCCGCTATTACAAATTCAGCTTTAGTTTTTGTAATATTACTTTCATCAATAAGTTTATGTAACGCCTTTTGACCTTGTTTATACATTATATTGCCTAGCCCGCCAATAAATAGAGCGAATATCACTATCTCGTTTACTTTCGTGAAACCGTCATATATGTTATGAGAGAGTTGAATGATAGTATAGTCAAAAAAAGTCATCCCTAGTACACTAGCAACAATTATATTTACGGTTATTGTTACTAAAGTAGTAACTTCAAATAACCCCATGATTATTAAAGAAATATAAGGAATAATCTTTATTACTGATAAATAATCTAAATTTGATGTAGGAATAATTTTTGTACTATCTGCCATAACTGCTAGATAGACAAGTGTTATAATGCTGGCAACAAATGCTACTTTAGAATTTACTTTAAGTTTATCTTTTATCGTAGCCCCCTGTGAAGAAATAGATGCAATAGTAGTGTCAGATATCATTGAAAGGTTATCACCAAATACGGCACCCCCAACTACAGTTGCAGCTCCGATTTCAAGACCAAAAGCCCCACTTTTTGCTAAGTTAACAGCTATTGGTACCATTAATACAACAACTCCCATAGATGTGCCAATTGCAGTTGATATAAAAGCGGAAGCCAAAAATACTCCAGACAGTAGTAATCTTGCTGGAAGAAAGTTGAGAATTAAATTAGCAACGGTATCTGCACTACCAATTGATTGAGTCACCACAGAAAATGCTCCAGAAAATAGGAAAATTAAACACATAGTAAGGGTATTTTTATCACCCATACCCTCGATGACAGTATCGATGCTACGTTGAATTTTACCTGCATTGCGTGCAATAGCAAAAAATAGCGCCGGTAGTAGGCAAATTATCGGTGAAACTTGGCGAAGCGGATTATCAATTCCGATGAAGGAAAAATAGATACCACTTCCAAGGTATAAGATCAAAAAAATAAACAAAGGAAAAAAAGCTGTCATTTTGCTGCCTTAAAACTTATAATTATAATCAATTAAGTGGTTTCAGGCAAGCTTGGTTTTCTGCAAGTTGATAACAGTCTTTTAGACTCTCAAGTTACGCTATGGAAAAATGTGTTGACCATTGTACCATAATGTATAGCATCAAAATATAGTATGAGGTAAAGCTATGGTAATGACATATGAGCAGTGGCAAATAATATTAGGTGTAATTGATCAAGAGGTAAATTTAAGTAAAGATAATGTAGTTGAAAAAATAAAAAAAGACATTAGAGAGACCAAGGGTACTAGAGACACCAGAAATATCAAGAATGTTAGAAGAGGTATCACATGAACTAAGCAAGAGTACAAGAGACACAAGAGCCACTAAAAAAGAGACTAAAGGTGCTAAATGTACCACAAACACCAAAAGAAGCAAAAAAGATACTAAAGGAGACAGGGATATCAAATGCACAAAAGGTGGTAAAAAAAATACTAAAAAGATCGGGTGTAAAAGAGACATCAGGAGAATCAAAAGCAGTGGTGCTAGAGGATGTGCTAGATGCACGAAAGATCTCAGAAAAGGTACCAGTGATGCTAGACGCACGAAGGACGCTAGAGACACTAGAGGTACTAAAGAGAGCAAGTGGAAATGTGTATAGAGAGTGGGAGAAAGCCAAATTTGATATAAATCATTGGTTTACAGTAAATTGTTTTAATGAACGTTTTCCATACACGTTATTTTATTTAGCTACTGATTTTGAGCTGAAAAATGTATCAATTGCTCTGCTTGAAGTAAAAGAAAGCGATATTAACACAGAAAGTCCATTTTCTAAATGGTCTGCTTTACATTGGGCTACTGAAAAAGGCAATATAAGAGTAGTATTAGAGCTAACAAAAAGAGGGGCAAATGTTAATCAGTTGGATTCATCTGAACGGACTACTTTATATCAGCCAGCTGCAAATGGCGATATAGAAGTAACAGAGATCTTAGTAAAAAATAAAGCAGATGTTAATGCGGAGGATCTAGCGAGATTGACTGCTTTATATGAGGCTGCCAGGAATGGCCATAAAGAAGTAGTAAAGTTCTTAATGAATAGTGGAGCAGATGTTAAGAAGAATGGGGCGCTTAAACTTACTCCTTTACATATTGCTGTCGCAAATGTTGATGAAGCAATGGTGGATTGTATAATAAAAAACGATAAGAATATTGGCAAAAATATTGAGGCAGTGGATGTACTTGGATGGACTCCTTTATATTGGGCTGCTGCAAAGAATAATACAGTAATATTAGAGATCCTATTACAGGCCATATCAAAATATGGTGCAAATGTTAATATAGAGGATAATTTAATTGGGCGATCTCCCTTACATATTGCTGTTACGAATGGTAATATGGAAGCAGTAGAGCTCTTAACAAGGTATGGAGCAAGTATTAACCAGATGGATACATGGGGATACGCTCCTTTTGATTGTGCTATTAGAAGAGGCAATAGAGAAGTAATGGATTTCCTAATAGAACACGGAGCAAATATTGAGAGGAAGGATCCACATAAAATGCTACTCTTTACTAATACATGTAATTATTTAGAAGCAGCAGGTACTATAGTACAACTTGAAATACAGGAGGATATGACGAAATTGATAGGAACTGAGTTTTTACGTCATGCTGCCGGACGTGGTGATATACCAAAGGTACGTGCTCTATTAGAATATGGAGTAAACGTTAATGCAAGTGCAGATTTAAAATTAACTGCTTTACATCATGCTGCCATCAATGGCCATAAGAACGTAATAGAGACGTTAAATATTTATAAAGCAGGGATGAATCCACAGGATACTTTAGGATTAACTCCTTTACATTATGCTACCATGAATTGCCATGAGGAAGCAATAAAGACCTTGATAAGCTGTGGGGCAAGTATTTGGATTCAAAACAAATGTGGTGAAAAAGCGATAGATTGTGCTAAAAGTAGCCATATAAAGAGTATTCTAAAAAGAGCAGAAAAGAAAGAAAAAGCGCAAGCACGAGCTTATGATGTTACAATTGAGTCAGAAGAATCTGACACAGCACTAGATACGATAGAAGGAGAAGTAGCTAACACCCTTGCACGTGTGCAGTTAAAGTCTAATGAAATAGGGCATTTAGCTAACACCCTTGCACGTGTGCAGTTAAAGTCTAATGAAATAGGGCATTTAGCTAACACCCTTACACATACGCAGTTAGAGTCTAGCGCTGAAGCGTGTCCAGCTGAAATGGATGGAGGAATAAAAGAACAAAGAGCACATAGTCCTTGCAGATGGACATATCGCAAAAGAAAGCTCAGTACTGAAATGGATTCAGATTCTAGTACAGAAACAGATGAGTGTAACGATAGGTGGTCATACGGAAGGTAGAGTAACTACTGTTCAGAAATGTAGTTCATTTAACCGATAATTGATATTTTTTGATGTTTATTATAAATAATGGAATGCCACAAAGCTATATTAGTAGAAGACAATAACGTTAGACTCGATAGGTATATCAGAAAAATTTTTTCAGACCTGAAGCAATCTGTAATTGAGAAGTCTTTAAGGAAAGGATTAATCAAAGTTGATAATTGTAAGGCAAAATCCAGCGATAGAGTGAATTCTGGGCAAACTATAACGATAAGATACTTAGATTATATTGAAAACACTAATTCTGATCGTAAATATAATGAAAAGCTAGCAAATCTACTAAGAGAGAACATATTATATGAAGACGAATATATATTAGCTATAAACAAACCCGCAGGAGTAATCGTTCAAGGTGGTATAAAGGTAAAAATTAGCATTAGTGATTTGCTTGACCAAATAAGAGAAGGGGAAGTATTTAAAATTGTCCATAGACTCGATAAAGATACAAGCGGAGTAATCATATTCGCGCGCAATGCTAGTGTTGCCAGATACCTTATGGAAGAATTTAAAGGACGGAGGATAAAAAAAACTTACCTAGCATTAACTTCTGGTATACCGAGCAAGGATAATGGAACAATAGACTATCCATTAGCAAAAAAATATGTTTCAGGGCAAGAAAAAGTGGTTATTGATGAAGACTCACCTCAAAATGCCACTACGCATTTTTCAATTATATCAAGATTAAAACATAATGTTGCTTATTTAAAATTACAACCAATTACCGGTAGAACCCATCAGTTGCGTGCACATTTAGCTCATATAAATTGCCCTATTTTTGGTGATGGTAAATATGGTGGTAAAAAAGCTTTTATTAATGGAGCAGTAAATCAGATTCACCTTCATTCACATTCTTTATCTTTAAAATTACCAAATAATAAAGAAATTACTATCACTGCTCCTGCCCCTAAACACATCGAAAAGTCTATTGAAGTGCTATCTTTCGACTGAACGATTTCACCAATCAACTTTTCTGTCTTTGGCTTTAATTTGAAGTACAGATATTAGGCTAATTAATGCACAGATAGTAAGGTAAATCCCTGCTGCAAGTTTTGTTTCAGTTCTTTCTATAAGCCACATGCATATCGATGGAGAAAGGCCACCAAAAATACCTGCTGATATGTTATGAGCTAAACTGAAGCCGGTACACCTAACTTTCGTTGGAAATAACTCACAGGCGAGAGAATTATATATTCCAAAAGATGCACCTATCGGCACACTTATTAATAGGAAAGTGAGCGTTATAATATAGTGATTATTATGTGATAATAGCGAAAGTGCCGGCAAACTGATGCAAGCTAAAGCTACTAATGTAGGAATTATCACGTTTTTTCTTCCAACTTTATCAGACAGTATTGCAAACAGCACTGCAGACGTTCCGAATGTGATTTCAACCACAATCCTTACTACATTTTTAATATCAATGCCTGAGAAAGTAAGTTCTTTGACAGATATGTTGTAAAACATGATTGCTGAATAAACAATTGCATTTTGGGCAACGCCAAGCCCAATTGCTAGCACAAATGCCTTTTTATAGTCCCTGATTAATTCTAAAAATGGAGAATCAGATAAGCTTTTATTTTGACCATGAATTTTATATGCTAGGCTCTCTTCCATTATGTATCTTATTAAGAAGCCTATTATGCCCATAATAAAGCAGAAATAGAAGAGCAACCTCCAGCCCCAAATTTCATAATTTTCACCTGTAAATTTTTTGCAAATAGCTATCATTACAAAACATGTAATAGAACCAAGAGCACCACTGAAAGCTTTCATGCTACCTAAAAAGCCTAGATTTTTTTTATCGCTTGAATGCTCTATCAAAAAGGCTGAGTTGATACTCGTTTCCCCTCCTGTTGCCATTCCTTGTATTATTCTACAAAGCAGAAGTAATATAGGAGAAAATATTCCTATTTCTCTAAAACTTGGTATAATTGCAATTGCAGTAGACGATATCGAAGCTAGTATTACGGAAGTCAGCAAAATTTTCCTCCTGCCATACTTATCTCCAATGTAACCAAAAATAAATCCACCAAGTGGTCTGAATCCAAAGCCAATTGCAAAACTGCCAAGAAATTTGATTGTGCTTAAATAATCACTTTCTGAAGGAAAAAAAACGTTGCTTATTATATGTGTTAAAACTCCAAATAGAGTTACTTCATACCATATAATCATATTGCATATTATGCTTGATAGTACTGCTTTTTGAATATCATTCATGACTTCCGATTTACCACACTTTACTATAAAATTTTTACTCAATAACCTTTAGAGATAACTCGCATAAATGTTTATTGTCCACTTTAGAAGGAGCACCCATTAGAACATCTTCACCCTGCTGATTCATAGGAAAACAGATTACTTCACGAATGTTTGGCTCATCGGCAAGTAGCATAACCATTCTATCAACCCCTGGTGCTATACCGCCATGAGGTGGCACTCCAAACCTGAATGCACGCACAAGCGCACCAAATTTTGTATCAACTTCTTCTTTACTGTAGCCTGCAATGGCAAAAGCTTTGTACATAATATCCAGTTTGTTATTACGAATTGCCCCACTTGACAGCTCTATTCCATTGCAAACAAGATCATATTGGTAAGCAAGGATGTCCAGTGGATCTTTTTCTTCTAAATCCTTCAAGCCATCACGCGGCATGGAGAATGGGTTATGAAAGAAATCTATTTTTTTGCTTTTATCATCATACACAAAGTATGGAAAATCGATGACCCAGCAGAACTTGAAGATATTGTCATCTATAAGACCTAGTTCTGATCCCAAAAGAGTACGCACTTTCCCTGCAATTATTGCTGCTTCATTTTTCTTATCAGAAGCAAAAAACACACTATCCCCAGGCTCTATATTTGTTATTTCTTTTATAGAATTTAGCCGATTGTCATTGAGGAATTTAGCAATTGGTCCTTTTGCAATGCCGTCCTTATCAAATGTTATATACCCAAGACCTTTAGCGCCAAACTCTTTTTGTGCATGTTCTATTTTTTTATCAAAGAAGCTACGAGGTTCCTCTGCTGTTTTGGGGGCAGGGATGGCTCTGACTACCATACTGCGTTCAATATTGTTTTTGAAAATATTGAACTCTGAATCACGGAAAATTTCTGTAACATCGCTGATTAATAATGGATTACGTAGATCTGGCTTATCAGAGCCATATTTGAGCATTGCGTCTTTGTATGTAACGCGCGGAAAATCTTTATCAACTGATTTGCGAGAGAATTTAGCAAACACTTTATATAAAGTAGATTCAATAACTTGAAATATATCCTCCTGAGTTACGAAAGACATTTCAAGGTCTAGCTGATAAAACTCCCCAGGAGAACGGTCAGCCCTTGCGTCTTCGTCACGGAAACATGGGGCAATTTGAAAATACTTATCAAACCCTGAAACCATGAGTAGCTGTTTAAAAATCTGCGGAGCTTGTGGTAATGCATAGAATTTACCAGGATTCAGCCTACTTGGCACTAAGTAGTCACGTGCTCCTTCAGGAGATGAAGCAGTAAGTATTGGAGTTTGAATTTCTAAAAACCCTTGCTCTATCATGATCTTCCTGAGTTCTGCGATGATCTGTGAGCGCAGAATAATGTTGTTACGGGCTTTTTCACGCCTTAAGTCAAGAAAACGATATTTAAATCTCATGTTTTCTGGGTATTCTTGCTCACCGGCGATACTTGCTAATATACTCCTTTCTTCTTTTGCTATCTCTTCATCACGATAGAACTCAACTTCCGACTCAATGCACAAATTATTAACTATAACTTCAATTTCTCCTGTGGAAATAGAGCTATTTACCGTATCTTCAGTTCTAGCTTTGACTGTTCCTGTGACAGTAATCACACTCTCTGATTTTAAATTTGATATCTCATCAAAAAAGTCTTTATCATTATTGAACACTAGCTGAGTTCTTCCATAGAAGTCTCTTAAATCAACAAAGATTAGGTTACCATGGTCACGTTTGCGATACAGCCACCCAGAGAGGGTAACTTCCTTTTCTACATCACTCTTCCTTAATTCGTTACACGTGTGAGTCTTATAGCAGTTCATTTAATTCAAATTTCTAGAATACAGAAAGATTATAAAATAAATTAACCTTTGGGCAAGCTAATATCTAAAAATCCTTTACAAACGATTCTGATTTGGATATACTTTTTTATGTGTGTTGAAGTATATTTATGACTTCTGAAGCATTACAAAAAATTCTAGCTGAAGAAAGAGAAGAAAGATTCTGTATTAAAGGAACTTTGTAGCACTATTATCAAGGATGATTTAGAAATAGTTCTATTATTAAAGATGTTGTTGCTGAGGTTAATTTCGCAAGTGGTAGAAATTTGTTAAGGTATGCTGTTGATAACAAAATGGCTAAGTATTTAATAGAGCAAGGTGTAAGCTTTACAGCTGCAATCAGAAAGGTGATCCCAGATTTGGAAGCAATAAAATCAATCTGTGAGGTAAATAAATCTATAGTTAAACGTGAGTTACAGAAAGATGTTAGCATATTAGAGTATATAGCTCTTAATAGAAGTGATGTTAATGACATTATAAAGTACCTAGCTGAGCAAGGTGCGAACCTTAATGCAGTGGATAGTTGTGGGTGCTACTTGCTTCAGACCAACTTCCACATGCCTGATTGATTGAACTTTCAGGCATACTTACTAACAATATTTACTAATCAATCAGTTAATCTTTTATCTCCAAGTACTGCATCTCCAAATTCATTTTTAGCCCATTCACTTGCCATTTTTATATCCTCAATATTTGCACACTTTAATATTCTAGTCCTTTATTTTATGTCCATTTATATTTGTGGGTAATAGTAAGAACGCCAAAATGTAATGATAAAAGTACTAATTGTAGCTGTAGCAAGTCTTGATTGGCTGAAAAAAAGTAAACATTTTATGCGTATTATGTTAATTTAGTTATATTGCGGGCAATTTGTAGGATGCTAGAGCTGCATGAGACTTATAGTAAAAAAATGTTTGTCAGTTTTATTTCTGTTGCTGCTTGTATCGCCTCTTATATATGGACAGCAATCTTGCTTAATTGATATCGAGAACGATTTTCAAGATTTGAAAACATCATTAAAAAATCCAATATTTTTAGATCCTGTGTCAAATTCAAATTATGATGATAGGGAAGGCAAAAAAGTGTTGATGGTGGTGGTGCATCATACCGAATCACCAACATTAAAAAGCACAAAATGCGCATTAAATTCTGCAGGGATATCAGTACAACTTATTGTCGATAGGGATGGCAGCATTACTCTGATGGTCCCACTGGAAAAAAGAGCGTGGCATGCTGGTATAAGTTATGCAAAAGTTCAAATAGATAATGTGGTTAAAGAGCTACAAAAGCTGAATGATTATTCTATAGGTATAGAGATTGTAAACACAGGGCTTGAGCCTTTTCCAGAAGAGCAAATGAAATCTGTCAAAGATCTGATTTTATACCTCATGAAACGCTTTAAAATTAGAAAAGATATGATATTTAGTCACGCTGAAATAGGTACTATAGTATATAACTCAGCCATTGAAAGCTACGCAATGCGTAAGCCCGATCCACATAAGTTGTTTGATTGGGAATTATTAGAGAAAAATGGCATCGGACTGCATATAGGTGATAGAATCAGTCCTCAAGATGCAAGACAAAAAGTAAATGAGGTTTTGTATAAGGTAGGTGATAAGAGTGAAAATATTTTGAAATTAAAAAAAAGGTTGAACAATTTTTTTTATAAAATACTGCCTTGGAACGACAAAGAAGGTAACACTGACAATAGCGCTGATTACTCAAATGAGTTTGATGAGAATTTTGCGTGGGTTATCAATCAGTTTTCAATGCACCACTTGCCGAAAGAAATTAGAAAAGACTTGCCTCTAAAATTAGAACAGGAAGATATTTTGCCTAAATTTTTAAGTGAATATGGCAATTGTATTTTCAACAAATTCACATCTTTTAGTAATAAAATTGAATCAAGTTTACAACCACCATTTTTGAATGAAGAGGATTACAAGCGTTTATTATCTTCTTTTGCAGAATATAAAAATAATATTTCTTCTAGTGCATTTGCTACGCTCATGTACAAGATTAAGCTATATTACGACTCTTATCTAAGGTATAATATAAGATCTTCGCTTTATATGCCATTTAAGCTTAATATATTTACAAAGTTGGATATTTTAAAGAATGAAATATTGTCTTTTAAGTCTATAAGCTCTGAAAAGGCTATAGAAGTTTCGAGTTTAATTAATGAGTTTAGGTCAAAAATTTTATCTGATTTCCAAAATTTTGAGAAGCAATGGTTTCAAGAATTTAAGGACACTTGGAAACAAAAATTTATACCAGATATGGAAAAGCAAATGTCTTGGACTGCGCTGCATAAAACTGTGTTGGAATATTTAGAAGGAGCGAAGAAAAGAGTCTAATGATTATTGCAATAGCCACAGATACTTGAGCGTTTATCAGTTGAGCAGAAGAAAACATCAGATAAATTACAAGCACTGCGTTTTTTTTTACTTATGCTAACAATTTTTTGTGGTGAAAACTATTTATGGTTCAACCTAAACAAGATAATTCAAATATTACAACTACACGTAAGATATAAAAAAATTTCTCAATAGGACTCATGTAGTATTGGGATGACAGAGTTTAAAAAATAAGTTACTTTTTTTATTTTTGGTAAAAAGTAGTCCATGGGTATTAAAATTGCACCTTCTATACTTTCAGCAGATTTTGCAAAATTAGGGGAGGAAGTAAAAAGAATTAGCGACTTGGATGTAGATTATATACACATAGACGTTATGGATGGAAATTTCGTTCCAAATATTACAATAGGTCCGAATGTTATCTCTGCAATACGCAAATATAGCAATCTTCCTTTTGATGTACACTTAATGATTAAATCTCCTGGTGACCATATTGAAAGCTTTATAGAAGCTGGTGCTGATATTATCACTATACATGCAGAAGCAGAGATACACCTTGAGAGGCTAGTAAGAAGGATAAAATCATACAAAAACATAAATAATACGAAAAAAACAATACAAGTTGGAGTTTCAATTGTCCCTTCAACTTCTCCAAGTATGCTTGAATATATAATACATGAGCTAGATATTGTGCTAATCATGACAGTCAACCCTGGATTTGGAGGACAGGAGTTTATTCATTCGCAGCTGCGCAAGATACCTATTATAAAGAAAATGACACAGGAGCGTAGTCTTAAAACACAAGTCTCAGTAGATGGTGGAATTAACTTTTCTAACGCAGCTGATGCAATAAAAGCAGGTGCAGATATATTAGTTGCTGGATCAGCAATATTTAGAGCTAAAGATATGAAAAAAGCTGTAAACGATCTTAAAAATCTGTTGTTATAACCCCTCCTAATAAACTCCTTCAATTAACTGATCCTTTCTAACCAGGACATAACCAAATTCAAGGACTTTTCTACTTAGATTCTTCATAACCCTGTCTTGATAAAGTTTCTCATAATAATCAATTCCTTTTTCTACATATTCTTTTCCATATTTTAGCATATTGTAAAAAATACATGCCAATTTTCTTGCTGTAGCAGTAATTGCTTTCGGTATCTCTAGTCGCTTCTTTAAAACCTCCTGCAGTATGCACCAAGTGCAGTCTTGATACACAGCAAGGCATTCGCAGCACGATTTATAACCTTACGTGTTCTTGTTCCAATAATTTTCCCTCCTGTAATTTTATTAGTAGGACTCAACCCAAGCCATGAAGAAAAATGCTTTTCTGTCTGCCATTTATTGCGATTTATACCTGTTTCTGAAATGATAGTCTGTACACTTAATACATCAAGTCTTGGAACTTTAGTAAAACCCATTCCCGTTATTCGATATAAATCTTCGTCTACGGCAAAATCTGGACTATTCTTCTGCTTCCGCTTTTTTATTTTATTCAATGTTCCGTTCTCATTCAACTTTGTTTCAAATATTTTATAGTAATTTTCTATACTTTTATCACATTCGGTTTGAAAAAAAGTATATGCTGCATATTCTTGTTTCAATACAAACAAGTGTTCTTCTCTATA
>NZ_QPIP01000031.1 GCF_003344345.1 Wolbachia endosymbiont of Cylisticus convexus | reverse complement strand
ACTGGATACATATTTCAGAGAATTTCTTATTTGGTGTACTATACATAGCTGCACTTCTGCACTGGGAAATACACTGTTGATGGCTGCAGGAAAGCTTTTTAGCCCATCTACACATGCAATCAGAATATCTTCTACTCCTCTTTCTTTGAGGTTATTTAGCACTTCCAACCAAAAGTTAGCTCCTTCACTTTCAGCCAAATAAAAGCCCAGGACTTCTTTTCTGCCATTTTGGTCTATGCCCAATATATTGTACATACATTTACTTACGCAATGTCCATCCTCCTTGACCTTAAAGAACATCCCATCCATAAATACTATCGGGTATACTGATTGCAGTGGACGACTACGCCATTCATTGATTATAGGCAGTAATTTGTCGGTAATACTTGATATCTCTGCTACCGATATTTTGTGATCATAAATTTCCTCAACGTGTGACGCTATATCTCTATAGCTCATACCACTGGCAAATGTGCTCAAAATCTTCGTTTCAAGCTCTGGATGTAAGCTTGTTTGCCTTTTTTTGACTATTTGCGGCTCAAAACTTCCTTCTCTATCTCTTGGCGTTAACAGCTCAAATGAACCTGCACTTGTACGTAAAGTCTTTCCATTCCTCCCATTTCTGCGATTATTTTCTTCACTTTCAGCTAATAAATGGTTTTCTATTTCACCTTCTAGACTCGCCTCCAGCAGCTTTTTTATAAATGGTGTTAATGCTCCCTCCTTTCCTGTCAACGGTCTTCCTTCTCGTATAGACGACAGGATATTTGTTTCCAACTCTTTATAATCTACCAATCCGTTAGTTCTGTTTACTACTTTTTGACTCATTGTCAAACCTCCATTTTTTTATATCAATTTATTACTTTTTTTCGGTTTGACACACTTTTTTGAACATTCCCTACAATCAGGCAATATTAGACTTACTAAAACGTTAAATCAATATCCTTCCAGTATTAACTTGGTAAGGCACTGTAACTTTGCCTGTTGATCCACTGCGATTCTTTGCAACATTTATCTCTAATTCGTTATTAGCGTCGGTTTTATAGTAACTATCTCTGTAGAGTAGTAAAACTATGTCAGCATCCTGTTCGATGCTCCCTGACTCTCTTAGGTCTGCTAATTGCGGTCTTTTGTTTTGTCTGTCTTCTACCTTACGATTTATTTGTGACAATGCTACGATAGGAACTTCAAAGTCTTTGGTAATGTTCTTTAAAGTTCTACTGATCTCTGTTACTTCAAGAGTTCTATTCTCTGTTCTTCCTGATCCTCTGAGTAACTGCAGATAGTCAATGTATATGCATTTTATGCTGTATTTATTACAAATTGATGCGATCTTTCTTCTGAGGACATTTAAATCCATATTTCCTGAGTTATCGATGAGAATATTTAAAAAGGTTATTTGATTTATTCCACGATATAAAAGATCCATATTCTGGCTCTTGAGAATGTTATTTATTGTTTCATTGACTTCAATGCTGATTATTCTGTTGATCAATTGATTTGCTGACATTTCGAGCGAGAAGAAACAGACATACTCGTGGTCATTTAGCAGCTTTGTGGCCTGCAGAGCCATATATAATGCTATTGAAGTCTTGCCAATCGAAGTACGAGCGGCAAGTACAGTGAGCTCTCCCTCTTTGAGGCCACCTGTTATCTTATCAAGCTGCTCTATTCCTGTTGTCATTCCTTCGATGTCACTCGTATTGCTGAGTAGCTTATTGATATAGTTTTTATAGTCTTTGAGATAGTCAAAGATTAACTTGACGTCCTCATCGACCCTGAGCCCTCCTTCCTGATCCATTCTTCACCTTAAACCGGAGGCTCCTCAAACTCAAGATCTTGTTTCGTCGCCTCTCCCAATGAGTTATATTATATTATATATAAATAATATAATATAACTTATAGTGGGGGGTACCCAAAAAATGGTTATTTTTGAGCTGAGCAAAGCCACCTAAGGTGAAGAATGGATCAGGAAGGAGGGCTGTATAATAATATATTTCTACAGTAAATCTAATGGTATCTTATCATAAACATCTTTTCTATATCCTACTGAAGCAGGAATTATTTTATGTTCTGCAATGTTTATACGGTACACAATACGACAATCTTTAGTTCTGAAGCTTCTATATCCTTTCAAATTACCACTTAGCGGTTTACCAACCTTGAATGGATTAAATGCAATTTCGTCTTCTATGAGTTTTTTTATTTTTTTTCTTATTTCTGGTGACAAGGGACGAAAATCTCTCTTAAAGATTTTTTCTGGGTAATCAACCTCATACTTCACAATTTATTTATGCAGATAATAGTGTATCCCAATCTACATCACCGCCTTTAATCATCTTTGCATCAGGAGAATCAGTTTCCTTGATGATTTTCGAGAGTGCGATATTTTCAATTTCACATTCGATTCCATCTATGACTAACCTTTTTGCTAACTTTTCAACTGACTCTTTGTTGAATGTAGCTAGTTGGGTGAGATTGTGGAGGGCTTTTGAGTTGAGTGTTATAACAACTTTTGAATCATCCATAAATTTTACCAAGATATACTGCTACATAAGTATACAACATTTTCCTAAAATTTTCAATAAAGAATGGATCAGCAAGGAGGGCTGTATAATGAAATATACTATGCTTATAGGAAGGTTCTAACTTTTATAGATGTATTCTCTATGCTCTATTGCAGTAATTATTACTGTACGTTCTAATTTACTTATCCTATAAACCAAACGATAATCACCAGATCGTATTCTACGATGTCCTTTGAACTCACCGAGTAATGGATCTCCTGCTTTTTCAGGAGAAAGTGTAAGACGCTCTTTTACAATTTCTTTTATCCTTGACCATATTGTCTTTGGAAGGTTTGAAATGTCTTTGTGAACTACATTTTCCTCATAGCAGATTAAATACTTATCACCAGTTGATGTCTTCATGCCTGATGAATTTTGCATTTCGAGTGTCACGTTGAATAGCAAGTTTGGCTATTGCCATATCTTCTTCATTTTCAATTGCTTCTTTTATAAACTGCTCTGCTAGCTCTTGAGCTGATTGATTCTTTACTTTAGCCAGACGAGCAAGGTCTTTTAAAACTTTTTCACTAATATTAATGCCTGAATCAGCCATAAGTTTTACCGAAATCTACCATTAATTATACAACATTTTCCTAAAATTTTCAATAAAGAATTATATTGACAGATTATGGTAGGTTGAGTATACACGGGTATTAGCTTTTGCTGATGTTAAGGAGAAATGACACAGAAGTTAATACTAAGTATAGTATTGCAAGACATTATTAGGAATAGAGAGGGTATGCCAGCCGCTGGCTACTGGATGTATTTCTATGACAAGAAGAGTCCTACAACTCTTCGTAATGCCTATTACAAAAATAAAGAAGGAAATGTCGTACCAGCACCAAATCCTCTGCAACTTGATGAAAACGGTGCATTGCCCCATAAACTCTACTACTTTGTTGACATAGATGACCCTGAAGATCGTTACATCGTAGAGCTGAAGTGCTGTTACGGCAATGCTGCAGCTCCTGAGACTGTTTTTACTGATCTCCCTTACTTTCAGGAGCAGCGCAGCGCTGATCCAACTAGCGCTATAATATCTGATAATTTGTTTATCGATGGGCAGTTTAATATTGGTTTGCAGATTGATGATAGAGGGCAGGGACCTGGCTATGTTTCACCTCTGTTTTCACAAGTGCCAATTGCTGGACTTTCATGGCAGTTTGTAAGATCTTATGCTGATTCAGTACCGATACAGGATAGAACTGACATTGATAGGGTTTTCATTAAAGATATCACTGAGGCTGAACGAATCAGTGAAGGCAATCCTCGTTTTTATTTAAATGTTATTTGTGAAAAGTCTAATGAGAAAAATTCGCCTCTCGAGAAAGCTATAGTATTTAAACATTCTAATGCCTTGTGGAATGCTATTTCTGGAACATTTAAGCTAAAGTTTTATGCTTGGAGAGGTGGTGATGATATAATCATTAATTTAGTAGCAATTCGTAATTTTGGTGCAAAATCATCAACACCGCCGAAAGTTATGTCAATCGATCAATTTTTAATTGATTCTGATACGCCAAAGGTTTATGACACTGGTTTAACTTTGCTCGACTTTGTCATACCTGCAGATATTGGTGATGATCAAAGTTTGACGTTAAAGTTTGTATTACCAACGGATCGGACATTTAATTTTAAAGCGACAAATTTTTATTGTGCAGAGGTTTCAGCACCAGTTTCATCAGTTGATTTTAAATATCCAACACAAAATTCTGATTTAGCAAAATCTAATTTATTATTTTCTTCGTTTAAAGCAAATAAATACAGCATTAATAACAATTACAATGAGCTGGTTTTTGCAATTGATGGTCTTAAGTTTGTCGATAATATCGGTGAACTAGTTTCTTATCCAAAAGGAGCAAAAGTTAATGAAGAAGAGATAAATTTAATCAAGTGCGATGGTCGTACACTTGATTCAACAGCGATTAGTCCGCTCGGCATTGAATACAAAAGACTATATGACAAGCTGGATCATGCGCCAGTGAACTTTGATATGCTGCAAACCAAAGATGTACCAAATTGGTTTAATGCGATCTCAAGCGAGCATATTAAAAGGTTTGCTCTAAATAATAAAGTTAAAGTTGCTTTCGAAGGAGACGGAGTAGTAAATGCAAAGCCTGAGGGTGATGATATTGGTCATCTGTGGCTTGAAACTACATTTCATGCCAATTCAGATATTAACTATGATTTTCAATATGTTACAGCAGCAGACAGCATAACTTGTTGCCATTCGTTTGATGTTACTACTGGTTATTCAAGTGGTATATTAGAAATAACTAATGCTCATTTGATTGTAGTAAACTTTGCGGGTTCTGATTCTAATTTTCCAAGTTATTTTCAAACTAAAAGTGGAACCAATTTAATTTCAAGTTCTATTATTAATACCTTATATAATAAGGGTATTGATAAAGTAACTGAGCAAACTAAAGCACATTATTCTATTAAGGAAGGATTTTTTTATCTGACAGTAAATCTTAATTATCAACAATCTGAATATCATTCTGGTTTACATGGATTGTTTAATCCGGTTAATTTTAGTAGTAGAGTTTATAATATTGGTTTTCCTTTAATTATACCACGAAATAGCGCTACTTTTTTGCAACCAAATGGTGCTAATGCTCCAGCTTCACAGAATTACTTTTTGTTTTCACCTTGGTTTGTAAATTCAGTGTCTTTAACACGTGGTACGAGTTTTACTGCTGGTACTTTTTCTAAACTTTTGGATTTCCAAGACGGTGTTGCTATAAATTTACCAATAAAAACATGGAGTAATCACGTTATTTACAAACAATCAGCGACGGACAAGAGAATACCAGGAAAGCCTAATGTACTGTTTGCTGAGAAAAACTCAGTAATAACCTATGCTATGCAGCATAAAGCGCTGTTTACGCAAAGATGCCTCTATGTGATCAAATTTAAAGAAGTGAAAGCAGGAGATTTTATCGGTCTTAAGACTTACAGCAATGCAAATACTGGCAACAGTTTTGATACGTTAATTTGGTGGAGTGTTGAAGGTAGTGGAAAACCACCAACTGATGTTACTGCCAGGGAATTTAAAGAAGTAAAAGCAACTAAGGAGACGACCCCAGAAGGGCTGGCAGATATGATTGCCAGTGAGATTAACAATAAGGGAACAACGATGTTCAATGTTCCAACTATTAGTGACAAAACTTATGACTACTACATTAGGTACTGACATGAAATAAAATTTTTTAACAGGAGAAAAACATGATTGAAAACAATGAAATAAACGATGATTTCTATGCAGAAAGTGTAGAAAAAACGAGAAATATTCTCGATGAGGCAATAGCCAAGGGGCATACGATCAGCGATGATGATCGTCAAACCTTAGAAATGGTGAAAGCAAATGAGCAATTTGCTGAAAAGGTTCTAAATGGTGAAGATTATCAGGATCTACAAGATTTTTGCGATACGCTAACTGTAAGTAAAGTTCGTTATATTAATGAGCAGATAGCAAAAGGTAAGAATAAAACTTCTTTTGTGAAAAAACTAGCTGATATTGCAAAAGATGATCAGTTATCCCAGGAACTCCGAAGTAAGCCACTGTCTAAATTCAAAGAAGAAGTTGGTGATTTAAAACAAGGGCTACACAAGAGCAGTAAAGCAACTGCCATACCCACTAATTACAAACATAGCAATGTGCCGAATGACTTCGAAGAAGAGTTCAAGCAAGTACAAAATTATTTTCGCACTAGGGGGTACTAATGGCTCTTGATTCAGATTCAACATATTACAGAACAACATTATTATCGCAAAGGCTTATTGAAACTGTTTTGTTTTCAAGTCCACTACTCGCTTTCACTGGTCCTGGTGCTCCTGATATGCCAAATCGCTATTCGGGACAGGATCATTTTTTAGTCCAGCCTCCTTTTATTCCCACAACAGGAGGGTTAATCGATGATGAGTTTTTCACAAGTCATGGCGACCAGAAAGCTCACAGAATTAATCAAAAAACCATGAGAATTAACTACAAGCGAGTTTCTGGCATAGCTGGGATAGATTCTGAGGATATCAAATTTTTATTTAATCTTGATAAATTTCCTTCAAATGTGCCAACAAGCATGACGTCATTTATGGAGCGTGGTGAACGTGTTTATCAAGAATTATTAATGCAGGTAGTGAAAAAAATAAATGATTATCAATATAAAACGATAGCATCACGTGGGTTCATCTGTGCTGGCTCTACTGATGACAGCATGTATGACTGTATCGAAGGGTATATACGTCAACTTATTGATTATATGATACGGGTGAATGGTGGCGTACTTCGTACTTCAAGACTAGTCGGTTCAATGCCAAATTCTGCAATTGGAGTACTCCGTACTAAATCGGGACTCAATTACACGCAAGCACCAAAAAGCGATATGTTTCTTAGTGATACTAAAAATATGCTATCACCACTAACATTTGATTGTGCTGACATTTATATTGATACATCAACTTATTTTCATAAGGCAGGTACGGCATCTAAAGCCGAATTAACAGTAAAAGAAATTGTTAAAGAGATGGATGAATATTGTTCTATGACTGTGACTTTTGGTTTTTCTGGGTCAGGAGACATAGAGGTAGATAATCGTTTCAATCCTGTCTTTAAAAAAGGAGATATCATTCAACTAGAGGGCAAAGAGTGGCTAGCACGAGATAGAGATGAAATACCATCAGGAGTGCCAATAGCGTTTACTGTAATGGAGGATAGCACGAATGCTACTGTACGGGTGTCACCAGGTATTACCTATGATGTTGATGTTCCGGACAAAGAGTATTTAATAGGCGCTAAAGCTAAGGTTGTAGGAGATCACTGCAAAGCATTCTTCTGGTGGCAACCAGCTTCAATATTTAAGATTGGACCAGTACCAGCACCTTCAACTAACAAATATCTTTACAAAGAAATATCTGCTCCGAGCGCTGCTTTTGGACCTACAAAAAATAATGCAATGTCATTTTTGGTAGAGAGCCAATATGTATTCGCTAGTGCTCCATATGAATGGGGCGAGCTAATGGCTTACATGTATACTGATTTCTTTCCGTTTTTTGTTGGCACTTTAATATTGCCACCTAAATCACCAAACCCTGAAACTTACATTAAAACGATCAAAAATCTTTCTACTGTTGATACTAAGAAAGATGACAAGAAGGAGGATAAGAAGCAAGATGAGTGATTACGACGATAGTTTTTCCAATCTACTTGTCGAAATACAAGGAATGCTCGGGATCAATTCGCGTCGTGATGCCTCTGAGCATTTAGGTACGCTTGATTTAGTAAAGAGACTCTTCTCTGAAGCTTTTGATCAACTGCATGAAAATTACTATTGGCTGGGTTCTGACGCTGTCCAGGAGATTAAGTTAGAGCCCGGCCAAACAGTTGGTGGTGGTTTTGTTTTTGATGATTGCAACAAGAAAAAGCCAGCTTTTGATGTTAATCTAACTAGCTACAAAAAATTTCATGTTGTGGAGCTGATAGACAAAAGCAGCGGATGCTCTATGCGCCCGATATCATCACTTAGAAAGGTGTGGGTGCCATCGTATATGCTACTCACCCGTGATACTTGCCGGCGAGATTAAAATTTTGCCAGAGATTAAGGTAACAACAGAATATCTCATTCATTTCAAAGATGTTGATAACAAAATAGTTGGTCTTGATGGACTAAAACGAGAATTTCTCAAATATGCCACGGCTTTTAAGCTGTCAGTACGGCTTAATATTCCACTGCCGCAGGGTTTTGCCGAGCAGTATCGTGAGATTAAAGATCGGCTGTCTGCTGGTGGCAGTGTAGGCAGCTACAGTGTTAAGGAGCCTATTTGGATTAATGATGAATTCTTTTGAAATTCCACTACTGAGAGACATCAAATATGGCCATGCTATTGATGATTTTAGCGTGGAGAACTTTTTAGCTACGCCGGAAGGTTTGCGGCTGCGACCAGCACTTTCTCCACTTTTTGAGGTTCCTTTTGCAACTGGTGATAGTATCGTTGGTTTTTACTATGGCAATGACGATACCATCTATTTGGCTAAGGTAAGTGCTGTTTTTTTACTGACAATTTATCAGATCGATCTGGCAAAAAACAAATATAAAGAGATATTTACGTTAGCAAATGTCTCTCAGGATGATCGTCCTTCGATGTGCGATTGCAATGACTACAAATTTTGGTTGATATCGGGCAAACTTTATCGCCTGGTGAATGAAACCTTTACTGAAATTGATCTGTCAAAAGGCGATATAAAACCTAAAGATATCGTAGATTTTGCGGTGATGAACTCAACTATCTACCTGCTAAGTAAGGGAGAAGTCTTCTATACTAGTGATTTCGCTGAATTTAAAAAGTGGGAAGCATTTACAATTATTTCCTATGCTGGCAAAGGAGTAGGGCTTGGTGTGATCAAAAATAATCTCTGTATCTTTACAGAAAATGGCATGGAAGTATGGTATGGACAACCAAGCAGTGATGGACTTTTTCCACTAACCAAAAGAAGAGAACTGAGTGTTCCCTATAAGCTAATCAGCAAACGTACTTTAGAAAACAATGGCACTTTTCTAATTGGTGCATTTCACTCAATCGATGGCAAGTTTGTGATTATTTGTTTTGATGGTCAGGAGATGAAAGTGCTCGACAATGCTCCTCTCTGGAAAGATAGGAGCATTATCAACTACGTGGTCAGTAGCATGTTCAACTATAACAACAATACTTACTATGTCTTGTTTTTTAATTTGCCAAATGGCAAGCCTAATGTTTCTTACTGCCTGCACCTCAGTTTAGGTATCTGGACATTACTGCGAGAACAAAACGCCAATTATCATGTCAATGTCAAGAGCAGAGTTTACTGCTTACTTGTGACGAATAACCTCAAAGTTTGCAAGACTAGTGGGGCAGGAGACATTACTTTTAATGGAGTAATAACCACGGATTATTTTCCATCATTCAAGCCTTACATCACCGAGCAATTAGCATTTTTGTATTTCTATGGAAGTGAGTCGGAAATGTTTATCGATATGTTTATTTCCTACAAGAGGGATTTTGCGCTTGAGCCAGATTATAGGGTCACAATTTTTGCCGATGAATTTGAAGAAAGCAGGGAAAAGATGATCAAACTTAATTACAACCTTTTTGGCATTAATAGTGGACTGGTACATTTCAAGTTTGAATTTAAAGAGTGCAACAGCAGTTTTTTATTAAAGAGGATCTATGGAAAAGAAAGAGTCTAACCCGGATTTAATAGCGCCACAACATCTGATAACTCATTGGGGAATGTTTTTGGAGATATTAACCGATCGCATAAACATTATGTGGAGAGAGCATTTAAAGAGGGAGAAAGATGGAAAAAGGGACGAAAAGCCTAATACGCGAAGCGATCAATAAGGAGCTAGTAAATGTAATTAACTCTCCTGATAAAGAGCAAAAGATGAAGCATTTAGAGCATGCTTTAATACTGAAACTTGGCCTGGGAGTTTGTGATGAGATCGATGGTGGTGAGCTGAAGAATCTGGTTTTTGCTCATGATAAGTTAAAAAGTGAAAGCGGTTTTACCAGAAGTGGGGAGGTTATCGATGACATTGTTGGTGAGTATAGAGGGGACTTTGAAAAATGTTAGGATTACTAAGTGGTCTTGGTAGAGGCGTATTTGAGAGCAAGTATGAGCAAAAACTTTTGCAGCGCAAACGCTTTGAAGACTGGCAAAAGCAATATGTAGAGCAACAGCTTAAAACTCAGGAACTGTCAAATGAGGAAAAGGCTTATATCTCAAATGTTCCTAGATATCAAAGAGCACTGGAGTTAGCTGGTGAAAAGCTCGGTGCCGCTGAAAATGCTCTACCTAATTCCAAATTTTCCAGACTGCTTAGTGGTGATAAAATTAATTCAATTACGGATCTTTTTAGAAACAAAGACAAACTTGATGCTCGCAATGAATTTGGCCGCTATTTAGAAGGCGAACTTCTACCTGCAATTATGCAGATAGAAGGTTTACCAATGAATGAATATTCAGTGAAGTCTTTTAAAGAAAAATTCAATGTCAATAAACTCTCAGCTGAAAGCTGGAGAAAATTCTTTGGTGAAACAAAGGAGAAACTTGAGGCTCGAGCTGGAGATATTCAAAAGAAAGTCAGAGGATTAAATGAGACGCAGCTAAGTCAGCTGATGCAAGATCCGCGAATAGAAAAAACTGTCAAGGAAGAAGCAACAAGAAAGCTCGATAGTCAGATTGAAGGTTTAGATGGTGTGAGCATTGATACCTTAATCAAACTATCAGGCAATCCTAAGATAATAGAAGAGCCACAAGAAGTAAAAAAGAATTTTCTCCGGGAAATGGGACTGCAGATAATAGCAGATATTCCTGCCGTTGCTATGGGAGCAGTGTTTGGAGCACCTTTAGGGCCTATAGGAATGTTTATAGGAGGAAGCCTTGGAGGTTTGGTTGGAGCTTTTGCTGGCACTTCTGCTGAGAGGGGAATAGCAGGTGATAAAAATCCTCTTTCTAATGCGCTTACTGACACACTGGAAGATGCACCTTTGATTGTTGCAGCCCATGGCCTTGGTGCTGGAGCAGTAAAAGGTGGAAAAGCAGTAACAAGTCTGTTTAAACAAGGCAGAGAGCCAGTGCACAATATAGTTAGCCGTGGTTTTGATACGGCAATAAAAGATGTGCCAAATATAGGAGTGAAAGATGTGGGCAGTTATTTAAAGAGTGCTGCTAAAGAAACGAATAATCCTTTTCAAAGAAAGATTATAGAAGATTTAGAAAGTAAATTTGCTGGTGAGAGTGGAAGTTATAAATCTAAGGAGTTTGCTGATATATTGTCGGGTTTGAGAGGTTCTTCTTATAAATTAGCGGAAAAACATGGCATACCAGAAAATCAAGTTAAAGAGGTTATCAGCAAACTAGAAGAACACTTTTTACCGCTCCGCGCAAATGTCAGTAAGACAATGGGACTCTTAAGTGGTGCAAGTGATGCGCTACAGGGAGGAAATATAAGAAAAGTAGCTGAGATATTTGGCGAGTTGCCACAGAAGATTGCGGTTGACAGTGGAGTGTTTACTAAGGAGCAAGTAATCAGAGGTTTTTTACTGGAAAATGCAAATGTAATTAGAAACAAGCACATAGCACCTGTTACTTCGGAGAAATTGATGGAGTTTGTTGATAAATTAGGATCGTTTGGTCAGTTATCTGCAGGAGGTGTGCGATTGCTTTTAGCAAAAATAGGTCTCAATGGTTTTTCTGATGGCAAAATTGCCAAGCTATTTGCGCAGTATTCTTTTGGTTCAGCCAAAGATCCAGTAACACGAGAATTAATGTCAGCTCTGCAAGGAAGAATCATTGAAGAGCAAGGTGGGTTTATTCTTGAGATGCTCAAGAAAGCATCGATGAGTGGTAGCAAAGTAGGAATGCGCAAATGGGCACAAGATTAGAGTATTTAACCAGACTGCGAAATAGCTGGTTTGATTATTGGAGTGGAAATATCGAGCAAGCACGGCGTCAGCATAAGTTCGTGGTTATGGGTGAGCAATATACTGAGAATGAAAAACGAGAGCTGCTGAGCATTGGTGCAGAGCCAATAGTTTTCAACGTCACATTTGCAATGGCTGAGAAGATTTTAAACACTGTGCGTGGTAAAAAGTATGATTTAGAGCTGAAAGTAAATGGTGAAAGCCCTGACCCGCAGGTGATGCAGTTCATGCACGGTTCTATCACTGATTTAATCTTTAGTCAAGATCACTATGTGGAATATAGCAAAGCGCTCAAAGAAGCGATCATCGGTGGCTATTCAGCGCTCTATATTGGTTTTGGTTACAACAATGAAGATATCGAAGATGATGAACTGACGTTTAAAATCAGGGCAATAAACGGTACAGAGAGTTTCTTTTTTGATCCACACAGTAACGAGCCCCACAAGGGCGATGGACGTTACTGTGGTATTACTCATCGCTTATATAAAACAAGCTTAGAGAAGATGGGATATGCGCAAATTGAGAGGCTCGAGTTTAAGGATAAAGACACTGTTCCTTACATTGAAGTTACTGATCTTTATCTGAAAAAGAATGATGGTATAACCTTTTATCGGTTTACGAATGAAGAAATTCTTGAAAGCAAAGAGCTATATGGCCATCGGCATCTGCCACTGGTATTTCATGGTGGCTGCTCTCACTATATTGATAATCGTGAAGTGACAAGACCACTTGGTGTGATGTGTCATTATGCGCAGAAGACCTATAACCACTGTATAGCGATGATGAACTATGGTGCTAAATACTTTCAAAATCGCTTTTTAATGCCGCAAGCAAGTGTTGCTAGTAGCAAAACGCTGCGTTTTGCTGATCCTCGTGAGATGTTACTAGAATATGCGACGGTGGATGGTATACAGCCTATTGTGATACCTCCAACTGGCTCTGATCCGAACCTCGCGGTATTAATGCAGCAGGCTCTTAGTTTATTGTCACAAATCTGGAGTGACACTACCAACATTGTTAAAGACAGCAAGTATTCATCTGCTGCTGCCTTACGTGACAAGCTGAGGGAAAATGAAGGTAGTGTCACCTCGTATTATTTCGCCCATCAAATTACGCTCAACCAAGTAGGAAATGTTCTGCTTTCCTTACTACCTTACAAATTGGCACAAGATGATGAGACTTTAAGTAGTTTAATTAATTTTAGCAGATCTACAAATGTCAAAATTAAAATAAGTGAATCTTTAGAAAAGCAGCGTGAGAAGGATAATGAACTGATGCTGAATGTTATGCAGTATCTTGGTCCAGCTAATCAGCAAATAAGTGTCGAACTCTTAGGAGAGATGCTGCTCAATCAAGACACGGTGAGCAGTAAGATTCTACGTGATAAAGTGCTGAGCATTGGCCAGCAGCAACAAGAGCAACAGATGCAGCAAGCGCAGCAGCCAAGCGAGCAGGAGATTAAATTGCTTGAGATACAGTCGAAAGAAAGAATTGCCGAGCTAAAAGCTGAGGTTGATCTTCTGGCTGAAAAGTTAGCAGTAATGCGAGAGGAGATGCGTAATGCTCATGAGGAAAAAATGCTGAGGGAGAAAAGTGGAGCTTAAGATAAAAAAATTTTCACTTGCAAAAAGAATACCTGAGAATGTTTTGAGCATTGACCTTGGTAAGAGTAATGGTTTTGCCTATGTCAGGGACGAAACACTTTATTGTGGTAGCTACGTTTTAGGCGTAGAAAAATGGAAACTGGAGGGAGAAATATTGCGCCAGATTAGTTATGAATATCAGGGAGTGATTGCGCTTTTACTTCACGGCAATCCACAGCTTGATTTAGTGCTGCTTGAGGACAATCAGTATTTTTTTAAGCAAAAATACATCAAAGGTAGCCATATGTCGTATTACAAAAAATTGCAGATTATCGCCGAAGGACTGTTTTGTTTGCACTGGAAGGGCAAAGTAAAACGCTATTTTGGTGGCGCACTTAAAATGAGATGTTTTGGCACAGCCCGTAAGGAGATTGTCAAAGAACGTATTAAAAAAATGCTCAATGTTTCCCGGCTATGCGATCACACAGCAGATAGCATAGCTGGACTCTTTGCTGGTGTAAAAAGGGAGGAATAATGTTTGGAGATTTGTTTGACTGGCTTTTTGGTAGCTCTAAAGCTAATCGTCAGTTTGAAAATAATATTGCGATGCAAAAGGGATTATATGATCGCTATATGGAGAATCTTGGCGGTCTTGGAAAGGGTATTGCAGATCCCGGAGGATTTATCAATAAAATAGCGTCGCAATATAAAGAAAGTCCTTATCAGCAGTTCATCAGCAATCAAATGAATACCGCGCTGGGCAATAACTTAAGGGCAAGTGGACTTGATCGCTCAAGTTATGGTTTGTCTAAAGTTGCAAGTTTAAACTCTGACCTTGCCTCTAAGGGTTTAAATGATTTTATCGGTTCATCTTTAGGCGGACTGCAAGGTCTTATAGGCGCGCATGGTCTTGGTGCACAGATTAGTCAGAACTTAGGTGGTAGTTACACTTCTTACGGCAAAGCGATAAATGATCGCTGGGCGATTATCAATCAAATGTTAGGCGGACTTGGTGAAGGTATTGGTAAGGTTGCAATGATGCTTTAGGTACCAATACTCTAGGTATTGGTACCTGTACCTATATTAAGATTAATATTTTCTATTAAAAAATTAAAGAAATCAAGTGTTAAATCAAGAAGATATTATTTTATGCCGCAAAGACTTTGGTTTCTTTGCGTTTCAAGGCATGCTGCGAGTATTTAACATTAGACTCAATTTAAAGAGAGAGGATGGTAGTAAAAACTATCTGTGGCTGCTGTTTAGCAGTGTTAATCGTTTGGTGTTTGAAAAAGCACACAGCCAATGGTGGAACATACCACCACGTTGTGCTAAAACCACGCTCGGTTTCATCTTTCATGTAGCTTTTGCCCTTGGCAACAATCCAAGGGCAAAATTCATGTACATCACTCATCAAAGGGATTTAATGCGTGAGAAGATGAATGAACTGCACATTGTTCTTGAGTCGCCATTTTATCGGCAAGTTTTTCCAAATGTAAAGATTGTTGGGCGCAGAAGTACGCGAGTAATAAGAACCAAGGAAGGAGGTTTTGTTAATGGCTTTTCAATATCAGGACATGTAACTGGTACTGGAGCTGGAGATAGCTCGCTTGATTTTGATGAAGGTCGAAAGTACGGTGGCTGCA
This sequence comes from Wolbachia endosymbiont of Cylisticus convexus, assembly GCF_003344345.1. Next base: position 6,886 of record NZ_QPIP01000031.1, on the reverse strand, counting down.
TTATTCTTGATGATCTACACGATGCAAGCTGCGCTTATAGTCGCGTGTCACTAATCAGTGCCTGTCAGAAGTTTGAGCAGTGCATAACCTCGAGGCGTAACACTGCTGACACACCATTTTTGGTGATTGGGCAGAGAATTAGTGTTTACGATATCTTTGGCTATTTGGATAAGAAGTCAGAGAGGCAGTTTGAAAAGATCATCATTCCAGCAGTGCTCGAAGATGGCACCAGTATTGATGAAAACAGACTACCGATGGAGGAGCTAAGAATTAAGGAAAAAGCAGAGCCTTATGTTTATCAGTCGCAATACATGCAAGATCCTCCAGAGCCAAAATGGCAAATATTTAATGAAAAATATTTTCAAAAGATTGATTTTGCTTATGAAAAGATTGGTGAAAAAGATCTAGTAGCATTTATCGATCTCAACAGTGGTTCGCTCAAAACACTTGATAGAACAGCGGTGGGAGTGTTTCAGCCGTTCTTTACGAAGAGTGAGTTTGCACATCAGCCAAAAAGGTGTGGAGTATGGGTGGACTTGTTGGCAAGAAAGCTTGATCCAGCAACGGTTGAACACGATATTCATGAGTTTCTAAGTAAATACGAGCATAGGCTGCACGCAATAGTCGTAGAAGAACATGGCATAGGCTTTAAGGTAATAGCAGATCTGAGAACACTGCTGCCAAATACATTAATTTTAGGCTCAAGAAGAACCAGGTCAAAGATGGAAGTGTTTCAATCTTGTAGTCAGTTTGTCGAGCAAGGTCATATCTTTCTTGAGCAAGGAGAAAAAGATTTTCATTATTTGATATTTGATGAATTTGAAAAGATTCATACTGAAACTGAATTTACCGATGATATAGCTGATGTGTTAAGTGAGTTCATCATGTGGTTTCCTGAAAGAAATCGTCTGGGAATACCTTGTCCTGAGGATATGTATAACCATAAAGTGTTAAAGAATGGCGCTGTCTCTGTGCGAGCAAAAGCCCCTTTTTCTTGTTTGAGTGTTTGTGATCTTTAGTTATTCACAGAATTGTTGGTAATTCGGTGAATAAACCACTTTTTCTTGTTTGTGACATACTGACACATTGACATACTGACACATTGACATCATAGTGAGGTTAAAGCTCGAAGGTCTTCTATGTTGATAGTTGTTGGTGGTCAAAAAGGTGGTTGTGGTAAAACAACCATAGCTACAAATATAACAACGATGCGTGTTATCAAAAAAGTGGATGTTCTTCTCTATGATATTGATCCACAAAGAACAGCTACTCTATGGGCCTCTCGTAGAGATGAGAATGCGGACTTACCAAGAGTTAGTAGTAGTCAAAAAGTCCTAGACAAACGAACGATTAATGTTGGTACAGTAATTAGAAATGAATTACGAGCTTTACAGTCGAAATATCAAGATATTGTTGTTGACGCAGGTGGTGCTGATAATGAAGCGTTAAGAGCTGCTTTATCATTAGCTGACTTAGCTATATTTCCTATTGTTCCTTCTGAGTTTGATATGTGGACATTTGAAACTCTGAGCAACTTAGTTGCTAGTGTTCCAGGGAATCTAAGCGCAAAAGTGTTACTTAATAGAGTGAGTACTAATCCAGTTACAGCTAAAAAAGAAATCGAAGACTGTGATGATTTCTTAAGTGATTTTAATAACCTAACTAGGTGCGATAATGTCTTAAGTGAACGAGTTGCAGTTCGACGTGCCTCTGGCAAAGGTATGGCCATCATTGAATATAAACCAGCTGATATAAAAGCAATTGAGGAAATGGAGTCTGTTTACAAAGAGGTTTTAAATGTCCAATAAACGGATTCCTAAGGTTTCAGAAAGTAGATTAGATGAAACTCCTAGTAATTCTGCAGTAGGTTATACAAGAGATGATCAATGGGCAAATGCTTTCATTAAGAAAATGGAGCAAACGCATCGACTGACGGTAAGATTGCCGCTTAATTTGCATCAGGAATTAAGAAAAATAGCATTTGAAACCAAAACTAGTAGCACTGCTATCATAGTAGAAGCAGTAAGAAAATACTTAAACTGTGAATAACCTCTCTATAACTCTTTCTTCCTTTATAAGAATATTATAGGGGTACTTTCGACTTTTATAATAAGAATATACTATAAAAACTATAATATATACTTTTATATATTGTATTGTGTATAACTTTTATAAAATGAAAGAAAAATGAAAGGATTTCACTCTACTATTTTTTAAGTAAGAACATTTTCCTAATACTAAAACTAATATAATCGTCGCACTTTTCGTTGTTTTTTTCAATTAGGCACGATGGGGGTCACTTTCGGGTGAAACTTTAACATTTTCAGTCTTGTTCAGGGTGGTCCAACCCCTTTGCACAGTTTGTCGTAATCCTTCAGAACATCAAATGGGTTTTCTCTGATAAGAGCAAGGATATGACGTACCTCCCTCATTGTTTTCTTTCTGTTTTTTACGTATTTCTTTGTGAATAAAAACGAAAAATGCCGGCGCGCGATCGAGAAAAAGTCTTTTTCCGTGTCGACACCAATTTTGATCATTCTCTCTTTAAACCTGTTGAAAAGGAGTTTAAGCCGCCGCTCCAGCTCTTTTCTGATGTATATTTCAAGCGCAGCTCCTCCTCGCTCGCTCAGCAGCCTGATGCGATAGAGATTGGATCCCTGGACCGTTCTGAAAGTGTGGTATACTTCCTCCGGCGTTGCTCCTCCTCTAAGCAATTTTTCTTCTCTCTCTTCACTGGTGTTTTTTATTATCAAATCGATGTGGTGGTCGACTTTTTCTTTCATGCTCATCTTGCTGTATAAATGCTCATCGTACGTTACAAAGAGATTTTTGACATATACCATTATTGGTCTAATTTCGATGTGATTCTTGAACTTTTCGAGAACTTTTTCTATTACTTCTTCTCTAATCGAAAGCACATCCGGCGCTTTTGACGTTTTTAAATCGCGAAATTTTTCTTTTACCACTTTCACAAAGTATCTTTCTGCTTCTTTCTGCGCTCTACTTGCATAGATTTTCTTTGCTTTGTGCGGATTGAAAGCCTCTGAAAGATAGGTTCTATGCTCCGGAGGAACAGAAGTGCCATTTTTAAACCATCTTACTTCCTCATTTTTCATGACTTGTAGTAGTTCACTGCCAGTAAGACGCGTCTCATCGTCAAAAGTTCGAGTTGGAAGTTTGCGCTCAACTGACTTTTCTCGCGCTTTTATTCTCCTTGCAGAATTGATTTGCGCCTGCACATGTTTGCTATTGACGTTAACTATGTGTATGCTGCCACGTATGCTGAAGTTGTGATGTACACGATAATGAGAAGTCAAGCTTTTTTTTTCTTGACTCTTTTTTTCGTTTTGGTACTCTTTATTTTGATGCCTCTGATATTTTTTCATGGGTTCTAGTAGTTTTTTTGTTGGCGCTTGAATTCTACTAAAGTTTCAAATAAGTGTAAAGGGCAGAAATGCCCTTTACACAAATTCCCTGAAATTTTAAGCTTGTTGTCTACTAGAAATATGGCAAATTCTATATCACGTAAAGCATATTAATTTTCATAAAAGATTCATGTTCTAGGCTTGACTTTGCATAGTCCGTAATGTCATAATTTATTATGGCATAAATACGGGGGTTATTATGTTAAGTAATTTAAGAAGTTGGATTTGGTCTAGCAAAAAGAAGTTTGGGGAAACTATAATACCATTTTTCCCTAATAAAGGTGTGAATAAAAATTCCAATATAGCTGAAATACCACCTGGTAATACACATGGCTACCACTTTTCAGATAAAGATTCGTGGGAGAAATTTTCTTCTAATTATTTAGATGTCGACATGCTGAGCAATGGCAGATTATATGATATGAATTATCGTAAATGTCCTATGATTACAGGATTTGTTACGGATGAAGTGAAAAAAGAAGTATTAAGAAAAATAAAAGATAGCGGTTTAAAACTCAAATTTTTATGTCTTGAACAACATGTAGATGAAGATAAAGTTGCTTTTCCTTCCATAAGGCTTGAGTGGCTTGAAGGTAAAAAAGAAATCAACTTACTAGACTTTTTGAATAATGATTCATGCAATGAACTAGGTATTAAAACAATTACTCTTTGCTCCCCTGACGACGATAAGACAAGAGGAGTGCGTTTAACACTTTGTGAAGATGGGACGAGAATATATGAAGTGGCTCATGGTTCATATGAGATGAATTTAACGTGGTGTGTTGAAGGAAAAGAATGTAAGATCAAAGTTCTCGTTCATGCCGACAAGCCTGTAGAATTCATTGAAAGAAATAGTGTTACTGAAGAACAGTTGCAAGCAAATACAGAGGTAGTTTTAGGTCCTCAAAGTAAAGCAAAGCCTTTGTATGAAGCGTTAGCATCACAATTGCAACAAGAAAGTTCTGAGGAAGTAAAAGTTTTATCAGAAGGAGCTAATAAAGTAGAGGATTTTGTAGCAAAAAGTCCAGAAGCAAAGTCTGTGCTCAAGGAGTTAGGTTCACAGATGCAGCAAGAAAAATACCCTGAGAAAGAGTTAGAGCAATTAGGAGGTTCATGGGGAAGGCTTTTACCGCATATGCCAGATCCGACTAAATGGGATATTTCAGAAGTTGTGGATCAACTTGGAGGTCCTTCTACAGATTTAAGAGAAGTGAAAAATACATTGTTACTTAAAAAAGGTTTGATATCTGAGAAAACACTAAATCAACTGGGGTAGTACTTGTCAAGTTGCTAAATTATTGTATTTTATTATAATTTAAAGAGGTTAATTATGCAAGATTTAAGAAAAAGACAAAACACTGTTTCTTGTGCTAATCAGGGATCTGTTAAGACACAAGAAGAAAAAAATGTGAAGCTTGTTATTGAAGGTAAGCTTTCTCTTAGAGAGCTAGAACAGTTAGGGGGTTCACTACCTTCTTCATTCGTGAATTCAAGCACATACTTTGCTTTACAGGCTTCGAGTCAGTTGAAATAGTTTGTTTCTAACAATAGGGATCTCTTCTGAATTTTTAGAAGAGATCTTTATTGAAAATTTCAGGAAAATGTTGTATAATTACTCATAAACTTCGGTAAAATTTATGGCAGATTCAAGGATTAATGTAACCTTTGATACAGAAACCTCACAACACCTTATTGAGCTGGCTAAGGCTACTAAGCAGTCTGTTCAAAAGTTAGCAGGAAAGCTGGTCAAAGAAGCGATCGAGCTTGAAGCAGAAGACATTGCATTTTCTAAAATTATTAGAGAATTAAGTGATGATGATGCAGAAGAAATAGAAGATAGTGAAGACATCTGGAAATAAACGTTATACTATCAAATATCTCAAACATGTTGTTAAGAGGAATTTACCTTCCTTACCAGAAGACATCAAGCCAAGTATTAAAGACGCAATAAAAGAATATCTTGAGACTGATCCTATTGGTAACGGTGTATCATTACGCAATAGATTAAAGGGACATAGAAGAATAAAAGTTGCTAGTAATTATCGTATCGTCTACCGTGTAGATACTGCAAAACGTATAGTAACTGTTGTTTCAATAGGACATAGAGATAACATTTACAATCAGGGAATGTTCAAAAAAGTGTGTCAAGCCGCATTTTTAGTTCAACTCAATTTTCAACCTATCTGGAAAGAAAATATCAAGTTGAGACATAGTTAAAGCCCAATTAGGGAGAGCCATAATCCACTTTTGCTCTACCTTTTTTATAGCACAATATACCTGTTTGTACAAGGCATTTGTACTAGTAAATGAACCCTTAGTTTTAGTAAATTTCCTGATTTGTCTATGCAACCCCTCAATTGGATTAGTGGTGTAAATCAGCTTCCTAACTGGCCCAGAATACTTAAAATAACTGGATAAGTTTTCCCAATTGTTCTGCCAGGATTTTATAACTAAAGGATACTTTTCTCCCCATTTTCCTTCCAGCTCAAGCAGATAATTCTCAGCAATTTCTTTACTTGAAGCACGATATATTTTTTTCAGATCATTCATGAAAACTTTCACATCTTTACTGGATACATATTTCAGAGAATTTCTTATTTGGTGTACTATACATAGCTGCACTTCTGCACTGGGAAATACACTGTTGATGGCTGCAGGAAAGCTTTTTAGCCCATCTACACATGCAATCAGAATATCTTCTACTCCTCTTTCTTTGAGGTTATTTAGCACTTCCAACCAAAAGTTAGCTCCTTCACTTTCAGCCAAATAAAAGCCCAGGACTTCTTTTCTGCCATTTTGGTCTATGCCCAATATATTGTACATACATTTACTTACGCAATGTCCATCCTCCTTGACCTTAAAGAACATCCCATCCATAAATACTATCGGGTATACTGATTGCAGTGGACGACTACGCCATTCATTGATTATAGGCAGTAATTTGTCGGTAATACTTGATATCTCTGCTACCGATATTTTGTGATCATAAATTTCCTCAACGTGTGACGCTATATCTCTATAGCTCATACCACTGGCAAATGTGCTCAAAATCTTCGTTTCAAGCTCTGGATGTAAGCTTGTTTGCCTTTTTTTGACTATTTGCGGCTCAAAACTTCCTTCTCTATCTCTTGGCGTTAACAGCTCAAATGAACCTGCACTTGTACGTAAAGTCTTTCCATTCCTCCCATTTCTGCGATTATTTTCTTCACTTTCAGCTAATAAATGGTTTTCTATTTCACCTTCTAGACTCGCCTCCAGCAGCTTTTTTATAAATGGTGTTAATGCTCCCTCCTTTCCTGTCAACGGTCTTCCTTCTCGTATAGACGACAGGATATTTGTTTCCAACTCTTTATAATCTACCAATCCGTTAGTTCTGTTTACTACTTTTTGACTCATTGTCAAACCTCCATTTTTAAATTGATATAAATTACTTTTTTTCGGTTTGACACACTTTTTTGAAC